>JASHOC010000050.1 GCA_030041305.1 Acidobacteriaceae bacterium
GATTTCATTCCAGCCGTTGGCTCCGCTTAGAATCGCGGCGATGGCGATGAGCAGTATCTCTTCCAGAAGGTGCTCCCGCGTCCGCTCCACCCGCGGGTCCTTCAACTCGGCGAAATAGCTCAGGGGACTCTCCATGTCCCCATCTCATCCCCACTATCTCCCGCTGCATATAGCGTTTAAGATGCGTTTGCCCTGTCAGTCACCTGCCTCAGCTGGTACTTATAGTGGATATATAGCACTGAGAAGCCAGCTCATCGCTTCAAGCCATAGCTCTTTCCGTTGGCGGATTCAGCCGGATGGCAATCCCTTTATGCGGAGAATCGGGAATGGGCGAACTGGCCTATTGCCTCGAGAAGTTAGGAGTTTGGACCTGGAAGGCAAAAGCTCGTATTTGTGCGTCCCGCGCTATGATCCTCTGGTGCGCACTGCTTCTGGCCCAAAGACGTCCGGCAGCCTCCCGGTTGACATAACCCTGCTGCAGCCTGGCCTGCGTTTGGCCGTCGGTCTGTCCGGCGGGGCGGATTCCGTGGCTCTGCTGTGCGTTCTTGTCGAGCGGAAAGCGGAACTGGGCCTGGTGCTTGATGCCGCGCACCTGCACCACGGCCTGCGCGGGGCGGAGGCGGACGCCGATCTGGCCTTTTGCCGGGAATTGTCGGCCCGGCTGGGCGTGCCACTTCACGAGTTCCACGTCGATACCGCGGCGGAAGCACAGGCCCGTCCCGAAGCCGGCAAGGCCCGCGAAACGTTGGAGGAAGCGGCGCGCCGCCTTCGCTATCAATGGTTTCGCCGGCTCATGACTGAGGCTCAGCTCGACGCGATCGCGACCGCGCACACCCGAGATGACCAGGCCGAAACCGTTCTGGCCAAATTTCTGCGCGGCGCGTGGACCGGGGGCCTTGCCGGCATCCGTCCCGTCCTGGAATTTTCAGAGGGACGCATCCTGCGCCCGCTGCTGGGCGTGACGCGGGCCAAAATCGAGGCTTACCTGGCCTCGCTGGGACAAAGCTGGCGGGAGGACTCGTCGAACCGGCATTTGAGCTTTACACGCAACCGCATCCGACACGAGCTGCTGCCTTTGCTCGAAAACTGGAATCCACGGCTTCGCGAACACCTGGCGCACATGGCGGAGCTGGCGCGCGACGAAGAGGCGTGGTGGCAGTCGGAACTGGCTCGGCTGGCGCCGCAACTGCTCCTTGTTGGCCGGCCGGTCCGCGGCGGTGGAAGGACGGCGGGCGAAGGCCTGGCCCTCGAAATTACCCGTCTTGAAGCGCTTCCCGCCGCCCTGCAGAGGCGTCTCGTGCGCCACGCGGCCGAAGAGCTCGGAACGGCCGCCGATTTCGCGGCAGTGGAGACATTCCGCACGCTGGCGCTCACAGGGCGGCCAGGCGAAAGGCGCGAGTTGGAAAGTGGGCTGTGCGCGGAGCGGACACACCGCGAATTGCGGCTTACCACCGGCCGCGGGTTGGTGATGCGGAGCAAGGGCCGAAACGCCGCCTCGCCGGAATATGAAATCAGCATTCCCGGCGAAGTCATCGCCCCTGCCTTCGGTCTGCGCCTCAACATCGCGACCGCCGGGGTTGAGACTTCGGACGCGCCGGATGAATCCGATCATTGGAAGCCGGGGCGGACGGCCCGATTACGGAACTGGCGCCCCGGCGACCGGGTCCGGCTGCGTTACTCCAGTGGCGTGCACAAGGTCAAGGAAGTGTTGGAACGCAAGCGGGTTACGGGATCAGGACGCGCGGTTTGGCCGGTGCTGGAGTTCGAGGGCCGGATCATCTGGATGAAAGGAGTCGAGATTGAGCTGGAGCCGGGCGTCGCCGTTGTCGCGACCCTTCTCGACGGCGAAGGCGCCACGCCTACCCAGGATGTAATCTCGGGGGAGAGGTGATTCCCTGGGGGCCCGGTCCCCTGAAAGTGGGAGTTTTCCGTGAGCCGAGGATTGCGCAGGTCACGGAGATTCAGCCGCTTTGGGAGTAAAATCGGAGTTACCGCTCAAGCCGGCGGGAGGGGGATTGCGCCCGACGCAGGGGTGTATCTTTCTGTAACTTCGCCGTTGGAGCAGACGTCTAAGGGATGAGGGTGGAGGATCGGCCCATCTTCGCCGGGAAGAGGTAGTGGTGAATTCGAGCGTCAAAACCATCATGTTCTGGGTGTTTATCCTCATCTGCCTCATGTTGCTGTGGGGCGTGGTAGAGAGAGGCGCGAACATGGGCAAGAACCCGGAGGTTCCATACTCCGGGCTCTTCGAGAAGGTGCAGAGCGGCCAGGTCCTCGACGCGACCATTCAGGGCGATGAACTTCGTGGACATTTGAAGGCGTCGCCCAAAGAAGAATTTCACACCACGATCCCCAGTAGCTACGAAGACCTCGAAAAGGCGTTGCTCGACGCCAAGGTCAACTTCTCCATCAAGGAACCGCAAAGCAACATCCTTCTCCCCCTGCTGTTCAACGTCGGCCCCTTTGTTCTCCTTGGCGCCATCTGGTTCTTCATGCTGCGGCAAATGCAGTCGGGGGGTAACAAAGCGCTTTCGTTTGGCAAGAGTCGCGCCCGACTCCTGTCGATGCAGCAGAAGAAGGTCACGTTCAAAGACGTGGCGGGTGTGGATGAAGCCAAAGAAGAGCTAAAGGAAATCATCGAGTATTTGCGCGAGCCGCAAAAATTCCAGAAGCTGGGTGGGCGCATTCCCAAGGGCGTGCTGCTGGTGGGACCTCCGGGAACCGGCAAAACCCTGCTGGCGCGCGCGGTGGCCGGCGAGGCGAACGTTCCTTTCTTCTCGATTTCCGGTTCTGACTTTGTGGAGATGTTCGTGGGCGTGGGCGCGAGCCGTGTTCGCGATCTCTTCGAACAGGGCAAAAAGAATGCGCCCTGCATCATCTTCATCGATGAAATCGATGCTGTAGGCCGTCACCGCGGCGCCGGCCTGGGCGGCGGACACGACGAGCGCGAGCAAACGCTCAACCAACTGCTCGTGGAAATGGATGGTTTCGAATCGAACGATGGGGTGATTCTGGTGGCCGCCACCAACCGGCCGGACGTCCTGGATCCCGCTCTGCTGCGCCCGGGCCGCTTTGACCGGCGCGTGGTGGTGGGACTCCCGGACGTGCGCGGACGCGAGGAAGTCCTGCGCGTCCACGTAAAGAAGGTGCCCATCGCCGACGACGTCAACCTGAATGTGCTGGCCCGCGGAACGCCGGGCTTCAGCGGCGCCGATCTGGCCAATATGGTCAATGAAGCCGCGCTGAACGCCGCCCGGGCCAATCGCAAACAGGTCACAATGTACGACTGCGAGTTGGCCAAGGACAAGGTTCTGATGGGCGCCGAGCGCAAGTCCATGCTGCTCACGGACGAGGAAAAACGCGTGACCGCTTATCACGAGGCCGGACACGCGCTGGTCTCATTCCTGCGTGAACACTCCGACCCGATTCACAAGGTCACCATCATCCCGCGCGGCATGGCGCTGGGCGTTACCGTTTATCTGCCCGACGACCGACACAACTACACGCGCGAATATCTCGAGACCCGTCTGGCCACGGCTTACGGAGGACGGGTCGCCGAAGAGATTTTCCTGCAGCAAATGTCCACCGGCGCGGGCAGCGACATCGAAAGCGCCACCGACCTGGCCCGGCGCATGGTGTGCGAGTACGGAATGAGCCGGTTGGGCCCGCTGACTTTCGGCAAAAAGGAAGAGCAGATCTTCCTGGGCCGCGAAATCGCCCAGCACCGCGACTTCAGTGAGGAAACGGCGCGGCAGATCGATTTGGAAGTGCGCCGTCTCATCGACGAAGCCTATCAATCGGCGCACTCGATTCTCGAGTCGCACCAGGACGCAATGCATCGCGTTGCAGCGGCGCTGCTGGAGCGGGAAACGATCGATGCCGAAGAGGTGAAGTTGCTCATCGAGGGCAGGGAACTGCCTCCGATGCGCTCGGTGTTGGCTTCACCCAGCGACACCAGCGGCACTCCGCAGCAGGTTCTCAAACCCGAAAGCCGGGGTGGGAGTGGACTTCCGGAGGGTTCGCCATCTCCGGCGTAACCGGCGGCAGAGAAAATTCGACCCTGGCGGAAGGTCAAGGAGGGCTGCTCCCAGGAGCGGCCCTTTTCGCAGGCCCCAATGTCATCAGGGGACCGCTGCCGGGCTGCCGGGATTGCCTTTGAACCCCGATCATTTGGTTTCGTGCCCAACCAACCGTCGAGTGTCCGGGGTAATCTGAAGAAGATGGCCGAAGTTCGCTGTGGCGAAGGCCTAGGGCGTGTTGGCGCTGCAGTCCGAGCCAAGGTTCATTGAGGAGGTTTGGCGTTTCAGCGGGATTTTGGGGCGCTTTTCCGGGATTGATAGTAACTCTTTCGGTTCCTTTCTCAATTGATCGGTAATTTTCGCGATCTTAACCCCGCTTTCACGGTCGCTCATGGATACTATCCGCAGCAATCCGGAAAACTGGAGACAGGGGGGACCGGGTATGCCAAGTTCAACCATCTCATACATGTGGCGCGACAGAAACGCAGCCAGAGGTTTTCGGACCGGGGTTTCGTTGCACAGCCACACCAACCAATCCCAGGAAACCCTGGATTTTCTGGCCAACTTCGGCAATCAGTTTCCCATTTTGCGGCCAGTGCTCGCCCGTTACGAGCGCCGCGCCGAGCAGATCCATGGAATCGCGATCAACTACGCCGCCAGCTATTGGACCCCACCTATGACCCCAAAGCTGGCCTTCGACCTGGAGATGCGCCAGATCGAAAAGCTGGACGTGGCGCCCATGGTTTCCCTCACCGATCACGACAATATCAACGCTCCCATGCTGTTGCGGACTGTCCCCAGCGCGCGGCAGATTCCCGTCTCGGTGGAGTGGAGTGCGCCTTATGGCGGAGTGCAGTCCTTTCATCTTGGCATCCACAACCTGCCCAGCGCCAAGGCGGCCGGGTGGATGGCGACCCTGAAGGAGTTCACCGCGCAACCGAGCGATGCACGCCTCACTGAGATTCTCGCCGCACTCCACCTCGAGCCGAACGTGCTGGTGGTCTTCAACCACCCCATGTGGGACCTTTACCTGATCGGCAAAGAAAAGCACGAATTCCTGGTGAACGAGTTCCTGCAAAAGAACGGCGCCTACCTGCACGCCTTGGAATTGAATGGGCTGCGCAACTGGGACGAGAACCGCGGGGTGCGCCGGCTCGCCGAGAAGTGGAACATGCTGCTGATCTCCGGCGGCGATCGCCACGGCGTGGAGCCCAACGCGACGGTGAACCTGACCAACGCCTCCACTTTTACCGAGTTTATCCACGAAATCCGCCGCAACCGCAAGAGCAATGTTTTGTTTCTGCCCCAGTACGCCGAACCGTGGAAGCACCGCATTCTGCAATCGACCGTGGATGCGGTTCGCCATTACCCTGAATTCCCGCCGGGTTCCCGCACCTGGGACGAGCGCGTTTTTCATCCCGACGCCAACGGAGTCATCCGGCCGGTCTGCGAAATCTGGCCCAAAGGATCGGCGCCGAAAGCGCTTGCCGGCGTGATCGGGTTGGTGCAATTGATGAGCCGGGGCTTGGTCGCCGGCAGCCTGCGCATGGCGTGGAGCGAATCGCACCAATTGCGACTGGCCCTCGGCGAGTTTGAGTAGCGATTGGGCTCAGCGGGGTGGGAGGCGTTGGCGGAGTCAACGTTGGTGGCGAGGTTTGCAGGATTGGCGGGACCGGCTCTGCTTATCGGATGATGGCTCAACCGCGCGTCGCGTATTTTCCCGATTCTTTTCATGAAGTCAACGGGGTGGCGCATACCAGCCGCTACTTCGAGGCTTTCGCGCGACGGCGAGACCTTCCTTTCTTGTGCGTCCGCGCCGGAGACCGCGCCCAGGCGTTTCGCGAAGAAGGCAGTGTTTGGACTCTGGAGTTGCCTCGCGGCATCCTTTCGTTCGCGCTCGAAAAGGACCTTCGCTTTGACCCCGTCTTCATGCGCCACACGCCGTTGATTGGCGAAACCCTGGGGCGGTTCCGGCCCGATCTGATTCATATCACCGGTCCGAGTGAAATTGGCATTCTGGGCGCCGGGCTGGCGCACTATCTTGGCTTGCCGTTGGCGGCCAGTTGGCACACCAACGTCCATGAGTACGCCGCGCGGCGCGCGAACCGGCTCGTGAGCAGGTTTTCCGCCCGCCACTCCGCCGCAGCGAGCCAGAAGATTGAAAGCCTGGCGATGGCCGCCGTGGCCAGCTTCTATTCCCGCGCACGAGTGCTTTTCGCGCCCAACCCGGAGCTGTGCGCGCAACTTGCCGAAGCCACGCGCCGGCCCTGTCACCGGATGACGCGCGGGGTCGATGCGGAGATCTTCCATCCGGCGATGCGCAACCGCACCCCCGGAGACCGCATTCCTGTGCTGGGCTATGTCGGCCGGCTCTCGGTGGAGAAGAATATCGCCTTGCTGGTAAATATGCAGGACGACCTGGAGCGAATGGGGATAGACGCATTCCGGTTTCTCGTTGTCGGCCACGGCGGTGACGAGAGTTGGCTGCGCGAGAGGCTGCACCGGGCAGAGTTCACCGGCGTATTGCGCGGAGAGGCGCTTGCCGCCGCGTACGCCAATATGGATCTGTTCGTCTTCCCCTCGCACACCGACACCTTTGGCAACGTAGTGCTTGAGGCGCTAGCCAGCGGCGTACCGGCCATCGTGACACCCCACGGCGGCCCGCGCATGATTGTGCGCGACGGAGAGACGGGGCGCATTGTGCCCGACGGGGATTTTGCCCCAGCGATCGCGGAAATTCTTGCGGACCCCGGGCGGCACGCGGCCATGCGCCAGGCGGCGAGAGCGTACGCGCTGACGGCCAGTTGGGACTCGGTGTTTGAAAGCGTTTACGCGGCCTACGCGTCGATTCTTCCCGCTGCCGCCAGTCACGTTCCTGCAATTTACCCGGCTTGACAATCCTTGCGCTCCTCTTTAGCTTCGGATCATCGCTTTTCCCGCACTTATTGCCCCTTCCTCGCAAACGAGGCCCTTATGCTCAAGCGGTTTTTGCTCTTCAAGGCCGTCCCCGTGCGCCCCGACTGCGCTTTATTGGCTCTTCGACTGATTGCAGGGATTTCCCTTTTCCTAACCCGGCGTAGCCGGAACCAAAACCTGGCATTTTCCCGAAAGTTGGAGCCTTTGAAAAAATGCCGAAATCCCGCATGAATACTGACCGAAACGTACATCGCCAGAAATATTCTGCGCAAAATGTGCAGGATTCAAATGGATAGGTACTAAGGCATGGCATGGAAAAGCTTTTCCACTTTCACGCGATGGCGGCGCATTTTCCCAATCCGCTGCACATCGGGCCAGTGCCCAGCCTGCTGTTTGCGACCCTGTCGGACGGCATCTGCTCTCTGCTCCTCGCGCTGGGCCTCTTCACGCGATGGGCCGCGCTCATCGTCTTCGTCAACACCGGTGTCGTCTTGGTTTTTGTGCTTCACTTGCGCGTCTTTGGCCGGCAGGGTGGAGGAGGTGAGCTGGTCATCCTTTTCATGGCCGCATCGCTGACCCTGTTTCTGGCCGGGGCGGGGCGATACAGCATCGACGCTGTTCTCGAAAAGAAAAAGTAATGCGCCTACCGAGTTCCCGGCGCGCGAGCAGCCGGTGAAATGGGCAAGCCACTTCGCAGGTCGAGCGCGAATGGTGTTTCTTTGTCGGTTCGCATCTCCCAGCCGGTTCCGTGCAAAGTGCTTCTCTCGATGCCGGTTATCGTCACGCCCTCATCGGAAAGCTTTGCGGATTCCCAGGCTTGGCCGGCCGTTCCCCAAGCCAGAATGGATCGATGGCCCACGAACAGTAACAGGCGCTCGGCAACCGCGGGGAGCACTTCCAACACGGGCCGGTAAGGAAGCATCGTGAACCGTTCCGGCGCGGTGGTGTCGATGAGGTACGCGTACCCTCCCGAAACCGCGCAGATTTCGTCCGGGTTGGGAGTCGACCAAACCCCGGTGGGCGCAACCGGATCGCGGAAGCCGAGCGCACAAGTGGCGAGAAATTGCTGCGCGCCCGGCGAATGCTCCGGGCAATGTTCCTGGTTCGGTGCATCAGGCCGGATCAGCACCTCCAGCGCGCCGCGTTCGACCTCTTCGGCCTGGCGCGGATAGACAAAACGCCACGCCGGCAGAATCGCGGGCCGCGCAGCGAGGATTTCCGCTTGCCAGCGGCAGGGAAAGCTCAGGTCCACAACCGGCCTGCTCACGGCTCCGCCTTATAGTCCATGATCCAGCGGTGCTGCTCCACGGTGTCGGGAACCGTGCAGCCGCGCGCCCGAGTAATGGCGGCGATAGCTGCTGCCGGCGCCCAGCCCAGCTGGACAAGCGTACAAGCGGCGGTGATCGGCGCCCGGCCGATGCAGCCCCGGCAATGAAAGCCGATGCGTTCGCCGGCGCGCAGCCTCTCCGCTAGACGGGCCACGAAGCTTCTGAAGCTGGCGGTATCCCGGGGAACGCTGGCGTCGCGGATCGGGTATCCGAGAAAACGCATGCCGGCGAGTTCGGCGAGCGGTCCTTCGTCCGCGAGCCCCATCCACGCCGCTTCGTTGGGTTCGAGGAGCGAGACCAGCGTATCGACGCCGCTTTGGCGGATAATGCGCATTTCGTCCGCGAGCTGATTGTCGGCGCGCGGACAAAGGACGATGGCCAAAGCCACCGGAGGATTTCCCTGGACCCAGAAGACTTGCATCACCGCTATCGATGATAGCTGGTAAGAGCGCGCTTACACCCTCCCACGAAAGTTGCGCGATGCGCAAAGGTGCTCGCTCCCTTTACCGGTTTGATTCTATCCGCGAACCGCGCATCGGCGTCATCAGGAGCTCTTGGGCTGAGGCGGTAAGGCGATTTGGCGGATATCCGCAGGCGGATCGCCCAGCGGCGTATCTCCGGCAGCGAGGGTGATGTTTTGATAGGTCGCTTTGCCCGTGGCAGGTTGAAATGCCGTTGTGGCGAGATAGACGGGCGCTGCCTTGTCGTCGACGATCGCGACGTACAGCGGACTTGCAGCGGAAGCCGCCTGGCCGGCGACCGGGGCGTAATTGATGAGAAAGTAGCCGGTGTCGTCGGTATATGCGAACCCATACTGCGCCTGGTATGCCTTTTGGCTGTTCACCAGGTAAACCGTGAACTTGGCAGATGGCTCCAACTGCGCGTCGTAAACCCGGCCGTGGAGCGCCCAGCCGCCCGTAGCCACGGTCGGCGCCGAGGTGGCGGCTTGTTGACTGGCGACGGCGATGCGGGAGACGGCAGCCGACTGGGCCGTGACCGCCGCTTCGGCGGCCACGGTCCTCGAATCGGTGGCGCCGTATTTGGCATTGAGCGCTGCGGCCGTACGCGTGAGCTGGGAAAGGCGCGCCTGATGCACCAGCTTCAGATTCTGCACCGTGCCGGCGGCGGAGCTGTCGGCGGCGGCAAGGGTCTTGTTGAGCGCCGCGGTGATTTTGTCCGTGGGCGACGTAGTAGTCGCAGCCGGCGGGGCCGGTGCGGAGGGTGTTCCCGATCCGGCAGGTGCGCTCGGAGCGGATGGTGCGCTTGGAGCAGATGGTGCGCTTGGAGCAGATGGTGCGCTTGACGCAGATGTTGTGCCCGACGCAGATGGTGCGCCCGACGCAGACGGTGCGCCTGGGGCAGATGGTGCGCTTGTGGCGGAGGGTGTGCCCGGAGCGGCCGGTGCGGTCGAGGCGGGAGGTTTGTCCGGGGCAAGGGGCGCCGCAGGGGCAGCAGGAGCGGCTGGGGTAGCCGATGTGGCCGGCGCGGTTGGCGGGGCTGGTGCAGACGGCTTGTCCGGCGCCGCTGCCGTGGCCGAGGCAGGCGATTTCGCTGGTGCTGCCGGTGTTCCCGATTGAGCTGCGGAGGCAGCGGCTGGCGTGGCCGGCTTGTCTGGCGTGGATCCCGGTGGTGTGCTCATTTTGGCCGTCCTTTCCCGGTGAATCGACTTCCGCGTTCACTCTTTCGGATTGAACACATTGCAGATTCCTGGATCGATGATGTTGGCGGCGGAAAGGTTGTTGTAAAGCACCTTTGCCCCGAGGGGCCAGATGCAATACGTGGAGATGTTCAGTGACGTAATGTTGAGCAGTCCGATGGTCAAGGCGGAGAGATCGACGGCGTTTTGCGCCTCCTGGAAACGGTTGCTGACCACATTCAGAGTTCCAGCCAACAGGAATGCATCGACGGTCATGCCGCTGCCCAGGGTATCAACATTGGCGTCGATCCAGCAGTGGTTATTGGAGAAAATGAGATGGTCGAGGGAGATGATCATCACCGAGGCGAAGCTGGTCTGGGGCACTTCGCGCACTTCCAACTGGCAGTAGTTGCTGGTGAACATCACCGCGCCGCTCGAAGAGACAAAGCTCGGCCCGGAATTGAATCCGACGGATCCAACGGATCCAGTAGCGGCCTGACCGGCGAGATTGGAGGGCGCGGAGGGGGCAATGAGCTCGATGGCCACGCCGAAGTTCATAATCGTTACGGTTTGCAGGACTGAGGCCGCTGTGCCTGGAATGTTGCCGCCGCAACTGAAGTGATTGTCGGAGATGGAGAATGGTCCAAAGCCGAGAACGGTGAGCGCCTGGCCCAAGGAGACGCGCACGAGGTTCTCTTCGAGGCGCAAGGCCGGCAGACCCGGCTCGAAGATGGATAAGGCGAGCAAGCCCCTCAAATCGGAGGCGAGCGTGGGCGGCGTAACCATCAAAATGGAGATGGCGCCGGCGGTCTCGGTCGGATTTCCGGTCTGGTCGGGCGTGGAGGCGTCGGCCCAGTCGCGGTTGTCGACAATTTGATTGCGGCTGATCTCTACGGTCTCGCCGTGAAGGAGAAAGATGCCGGTGACGCCCAAGCCGGGCTGCAGGCCCCAGTTGGTGAGGACGTTGTCGCGGACGATGAGGTCCTCTACGGTGGGCAGGCAGATGGCGCCGTAACCAAGGAAGGAACTGAGGGTGTTGTCGGTGGCGCGGCCTACGGTGTCAACAATGGTGTTCGCGGTGATGCTCAGATCTTCGATCGCGATCACTTCGAGAATCGTGCTGAGATCGAAGAAGCCGACCGGGCCGATGCCGCACAGACCGAAGTTGGCGATCGTGTTGCGGTCGATGGAGATTTGGCTCAAGAGTCCGCCGGCGACAATTTTGCTGCCTTGCAAGCCGGGATAGGATGTGGGGCTGAGCAGCGTGCCTTGCTCTGTTTGCTCGCTTTCAAGCGCAACGGTGAGACCCAGGGTGTAACCGGCGTCATTGCCGTTGTCGTCGAGGACGGTGAAGCTGCCCAGCGTGACGCCGTTGCGCAGACCGCCTTGAATCCAGTTTTCGGCGACCCGCACGAGATCGGCGGCGCCGGCGATTTGGATGCCTCCCGGATGCAGGATGTCGGAGCCTTCCTGAAGACTGGAGCCCGCGTTCTTCGCGTCGGCTTGGAGGTCAGCGTAGACCGATGCAGGAATCCAATCGTTGAGATTGGCCGTGGTTTGGAGGCCGACCCGGTTGCGCACGAATTCAATCTCCTCGCCGCTCATCCAGACGGCGGGAAAGAGGCTCTGCACGTTAGCCATGGCGACGCGGATTGCGCGCACCTTGAGAACGCCCGTGCGCTTAGCGAGGAGAGCGGGAAGCGTGGATGCCGTGAGGACGATATCTTCGACGGTGGCGTCGAGAACCCCAAGAACATCGTCAAAGTAGATCACGCCCGTCGCCGCGGGCTGGGCTGTTTTACTGGCCGAGCTGGCCGCGGGCGGCGAGGCGATCAGCGCTCCGGTGCCATCGAGAAGAATGCCGGCCTCGCCCGTTGCCGCTTCTACGGCGAATCCCCGCAACTCGATGTGCTGCGAATCGGCGATGGAGATCACGGCGTTCATGGTGGTGGCGGAGCTTCCCCCTGAGGACGGACTCGGCGGTTTATAGCCCGGCGCCAGCGCCGCCGAAGCCACGCGGGTTTGCCAGCCGCAGCCGTGAATGACCACGTCTTGCAGGCCCTGGATGAAGACGTTCTCGTAATAGCGCCCGGGCAGAATGCAGACTTCGCCGCCCGCCGCGGGCAGGGCGTTGATGGCGGTCTGGATGGAGGTGTATTGGCCGACGCTGTCCACGCCATCGCCTACGGTAACGGTGCAGCAGCCGCAACCCGTCTCGCCCGGCGACGGCCATTTGGTGCGGCAATCGGGAAAGCTGTTGGGCGAAAAACTGACGATGGAGAGCGACGCGTAGTGATGGTGAATGCCGCGCGGGTAGGCGTTGGTGAGCGGGTCGATCAAGCCGGTGGAGGCGCGGGCGGAAAAATTCCAGAAATCGCCGATGTTGAATTGGGTCGTCGCATTGGGACCGAAGGTGACGCTGATGCCGTTTTCGAGGATCAGCGTGGTTCCCGGAGCGGGAACCGGAATATCGCCCGTGGCGCCCGTGGCGCCGAGATCGATCCAGAGAGTGTTCTGGCCGGGCGTGGAGGTGGTTTGATAGATCTGGCCGGACTGGTCCCAGCGGGTGATCCTTGTATGGCGCGAGGGCGTGGTTTGGTTCGATCCGTCGACGGGAAAATTCGCCGGCGTTTGCAGCATATCGACGAGAGTGATGGTTTTCGCGGAGAAATCGACGCTGTCGATCTGGTGCAGTTCGCCGTGCTGGCCGTCCAATTCGAGATCGTCGTCGATCAGTTCGATCCAGTTGCCGGGAGCAAACCCGAGCACTTGGTCGCGCCCCAGGCTGAGGACGGTCAGTTGCGCAGCCTTGTTGTTGAGCGAATTGGTCACGGTCTGAATGCCGGTCACGCCGGTTTGGACGGAGCCGTTGTCGCGCGACCATTTAAAGGTCGCGGTTCCGGTTCCCTTGAGCGGATAGGTATTATCCGTGGCGGGAATGCCGGGTTGATGAATTTCCACGCGGTAGAACTGGTTTTCCATGCCCGTGTAGCCGGTTCCGCTGGTCAGGCAACAGGGGCCTGATGAGCCGGCCCCGGCGTAATTATTGGTGAGCTGGCCGAGGGATGGGCCGGGCCATGGAGGATTGGCCGCGACGCTGGCGCAGGTGGCGCCGGAGGGCACTGCCGCGAGCTTGACCTGCCACACCGTCTGCACGCGGGCAGTGGTGTCGACGTTCACGGCGGCATCGATGAGGTTCGGGTCTTCAAGGTAGGTGATCGGCCGCTTCCACACGTCGAGATAAGCGAGAAAAGGGCCATTGCCGGCGAGAGCTCCTTGCCCGATGGCAGGCGCGTTGGGGTAGTAGGGTTGCGCCTCGTAGTCGATGGTTCCGGTGGGCGAGGTTCCGGGCGGCTGCGGGGAGCCCGAAAGCTCGGCGAGAGCCGGATCCCATTGCGCGCTGCTCTGCGCGCCGTGATTCTCGGCCAGAAGCCCGTCCACGTACATACGGCCGGGACCGATGTTGACATGGTTCGCGCCGCTCAAGTCAGTAGTGACGGTGATCTGAAAAGCAAAAGGCGTGGTGGCCGGGTAAACGGCGCGGCCCAGGGTATCGAGCGTGCCGGCCTGGATGCGGCGCGCGAGCTCGGCAAGCCACTCGTTCCAGTCGGAGTCGAGCTGGAGGCGTCCCTGCTCCATCACCACTCCGCTGTAGTCATTCCATGGGTCGAAAATAAACCGGCTGGTGTCGAAGCTCATCGCCGCCTCCTGTCAGTTCTGGTAAACAATGCCAAACTCCAATCCGACCGGCAGATACTCGTTGAGCCGGACGCGAAGGTCGGTCTCGCGCAGCGGAGCGAGCAAAAAGTGGAAGACGCCCATTTCGCCGCCATCCGAGGCGCCCTGGCGAATGGCGCTGCTGGTGGCCGCGAGAAGCTTGGCGTAATTGGGCGCGCCGTAACGCAGCGAGAAGAAAATGGGCTGGGCTGAAGCCAGCGCCTGCTCGACGCATTTGAATTGCCGCGGCGTGACCGCGCCGACGGGCAAAAAGCTGAAGCGCACGCATCCGGCTTGTTTGCGGTCGGCGATCAACGGCGCTGCCCAGGTATCGCCGGTCTCCAGCTTGGCCCAGAAGATGCTGTTCGAAACCAGGGTGAGTTCGGTCGCGTGCGCCTTTCCGATCACCGTGCAACCAAGCAGCGTCAGTGCGCCGCCGGCGCCGCCGTTGGCGCCGTTGACGGATGTGTAGGCGACGCTGGTGTTCGCCGTCGCGTCGACGATGCTGTCGCAGGCGGTCGCGGTTACAAATTCGCCGGTCTGGAGCGCGCCGGAAATCGATAGTGTGAGCACGAGTTTCAAACCGGAGGGTTCGGCGATCAATGCGGGCAGATCGGGGAACTGAGGCGCAGCGGCGATGGACACAGACCAGCCGGGAACCAGCGTGCAATGGGTGAGGCTGAGCTGGCCGAGCTGGTTTGGACTTCCGTTGGGCATCTGCGCCGGGGCGTGCACCAGAGCCGCAGCGGAGGGCTTGCCCGCGCTCAAGGCGGGCTTGGGCGACGCAATGAGCAGTCCGTTGAGCACGCAAGTGCTGGATGGTCCGCCGGTCACGGCAATTTCTTCATCCACGAGCAGCGTGGTCAGCGCGCCATCGGCGGCGCGGAGCTCGAGTGTGGCGCCGGCGGGAACGTCGATCGTGAGCGCCGGCGTGAGAGCGGGCGTTCCGGTATTGGAGATGGTTTGCGTAGGTCCGATTCCGACCGCGGCTTGGCCGTTCACCCCAAGCTGCTCGAGGGCATAGTCGATGGCTTGCTGGAGGCTGTTGTAGCGGGCCGGCGCGGCGGTGTCAGGAAACGGAAAAATGTGAGCTTCATCGGTGACGATGAAGCCGTTGGGATTGGCGGAGCGCGCGTATTCGCCGCCACCCATGGGCGCGTTGAATCCGTACTGATACGAAACCGCCAGATCGGCGGTGGCCGAAGACGACGCGGGCAAAGCCATGCGGCCCGATTCAGGGTCGACGGTTGCGGCGTAGGCGTTGGTGGCCGGCAAATTGATCCAGCTTCCGTCCGCCGCGGCCAGCTCGCACACCTGAATCTGGTAAGGATTAAGCAGGTTGCCGTCGAGCCACAACGCCAGGCTGGCGCCCGGGCCGTAGTAGGTGGCGCCCACACCCTGCTGAAGGTCGGCGCACAGCACGCGTCGGCGCAGGCGATCGGCCACGTTGTAGGGTTGCGCGGGGGCGGTGATGTCCGCACCTTGCGAATCCGCTTTGTGAAAGAGCGGGATGTCCATGCCCAGCGGATTGAAGGTGTAGAGGAGGGGATGGCCGGCGGCGTTTGTATCGATGGCCGCTGGCGCGCCCTTGGTAACGCTGAAGGCGCTCAACGACCAGAGAAAGATACCGATGTTTTGAATGTTGTACCGGCCCTGCTCCAGCGCAATCGTCGTGTCGATGCGGCGCACGTCCACTTTGTGCGCGGTGCGGTCGAAGCCCGTATCGATGTAGAGGCTAGGCTGCCAGCGGCGCAGATCGGGCGCATAGTAATTGTCGAGGCGAACATGGTTCATGTACTGCGTGTCGCCGAGGATGCGGAAAAACTCCACCGCATGCGCGCCCCAGCCGGTGGCGTCGCGCGCCAACTGCTCCATCACCAGCACCGTTCCTTTGCGGCGGCGAAATGAGATGGTGTTGGCGACTTCGGAACGCGGATTATCGACCGAAGGCGCAATTCCAGCGATGGATTGGTAGCCGATGAGATCGCCGATGTACGGAATGACCCATGTGGCGCAAGTTTCAATGAACTGATCGTTATAAAGCTGATCGAGGTCGTAGGCCATCG
The DNA here is from genome assembly GCA_030041305.1 of Acidobacteriaceae bacterium. Taxonomy (GTDB): domain Bacteria; phylum Acidobacteriota; class Terriglobia; order Terriglobales; family Acidobacteriaceae; genus Telmatobacter. The sequence continues at coordinate 15,683 of JASHOC010000050.1, forward strand.
CCTTTAACTGCTCCTGGATCACCATGAGCAGCGATTGCAGCGGGCCGCGTGCAGCTTTCGCGGTTAGCTGGTTGAGTTGGGTCTGCTCGTCGGCGGTCAAAGGAGGCGTAAGCGCCTGCAGCGCGGCAAGCTCCGCGGATTCCGCGGCGGTGAGCAGCGTTTGCGCCTGCGCCAGTTGCGCGTCCCGGATGCGATAGACAGCCGGCAGGAGGCTAAACAGATCGAGTCCTTGCAAACTCATTGCATCACCCCCAGCGTCACCGCGCTCGGATCGGGATTGAGCACCAGAATCTCGGCCGGATTCGGCATCAGAGTCGGATTGGCAATGGGCACATACGGACAAATCCAGTTGGGTGCGCCGGAAGAAGGACGTGTAAGCGTAATGGGCTGTGATTGCCAGGTTTGGTAGGCCGATAAACTCCAGTTGCTGCCGGTGATGTCGCCGGCGCTGCTGGTCAGCCCCGGATTCACTCCGGTGACGTTCACGGCGACGACTCCGGAAACGCCTTGAATAATCGCCGCAACCTCGTCCGCGCTTACGCCTTGGCCAAAGTTGCGGTTGGCGAAGCTGAACTCGGTTTGCAGCGCCGTAATCACCGCGGTGTTCACGGTGTTGATCGCACTCTGATTGGCGCCGGGCGGATAAGTCAGATTGGCAGTGACGCTGAACAGGGTTTCGAGAAACGAGTAAGCGTGGACGGGAATCAACGGATTGCCGTACGCCTGGAGTGAAGCGACGAGCTGAGTGAGGGTCGGATTGCCTTACGGCAGAGCAGAGCCCCCGGCGGCGGCGACGGTGAGAAACACGCCGCGGCCAGGACCACTGGGAATCCAGATGGCGTTGGCTTTGGCAATGCCCGCGTACGTCGCCGCGAAATTCTGATAGTCGGTGATCGAAACTGCGCGGCCCAGCGTCAACACAGAGAGCGGCGCATTGGCTTGGATGTCGTTGACCGATTGGGGATCCTGGCCGCCGGTGGCGGCTTGCGGATTAATCACCCCGCTCACGCCTACGGGCCGGTCGATGAGCGTGGTGATGGCGCCGGCGGCTACGTTACCGGCTAAGCCCGAACCCACGCGGTAATTGGCTTGAAGATTGTTCTGGCCGGTGGGCAGCGTGGCCCCTTCCACGCCGTCGCCAAACTGAACCAGGGCCACGCCGCCGGGCTGAATCAGCGTGGAAAAAACTTGCTGCGATGGCCCTTGATCGTACAGAGTGGGAACTTCGGTCCAAGGCACGCCATTGGCCAACACCTCCAACGTGCTTTGGCGACCGGTGGGTGTGACAGCCTGCACATAGGTGAGTGGCGATTGCTTGAGCGTGAAGCTTTGATCGGGCGTCGAAGCCGAACCGCTGCCCATGATTTCGCTTACTGAGGCGCCGGCCGTCGCCAGCCCCACGTTGGCGTTTACCGTGGTTACGGCGCGGTTGTAGCAGTTGAGCAACGGGTTGGCGAGCAGCAGTTGCGTGTGTGGATAAGGGCGGTCGCTGAAACCGAGCGAGTTGACCAGCGCGACTTCCTGCACCACCGGGTCCGTGCTGGATGCGTCGGCAAGCGTGAAATCCTCGAGCGCCGCCTGAACGGTTCCGATTCTTCCGCTGGCATCGGAGACGCGCAAATTAAGCTGTTTTTTGCGGCGCCTCCAATGCGGGACGGCGCCGTTTTCAAATGGCAACGGCGTGGGATCGACGATGGTAACGATGTCGCCGGGACCGAGAGTGAGGTTGCCTGTTTGATCGTCGGGTTGGAACACCAGTCCGCCCGCCGCGGTGTTCACCGAGAGTTTCTGCGCGTTGCCGGTGAGCGCCACGGCCTGCACAGCGGCCAGGTCAGGACACAGATCCTGGAGATCGACGACGGTTCCATACAACGGATGGCCGAGCGGTTGCTCGGCCACGGTGAGTTGCTCGCTTTGCCCCAGCACTGCCGTGCCCTGTAAAGGGAATGTTGCGGCGATGCTCGTATCGTTGTAGTCGGCGGAAAGCTTGGTGACTTTGGCGCTGAGCGCATATTCAGCTAGCGACTGCGTAGAAGCCGCCGTAACCTTGTAGAGCTGAACCGTGCCGCCGACAACTAACGCAAACCAGCTTCCCACGGCAATTTTGGCGTAGGCAGCATCAAGGTAAATGTGATTGCTGTCTTGGATAGCGTAGCCATTCCAGATCCATTGCCAAGTCGAAGTGCAATCATTAATCAGATTCGGCAGACTGGTTTTCGCGGGGTTACTGGCGCTGGTGAAGAGATATGGATTAGGCGCGTTGTTGCCGAAGAGAGCAGCCTTCTGGCGGAGCGCAAAAATTTTGGCGGTGGTCCAGGACGATGCGCCGGGCGAGCCTCCGCTGCCGGTAGCGTGCGTGAGCCGCTTGTCCCAGGAGACGTAGGTGATGTTGTTTTGCGTGTCGGCGGCGACCTGGTTGAGAATCACCACATCCCATTGCTCATTCGGCAAGCTGGCTGGTTGCGCCTCTTCGCGTGCGATGCCCAGAATCAACAGTGCATCGCCAGGATTCAATTGCGTTGAAGTGCCGGCGAGATAGAGGCTCGAATGGCCCGGCGGAGTCCAAAGATTCGCCGACTGCACCGGCAGCGCGTTCCAGTCCGGCTTGGCGAGAATGTCGGCGGAGGTTTCGAACTTCTGCGCGGTCTGACCCTGGGCCGGCACGCTTTGCACCTGCGTTCCCTGCGGAATGGTGATGGCTGGTGTGGAAGGGTTGGGCGGCTGGCCGCTTACGGCTTTGAGGGTAAAAGCAAGGTAAGTGAGCGCGGCGACGCCGGGAGCAGGCTGGTAGCCGATCAGTCGCGATAACTCGACGAGCGAGCGCAACTGTGTGGCTGTGCGCAGATAACTCTCGTTGGCCAACCGCTCCTGATAAAACGTAAGAATGTCGAGCATGACGGCGGACGCGTCGAGCAACGCGATGCTGAAGTCATCGTCGTCGCGCGTCTTGAGCTGTTGGAGGGCCGGATAATCGGAGCTCGAAAGCCGCGCCAGCATGGACTGCTTAAAAGTGGCCCAGGTTCCCGTACGGTACGTGATGGCGGAGAGGCCGGGCAGATTGCTTTCGCCCTGCGGGGTTTCCACCGCAACGCCCGCGCAGCAACCGCACGTGCAACCCGATGCGCCCGTGCAACTCATCGGCAGCTCACTTTCCACCCTGCATCACCAGCGTCAACTGGCCATGGTTGGGGTAACTGGGATCGTTGTCCATGCGCGCGATCTGCAACGGCCCGAGAGGGATTTCGCCCTGGTTCAGATAGCTCTGCGTGGCCACGCCTTGCGGCTGAAAGATCTTCGCCCTGACCGAGGTGACTCCCGCCACCTGGCGCGCGGCAAAGTAGATGCGGCTGAGGTAGGCGGTTTGGCCGAACGCAAAGTTATCGGGGGCGAAATAGCCGGGCTGGCCGTTCGGCTGCGTCCCACTGCCCAACGCCTGCAACAGCGCCTGCTTCACATCGGCCTGGAAGTACTCGGGATCGACGCAGACGATCAGCGTGATCTCCAACGGCACATATTGCGGCGATTCGAGCTGAATATCCTGGCCGGCTAGACGGTAGCGATTGACGGTTTTCGTCAGCGTCTTCGCGAGCGCCGGCGTCAGGTTGCCGGCGTTCTCGGGCTCGGCGGCGATGAAGACTGTGTACCAGCTGCCTGTCCAGCGCAGCGTGGCCACGGCTTGCTTCACCTGTGGATTGCTCTCCGTCACGTTCTCGTAATCGACCATGGTGACGGCGCGCTCCTGGGTCAGATAGGCCTGCGGAGCGCGCCGGCAAATCTGATCGTTGGTTTCGGGATCGACGCCTCCCGAAGCTGGCAGCGGATTGGTGCAGGCCTGGATCCGCGGATCGCCGGCGAAATACGTCAGGCTCTCGGCGCCCACGTTGCCTTGCGTTCCGTTGCCGATCCGATAGGATGCGGTGAAAATTGTGTCGCTGTCCGGGAACTTCCCGTTGGTGTTGTCGCCAAACCGCAAGCGGGCTGAGCCGCTCGATTCGACTTCAACCACGAAATTTGCATCGCTCGGCCCGCTTTCGAGCAGATCGGGCAGAGGAGTCCAGGTCGTTGTGTTGCCGTCATAACTTCCGGCGAGCGTGATGGACGGCGCGGCCTGGGTCGCGTCGTAATTCATCAGGTCATACACCGAGAGGCTCAAGCTGGGCTGCCCGGCGAAGCTTGCGACGGAAATGAGCAGGGAAGCTCCATCGAAGGTTTGCGCAACCGTGGCCAGCGTGAGGTCATCGAACTGCTCCACGACCACCGGCGCCTCAACGCCCACGCCGCCGGAAGACGGGTTGTAGACGAGCAGAAGATTGAAGCTGTCGGGCTGCTGCAGATCGCCCTGGGCGAGAATTCCGAAGTTGGGCGGCCACGATAGCGGATTCACAGCCTGGACCGTGAGATAAGGAGCGCCGTGCGCATCGAGCAGTTGGACCGTCCCTGTGTTGGTCAGCTTCGTGGGCGTCGAAGGGAAGCCGTTGGGCGCGCCGCCTGGAGAAAACGACGATGGAACCTGAATGAATTTCGAATAAGTATTGATCTGCGTTGCTGCATAATTCGAATCGGTCTTCGTTAATGACAGATCGGTGAAGGTCTCGAGAGTGACAGCCGCCGCCGGTCCGGCGGGCGGGATGTAGACCACATGAAGATCGAAATTACTGGCGTGAACGCTGTTCGCGTTGGCCGTGACGCCGAAATACTGCGGCCAGGCCCACGGTTCGTCGGCCGCCACGGTGAGCGCGGTGTTGCCGCTTCCGTCTACGAGTGAAACATAGCCGGCAGTGACGAGAGGTACGATACCGGGCGTCACGGGCGCCGCGGCGATGGCCAAAGGAACAGCCTGGGTAATGGGATTGTCGGGAACCAGCGGCCAATAGCGAACCGGAAGCGCCGTTGGAGCAGACGGATTGCAGCGATTCCCGGCTGCATTGGGCGGCGCATAAAGCTCAGGCTGGGGAACGGTTCCCAGAGTGACTCCAGTAAACGAAAGCCCTTGATCGGCGAGCACCACATTGCCCAGCACCACGCTCACGTTGGTGAGTGACTGTTGTTGCCCGTTGGAGTCAATGAAAGTGGAAGAAATTCAAACCGGAAAAGGCAGCGCGTCATCCGAAGACCATAGAATCTCCGTGACCGGCGTGGGTTGCTGCGAGACGGAGACAATCGGGTTGCCCGTGGTGTCGAAAAGCGGGTCGACGAGCAATTGGCCCTGGCTATTTTGCGTGGTCACTTGCGTGAGCCGCACCGCGCAGCGGTGGCGCAGGTCAGCGTCTGCGGGGTTGCCGGTTTGCGGACCCAGCACTTCCTCGAAAATGAGCACATCACCGGGCTGTAGATCAGGAAATGTGCCGAGCAACGTGGCTTCCGTAGCGCCTTGCGGCAGGCAGCAATTCGCATCGCCCCAAGTGTAGAAATAAATTTGGTTGTGCTCGGGAAAGAGTTCCGCGTCCTGCATGGGCTCGAAGACAATGACGCCCGCTGTGAGCGCAGCCTCCTCGTTGCCCGCGCCTACGGCGAGACTTGAGGGCATTCCGGGCGCGAAGGTGTAAAAGCGCGTGATGGTGTGGTCCATGAAGACTTGCGTCGAAACCTGGAGCTGCATCCAGGCGCGCGCGTTGCAGCCGTCGTGAACGAAGTAATCCACTAGGCGCGCGTGGCGGCGCAGAGAAACGCGGCTGCGCGCGGTCTCAATGTAGGCTTCCGTGGCTACTGCGTCCTGCTGATAGCTGAGGTAGTCGCCCACGTAGGCGATGACCTCGGCCAAAGCGACGCCGATATCGGCTTCGGCCGATCCGCCCCAGTTAGGCACAAGTTGATTAAGGCGATCGAGCAGGATGGTGCGAAAAGAGCCGTAGTCCTTGGCGAGATAGTTTATGGGCGGCGGCGTTTGCGGCGGCGGCGGGCAGTTGGGCGGCTGCGGCGCGCAATCGAAATAGGGGCCGCACTCCACCTTGAAGCTGAACTCGACTTCGGCCAGTTGCGGATCGAACCCGGCCAAAGCTTCGGTGACCTGGAACGGATCTTCGGCAGCGGCGCCGGCGTTGTTTACCAGCCGCAGCACGTACGGTGAAAAATCTCCGGCCGCGCTGGTGCGCACAATCAGAACATTTTTCTTGTCCGGCAGGGCGGCAAAGTAACCGAGTTCCCATGAGTTGGTCACCGGAGGCGCGGGCGGGTCGCTTGCCGGCGCAACCCAGACGGCGGTGATTCCGGTGATACTTTCGCCGCCGGAAATCAGGATGTTGTTTGAGGCCAGATTATTGGGAACCGGATTAAGGCAATGCACGAGCAGCGTTTGCTGGCGCGGGCTATTGTGGCCGATGGCCTCGCGATCGATGACCTCGAGATAATTGATGCCGTTGATGGTGGGATTGCCCAGCACCGCGGCTTTGCGATTTTCATTGCAGCAGTTGAAGATCATTGCGGACCTCCGTAAACGTAGGTCTGCACCTGGCTCACGTCGCTGTTCAAGGGAGTGTAGGTGACCGTCACGGTGAGTGTGGCTTCATTCACGGCCGCCACCACCGACTGCACCTTGATGTAGTCGCTTAACCACTTTTGCAGCGCGGCCTGCACGCTGAACTGCGTGGCGGCGGCCATCTCGATGCTGTTGGGCGCGAAGGGAAGCTGCAGCAAGCCGCTTCCGAAATCGGGCAGGTTCACGCGCTCGCCGGGCGAGGTGAACAGCACCTGCTCGATAAGCTGCAGCACGTAATTCTGCTGCGGGTCCGCGGTTCGTCCGCGTCCGTCGAATTGAAAAGGAAAGTTGACGTTGACCGTGCTCATACTCAATTCCTCATCTCTTCGCTCTTAACTCACGTGGCCAACACCAGCGTTTGCGCCTGCACCGGAATCATGGGCGTGCCGGTGGGCGCGCACACCGAGACGCCCGTCATAATGGCCACCGGCTGGCCCTGCGAGAGAACAAACTGCGAGCCCATGACCCACTGGCCGGTGACGCACGGGCCGTTGCCGGCGGGAGGAACAAAGGCGCAGCCCGCGATGGCGTAGGGCGCAACAATGGTGGCGATAGGCATGCCGGAGACGAACACCACCGGACTGGGCACGGTAGGAATGGCCTGGCCTCCGTGCGCGCAGAGTACGGTGGCGCCCATGTGCAGAATCGGTCCTGGCATCTTCGCTTCTCCTCCAAAACTCCCTTTCAAGGCCCAACAACAGTAAGGGCGCTGATGTTCACGGCCACCGTGGGTCCGATCAGCGTGATGGTTGCGCCCTGTCCGTTGCTGAGGTAAATGCCGGTTTCGTTCACCACGATCATGGCTCCGCTGGCGCCCTTGAGCACGATGCCGCCGGTCGCCGGCGTGGGCGCGGAGTCGCTGATCAGGATCATGTTTTGCCCTGGCGTTTGCAGCACGATGTTTTGGCCGGGCGGAATGGGCGGCGGCGCGGTGGCGAACACGGGCACATCGCCCACCGTGCCCCAGAAACCGCCGGTCCAGATGGGATAATCGGGATCTCCCTGCTCGAACTCCACCCACACCTGCGAGCCGATAGGAGGCACCACAAAGCATCCCGATTGAATGCCCGCGGCGGGCACGCACGGCATGGCCCAGCTCGATGGCGTTTCGCCCAGCACGTCAGCACACTGCACCAGTACGCGGCCAATTTGCAGCGGATCGATGTTCTCGATCACCAGCCCGCGGTACTTGCCGTAAAAGCGCCGCGAGTTTCCGCCGGGTGTGGACTCTTGCGGGCTCATGGGGTCACCGAAGGCACAGTCGAAACCAGACCGTTGCGGGTCAGGGTGAAATTCTGTTTGTATTCGCCACGCTTGATTTTGTGCGTGACGCTCTTGACGTAATAAAGCCCATCGAAGGCCGGACCGGCGCCGCGCACACCCACAAGTCCGCGCGCGCTCAAGATTCCGCCGTAACGCGTTACGTCCAATGTGCCCTCGCAGGTGACGGCCTCGGCATATTCGGCGGCCGCCGCCAGGCCCACCATGATCGCCTGCGGAATCGGCATCTTGGCGAGATCGTCGCGAAAGGGCTTGAGATCCGGCGGAATCAGGTTGGTGGGCAATGGTGGAATAAGCCCGAGGGGAGGATTGAGCGGTGTGATGGGCGGAATTGGAATAGGAATGCTGACGCCCGTTTCCTGGTTATAGATGAAGACCAGCGGAATCCGGTTCTTCTCCTGATCGAAGGTGAAATGCATGCTTTCCACATTGGTGTAGGCGTCCATGTCGATGCTGAGAGCCGATTGCGGCACGCCGACCTTGATCTGAGGACCCCAATAGGCTTTGCTGACTCCGGGCGCCGGGCCGGGCGCGATGTAAAAAACGTAACCGACCTGCTCGGCGAGATAACGGATATACGCCAGGTCCGTTCCCTGCTGGCTGGGAATTTGCTCGATGGGAAGGGATATATCGATCATCACACTGGGAATGACGAGCGGAATTACGCCGAACAGAGCGTATTTGGCGAGAAGCAACGCCACGCGCGCCTCGGGCGGGCACGCGGGAAAGGGAAAGCCGCTCCAGTCGGATTGATCCATCAGCGCGGTCAAGTCCTTACCGGTAATGGTCAATGTGGAGTTCGAGCCTTTATCGCCTGGCGAAATCTGATTGTTGGTGATGACCCCGTCAATCAGCACATTGGCCTGACCGTTCACCGTGGCGATGAGGATGACGCGCATGAACAGCAACGGCAAGCCCCCGGTGAGCAAAAACAGAATTTGCAGCGGCGATTGTTTGTCGATGCTGAAGATAAGCTGAAAGCCGCTCTGGCCCACATCGTCGATCTTCACCTCGACCTCGGCGAGGGAATCCATCACGGCGCGCGGCGGCGTCACCGGAATCACTGGCCCGATCATCAGCGTGAGTTGAACGCTGCTAAGCAACACTGGGAGCTCCCGGCACGCCTTGCGGCATGGTGATGGCCAGGACCGTTCCCGGCGTGGCGATCAACGAGTTGGGGCGAATGGCGCCGTTGGCGTCGCAAAGCAGCCAGAACATGAGCGGATCGCCCAGGTATTTTGCCGCGATCAGGTCGAGCCGGTCGCCGCGCACGACGGTGTGCTGCGCGACCGTGGCGTAGTTGGGTGCGCCGGGCTGGGGCACGAAACGCCGCGCCAGATACGCAATCACCTGGCGATTCGGGGCCGTGTACTGCAGCGTGGCGGACTGATAATAGCGGCTGTCCGTCGGGAAGCTGACCGACGGCACCACGCCCAATTCCATGAGCGTCTGCAGCGGATAATTCATGGCAGGCCTCCCAGCCCGAGAACGGTGAGCGCGACCGAGGTGGCTTGCGACGCGAGTTGCTCCTTGTTGCTTAGGTAGGCCATGAAGAGCCGCCCGCCGGGATGTTCGAAGCCCAGATCGTCGATGGTGAGCACCCGCAAGCCGAGGCTCACTTTGGCGCAGATGGGATTGAGCGAGGTGTCGAAAAACTCTTCGGTGACGGAGAATTCGGTAAGCCGCACCGGAACCACGCGGCTCTTGCTCCACACAAAGAGGGTGAGCGGTTGCTCCAGGGGAATGATCTCCAGGGTGCCCGCATTCGCCATGGCGTCGTCGGCAAGCAGGGTTTCCACGGTGGGGTTGATGAGCATTTCAAGCTGCGCCAGTTGCGGTTGCAACCCGTACTGCACGGCGAGCGGGAACTGATTGGGGAATTCGAGTTGATCGGTGGCGTCCAGCTCGGCCTCGAGCTTGATGGTCTCGACAGCCGGCCCCCGCAACCGCAGCGCGTCCACGCGCACCCCGTCCTGACCGCCGGGCATGGCTTGAATTTGCAGCGTGCGGGTGAGCGTGTCCGGGTTGTACTGGAGCGCAATGACGCTCTCGACCGCGGACGTGTCCACATCCATGGTGACGATGCCGCCCTTAACTAAGCGCGGTGAAAGAGGTGAGTTGCTTGTCGCCATCCGTAATGCCTTTCGATGTTCGTTTGCGCCTCAGCCGTCGCGTCGGTTGAGTCAATGCAATTTCACGGCTTCGACTCCGATTTTTTCTTCTCCTGGTTAGCGATACCGGCGGCGAGCATCCCGCGGTCGCCCGGATTGATCGCCCACACCTGGTTGAAGTGATTGATGAGCGTCCGCGCCTTGCCAAGATTCACCCCTCTTTCGGCGTTGTCTCCGTAAATGAAAAAGTCCACTACCTTAAAAAGCAGCGCTTCAAACTTCGCGCGCATCGAGGCCTCGTAGGGCAATGGGTTGAGAAACACGCCGGCCACGAGAAGTTCTGTGGGCAGCGGATCGGAGGCTCGAACATTCTCAGGGACCTCGGTGATCATTCCGCTGAACCATGCCAGCTTCTCCTCGGGCGAGAAGTGCTGGAAATTATTCGCCGCCGAACCCGCATAAATCTCCAGGTGTCTCAATTCGGAGGTTCCTGCTTCGCGCCATTTGCGGAAATCAAGCACGTATTTGCCGAACGGATCGCTTTCTTTCGGGCTATACCCCGGTTTGCATGCGTCCAGCGGCGCAGGGGGCGGAGCGCCGTCGGCGAGTTTGTACTCGAAGGCGGCGACATAGACATCCGACGCATGCTGGAGTTCGTGATTCAGAATCGTCTTTGTGTAAGCAGGGGTCTGCTGGATCACCATCCGGTTCAAGCCGATCCATTTCCAGATGTCATTTGGATTGCAGAGCGCGAGATAATCGTAGGTCCTCGCAACATAATTCGGATCGGTCGAATGCATGTCGATCCAAGGCTCAGGCTTCGGGCCAACCGGCAGTCCGGCAGGTATTTCCAGTTGGGGAGCAACCTCCGCCAACAGTTCAAGCAACCAGTTGCGGGCCATGTCCAAATTGGGCGATCCGGAAGCAGGCTGCAATGCCTGGTTGAACCAGGCCAGTCTTAGCTGCCAATTTGAGGTGCCGGGATCAATTCCCTTGCCAGGGTCCCATCCGCCTTGAATCCGCCCGGTTGCCGCATCGCAGCTGCAATGGCCGGCCGCGCTCGGCTGTAAATCCAGGAACTCGCCGCGGTACCCAACCCGGTAAGTTCCTTTATCGGCATCATGGAAGACGAAGTCGGTTGCGGCTCGAATGGAGGTGCAGGTTGCATCGGCCCAAGTGCCTATGGTCACTTTGCCGAACGTCGCGCCCTGCAGGCTAGCGCCATGCTTTTGGGCGTCTTCTTCGCTCTGATAGCGGGTTCCGTATTCCTTGTAGCGCTCCTGTAACGAGGCCTTTTCCGACTCCCCGAGCTTCCCGGCCTGTTCGATTTCCTCCTTGGTTCGGGTCCCGCCTTGCGCTTCCACGCCTGCCACGCCGCATCCCAGCCAATCCATGCTCGCGCCGCAGCAGAAAACACGCCGCAATTGAGCCAGCGCCGCCTGGTTGGCGGGCTGATAGAGCCAATCCAAACTGAAACCGGTGTCTGGAAGAGGAGACGAACCTTTGCCCGGCTTATCCGCCCCACCAGCGACTCGTTGATAACCGGGTCGTCCATGGTTGTAGATGCTGATATGCTCGATGCACTTTCCCGACCCGTCGGGAGCCTGTTCCTGCAACTTCTTGATCATGTCGTCGAGCGAGCTCACGCGCATATCGGGGTCACGGGCGCGTTTCGCCTCTTTCGATAGAAAGTCGACCAGGGGAATATCGGCGCCGAGGATATCGAAGCGCAGGCGCTGTGGTTTCGCCGCGCCGCCTGTTCCGGTGGCGCCCGCGCCGCCAGGCCCGGGAGGCGCACCCACGCCGGCGCCCCCTCCTCCCGGAGGTGTTGTCTGCTTTGTATCGCCCTCTACCCGCCCAATCTGGCCTGCCGACAAGCTCGATTTGATTGCCGTGTCTCGGTTTGACAAGACCGATTCGCCCGCTGCTCGTGCTTCTCTCTCAGGCTGGGTGTCTCTCCCAAGCACGTGATAATTACGGCTCGCAGGGGCCCCTCCTTGTTGGACAACGTGGGCGAGCTCGTGGGCAAGCAACTGCTTGCCGGTTTGACTTTGAGGCGCATATTTTCCTTGCGCGAAGACAACGTTCGATCCGGAGGTGTAGGCGAGGGCGTTCACTGCGTCTGCAGATTCGGCCGCCTTGCGATCGGCGTGGACGCGCACCTTGCTGAAGTCGTAGTGAAAACGTGGCTCGAAGAATTTGCGCGTCGCTTCGTCAAGAGGTTTGCCTGGGCTATGCAAGACCTCATCCACCGTGGAAGGGATTTCCGGAATGCAGGCCGAATGCGCGGCTTTGCGCTGCAGAGCCTTTTCCTTTTTGCACTCTTCGCATTCACCCCCTGCGCCGCTCTCCTGGCAAGCGCATTTTCTCTGCAATATCGCGCCCGAGCCCGGCGTCGCCGGTTGCAGGTCCAGCTTCTTATCCATTTCAGGGTTCGCGAGCGGCGAAAACGACCATGGAGCTCCCGATTGCTGTTGGCCGCCCGCAGAACTCTGCCCCGCCTGCGGCGGTACGAGCGGCCGGCCAGCGGTCCCTGGAAGCACCCCTCCCAGCCGGCGCAGCTCCCATTCGGAGATCGCCTTCTGTTCCGCTTCCTGCTGCTGAGCCTGGGGCGAACCCGGCGCATATTTCAATCCCTGGCGGAACCTCTCCTGTTCGGCGGCCATGCGCGCCGTCTCCGTGCGGTAGCGCTCCGCTTCGGTCTGCGCGGGCTTCTTCCTTTCGCCTTGCGGCGAAAAGCTAAAGGTCACCATGGCTTTGGTCGGGTGATCGACCGGCCCTTCATAGTCGATCTTCACCTTCAGTCCGGGACGGATCATGTCCAGGGGAATCTCGGGAACTTGTTTAGGCAGCGGCTGATGCGTCGCCGTCAATCCGGTCACCACGCCCGCCGCCGCCGTTCCGGCAACGATCTTGCCCGGCAGGGTCGAGAGGAAATCTTCCGCGCCCTTCACCAACGGATCCTGCGAAGCGGCGTCTTTTAGTTTTTTCCCCAGATCGGTTTGCAAGAATGCTTCGCCCAGTTTGCTTGTGGCGTCTTTGTAGTTATTGGGCTGCGGAGCCGGAGCCGGCGCCGGCTGGTTGGTGGGCGCGTCGGGCGCAGCCTGGCGCTGAACGGGTCTGCCGCCCATTTTCGCCAGCGACCACTGCGGAATTTTTCCGCCGCTCATCACCGTGTCCGCCACGCGGTCGGCCTCGCGCTCGAAAGCATCGCCCGGCGCGCTAATGCGGAGACCTTTGCTTCCCGGCCTTTTCGTTGCCGGTTGCGGCTGCGGCGCGAGCGGCGCGTGTGTGAAAGCTGTGCTCACGGCTTCAACCCCCTTCCAATCCCGCGCGCCACTTGACTGCCGAACTTTCGGGCGCCGGCCCCGCCCGGCTCCAGAGACATGCTGCCCGACCGCAAAACCGGGGTGCGATGCGAGCGCGCCCATTCGCTGCGCCCCGCCGGGTCAGCGAGAATACTCTCCATTTCGCGCTGTAAGGACGCAACAAACGCGCGTTGTCCGGCGGGATCGAGCCCGCGCAGCACGAGTTTGTCGATGGTGAGATGAATGCGGCTCATACCCACCCCCTCGTTTCCGTGGTCGAAAGCGGTCGCTCGATCTTGACCGCCTCCAACCGCGCGGCCTGCAACAAGTGCTTCATCGCTACCGGGCCGCCCGCCTGCGCGGCAAGAAAAGCCGCGTTCAGCGCGATGTTGCGAATGCTGCCTCCGGTCATGTTGAGTTGCGCCAGCAGCTTGGCGTCGAGCGTTTCGGTGGGGGTCTTGGCCGGGAAAATCCGTTGCCAGATCGCCTCCCGCTCGGCCGCGTCCGGGAATGGAAAATCCACTGTGAAACGCAAGCGGCGCTGGAAGGCCTTGTCGAGAGCGGATTTGAGGTTGGTGGTGAGAATCGCCAACCCCTGAAAATTTTCTATGCGCTGCAGCAGGTAGCCGACTTCGAGATTGGCGTACCGGTCGACGCTGTCCTTCACTTCGCCGCGCTTGCCAAAGAGGGCGTCGGCCTCGTCGAAGAGCAGCAGCACTCCGCCTTCTTCGGCAGCGTCGAAAACCTGTTTGAGGTTCTTCTCGGTTTCGCCAATGTACTTGCTCACCACCGCCGACAGGTCGATGCGATAGAGCTCCAGGCCGAGCGCGCCGGCCAGCACTTCGGCGGCCAGCGTCTTTCCGGTCCCGCTTGCCCCTGCGAAAAGCGCGGAAATGCCCAATCCTCTGCGCCCTCGTTCCGCGAAGCCCCAGGTTTCATGCACGGTCATGCGATAACGGGCTTGCGCCGCAAGCTGGTGCAGAACCTCCATCTGAATCTCGGGCAACACCAGATCGTTCCAGGTGGCCACAGGATGAATGCGCTGCGCGAGATCCTCGAGGCGGGGACGGGCGAGCGAGCGGCAGGCGTTCCACAACTTGTTGGGGTCGACACGTCCTTCGCTGGTCGGCGCCGAGCCGCCCACCGTCGCGATGGTGTCGGCGCTGAGTCGGAATTGCTCCGCGAGGTCATTGAACAAACCGTTGAGGCCCGCGGCCGCTGAGCCCAGCGCCTGCTCCCAAAGCCGCTTCTGCTCGGCCGGCTCGGGTTTATCCACATCGAACCGAAGCGATGGGCGCTCCAGACGCAGCGGGTCGCGACTGGCGAAAATCAGGGGCGCCGGGACCCGCTCCAGCAATTGCCGTCCGGCCTGCGTGAGCGCTGCCGCGCCGCATTGAATCAGCAGGATCGCCGGCAACAACGACGACTCGCGGGTCCAGAGGGTCACGAATTGGTCGACTTCCGCCGTGGTTGCGGGAATGTTTTCAGCGCGGAGCAAAAAGCAGTGGCGCCCTGAATTGACCGCCAGCAGAGCCGCAATGTCTTCCTGGCCGTGCGGGTCGTCGCCGCAGAGGTGAAGCACTGGCGGTTGGCGCGATTCACGATCGAACGCGGCCATCGCTTCCGCGGCCAGAGCGCGATGCGTCTCGGCGATCCAGTGCGGCGGTCCTTTTTCCTCCAGCACCGGCGCCAGCCGCGGGTCGAGCAGATTGACGCCGGCAAGATAGTGCAGAATGCGCTCGTCGATGCGTAACGGAGCGGAGGTCAGGCCCCGCTCCGCGCCGATTTCCACCAGATGGAAATGGCGCAGCGGAGCATTGGGCGCAAGCGCGCTCCAGTGCGGATCGGGCAGCGTGGCCAAGGCGAGAGAGAAGCTGATGGCGCCGCGGTAATCGCGGCCTAGAGCTTCACTGCAGTGTGCGGCGAGCTTCGAGTCCATCTCGACGCCCGCGCCAAGAAGCACCACGTCGCGTTCGAACGGGCTGAGTCCAAAAATTGTCGTCAGCCGCTCAATGGCCGGCGGCGGATCAAGAGGCTCCAGGATGAATTCTTCACCCAATTCCTCGAGAACGGCTTCGCTCCCAATCTGAAACTTGCGGCGGAGGCGCGCAAATTCCAGGACCAGGTACGCCTGGTTAGCCTCGGACCAGGGGATGGATCTGCGCCGGTTCATACCGTCACCATGGGGCCGACAAAGGCCGGCGGATGCGCCTTCCAGTTCACGTTCACCACGCTGGGCGATCCATCCACGGTGAGCCGCGCAAGATAGGAGCCCGAAGGAAGCGCCGGCGTGAACTGAAACGCGAGAGTGTTGGTGGCGGCGTCGATAGGACCGGCGGAGGCCGAGACACTGGCCAACGCGCTGTTGAGCGTGAGCATCACGTTCTGGCCGGCCATTACGTTGGGGCTGCAGACGATCGTGATTTGCGTGCTGGAGCCGCTTTGCACTACGGTGGGCGGAGGCGAAATTTGGAGAACCGGCGCCACGGCAAGAGGAAGTGAACTGGTGCTCTGCACGGTCACACCGCTCGCGTCGTTGAACAGTACGGCAAGCGAATAAACTCCGGCAGGGAAATTGAGCGGATCGCTGGGAACGACGAACGTCACCGCGCCGTTCACATTTCCGGCCATCGGAGAGACATTGACGGACCGCTGGATGGCGAGCCGGGAGTTGGTGAGTGAAACCTGACTGGCGCCGGCGAGAAATTCTCCCGTGACCGTCACCGTGTCGCCGGGCGCGGCTGACACCTGCCCCTGGGGCGGTTCGACCGCCAGCAACTGCGGCGGCGTGGCGGCCTGCACCTTGATGCGCCGCGACAGAACCGGGAAGGCAAGAGAAACGTTGGCCGGCGCCTCGATCAACACCACGGAAACCAGAAAAGGATAGGTGGGCCGATAATCGGCCTTGAGCGCCGTCCACAACCATGCCGTCTCTTCTTGGCCCAGCGTCGACGGCGTGATCTTGATCATCTCGATCTGATCCGCAAGCCCCGAGGACTTCAGCGTGGAAGACAGCGGATTGGTGGGATCGGCGGTGGGAAGCGCGCCCAATGCCGTGCGAATGTCGGTCCGGGTCATCACTGGATTCTCGTACAGCATCGAGATCGCATAGCCCAGCAGCCCTTCCGCTTGCCAGTCGTTTGAGCCGTAGGCGGTGAGCAGATAGTGAAGATCGAGGGCCAGAGGCGGGTTCTTGAGCTGCGTCTTACCGTCTGCGGCGAGGCGCGGTTGCCCTACGTTGCGCCACGCGGGATTTTCCCTCACCTGGTGCAGAAAAAGATTGACCTGGTTTTGCAGCGTAGTGCCGGTTCCCAATTCGGATTGCACGATGTCCGGGGCTTTCGACGATACCGTGACTTGGCCTCCGAAAATCGAGCTCAGACCGGTGTACACATTGCCGAGGTAGTACTGCAGCACGGCGGAAACGGCGGCGATGGCCAGAGTATTGCTCATCCGGTCCTCCGATTTCCGCGGCGCAGATACTCATCGAGGTTGAGAGACTTGCGCGGCGCCGCCGCCGGCGCCGGCCGCGCTGGCGAGGGAGACAACGCGGCCACCTCGATGCGTCCGATGTGAATGTGGATCTCGTCGCCCTCGTTCCCCGGCAAGGCCGCGCCGTGGGGCGCCTGCGGAGTTGCCGCCCCTTGGCTCCCGGCGGCAGGCATTTGCGCTCGCGGAAGCGGAGCTATGCGGACCGCAGTTGGCGCCGACGTCGGGGTTTGGGCGGCAGAAAACGGAGCCCGAGCCTGCTCTGCGGCGGCGAGGAGTGGTTCGCGCGTTGGCGGGCTCGGTGAGACGGGCGTCACCCTGGAGGACTGATGGACGATCTCGGCGCGTGGATCGTGAGCCGCCATCGGACTGGCGGCGGTAAGCCGCCGAGGCCGGATCGTGACCCTGTCCTGAGGATGCGGGGTTTCTGCCGGGTTTGCGCTCCCCGGCTGCGCGAAGTCGCTCGCGCGGTTCTTCAGCGAGATGGATTGTGACGCTTCCGCGTCTTCTTGCGAAGCGGTCTCGAAGTTTTCGTCGCGAGCGGAGGGGAGCGTCTGGCTTGCGGCGCGAACCGCCGATTCGCGCCGCGGCTGAATTACCGCATCGGCTCGATCCTCCCGCAAATTTGCCCCGGCATCCTCGACAAAAGCATTGCGCGGCGGCGCATAAATCGAGCCTGAAAGCGGACGCAGCTTCAGCGCCATCGAGGGTCGGATCGCCGTGGATGCGAGGCGCTGAAACAAGTGGCTCATGTCCGCACCATCTCGAGATACGTCGCGCGGCGCGCATCGCTGAGCGCAAGAATCTCCGCCTCGCTCCAGCCATAAGCCGTGGCCAGAGTGTGAATCTCGTGCAGAAGCCGCTTAGCCGCGGCCTCCAGTTCAGCCCAGAAAAACGCCGGCAAATCCAGAGGTTCCGGACTCGTGCGTGCGCACATCGGACACTCGAGCGAGAGCGATATTTCCGCCAGAGGATCAGCAAGAGTAATGGCTTCCCCTAATTCTTCAAAGTCCCAGTCCGTCCAGGAGGCCAAGTCCTGCGCATCCGCTTCGTCGCCTTCGCTCCGGCACATACCGGCCAGTCGCAACGCCGCCGCTTCGGCGTCGCGTTCCCCGGCGATGTGAGCCAGGTCGCGGCTGGTCGGCGGGCGGAATGTTCTTCCTTTAAACAGAACAGGCTGCGAACTGCCTTCTCGTTGCCGCTCGATCAGGGCGCGGCAATCGACGCGGAACTCTAGCTTTTCCCCACAACCTTCGCACACCGTCCAACCTTCCATCCGGGGGCCGAAGCACTGCGCGTGCAATGCGGCCAGCGCCTGGTTGCGGTGGCCCAAGGACCAGTCGGCCACCTCTTCGCCGGCGGACGGCGGACCCAGCGTCTGAATCGCCAGCAATCCGCGATCCAGCCAATGCAACCCCTGGCCATCTTCCCAGAGCGTAAGAAAATCGGCATGGCTGAGAGCGTGCATCCTGCGTCGAATTCCTTGTCAAAGTTGGAGAGGCGCCATGCCTGATCGAGCGCGCTCAAAAGCCGCAGCGGCGGCGCGGCGAGCCGGGGCGGCGCAAAAAATTGCTTGGAATCAGTCGTCAATTCGCTGCTTCCATCGATCAGGCGCATCCGGCTAAGTCGACACGCTGCTCAGCGTGGGTTCTACCGGCTCGGTCACGCTCGTGTCTCGCTCCCAGCCCTCGTTTTCCAGCTTGATGTGCTCGATGGCGATGGCGTTGGCGTTGGCGTCGAGGTCGGGCATGGCCTGGTACTCCGAAACCCAGCAACGATAAATCTTGTACGCCATCACCAGTTGGCCGGCCTCGTTGTAAAACTCCAGATAAATGTCCTTGCGCATGTTGGCCAAAGACACTTCCGTCCCCAGCGCCGAGCCATAGTTCCACACCAGCCCGGCCCAATCGTGAAAATTCAAATCCTGCGTCAGGCCGCGCTCCAGCGTGATGGCGTCGTACTTGTTGCGGCCGGGCGATTTGCGCGACATCGAAGGGTCTCCACCGTTGCGGTGCTCCACCACTTCCGTGGTGCGCTTGAGGCTGCTCATCTTGCTCACCGCGGCCACATACTGCCCGTCCCACTTGAGACGGAACTTGAAATTCTTGTAAGGATCCAGCCGCGTGGGATTCGCGGGAAACATCGCCATGGGATTTTCCTCCTTGCGGGCTTGTTCTGGGTCGCGACTTAAGCGCCCATCGTCTACGAAGCAGTCTGGCCGGCCATTTGCTGAATCTGAATCACCACGAACTCCGCCGGGTAAAGCGGCGCAAAACCGACCAGGATATTGACGATTCCCAGGTCGATGCTCGACTGGGGGTTGTTCTCCGAATCGCACTTCACAAAGTACGCCTGCTGCGGCGTGGTCCCCTGGAACGCTCCCTGCAGGAAAAGCCCTTGCAGGAACGTGCCCACGTTCAGCCGTATCTGGCCCCACAGCGGCTCGGCATTCGGCTCGAAGACCACCCACTGCGTCCCGTCGTACAGGCTCGATTCGATGTAAAGCGCCAGGCGGCGGATAGGTACGTACTTCCACTGCGACCCCGCCTGGTCGTTGCCTTGCAGCGTGCGCGCGCCCCACACCACGTCGCCATACACCTTGAATTCGCGCAGGCAGTTGATGGCCTGAATATTGAGTTGGCCGTTCTCGAGGTCCGTGAGGTTATGCTCAAGACCCAGCACTCCGGTGAGGCTCGCGTCGATCCCTGCCGGCGCTTTCCACACGCCCCGCGAAGCGTCGGTTGCCGCGTAAATCCCGGCCACGAATCCGCACGGGGGAAAGAGCGTGGGTCGGTTTCCAAACAGGGGATCGGGCGCCTCGATCCACGGGTAGTAAAAGGCGGAGTTTATTGAGTATTGGCCCGTTAATGACCCCGCTGTGCTGCCCACCGGACCTGACTGAATGAGATTCGACGTAGTCGACAGCTGCCACGAATCCACAATGTAAAAGGCGCGCTCTTGCCAGCAGTATTCCTGCAATTCCGCAATCGTGGGCGCATCGGTCTCCGCGGGAACGCAGAGCAGGTTGAAGATGTCCACGCGATCCAGCAAATAGACGCCGTTCGTGGAAGTGGTAGGGAGGAGCGCCAGTTCGAAGTTTCCGTCCGTCGCCGGAGTGAGAACCGAGCCATCCGCTCCGCCGCTCAACGCGATCGGCGCCGATGTGGGCGAAGGTGTCGCCGTTGGCGCCACGGGCCCCGCCGAAGGATTGAGAGGATTGATAAACGAAATGTAATTCGAATCGTTGTCGATGACGGTCACCACGTACGCCGCGTCGGTCGGCGTCACCGAGAGCCCCGAATAGCTCTCTAGTGTTTGCACCGTCCCGCTCGGGGTGGTCTGCTGCACCAGCAAGCCGAAGCGGCCCGCGGTGGGCGACGGCGTCACGGAGACACTCAGCGTGTTGCCCCACACCCCCGGGCTGCTGGCGAATAAGGTCAACGAGCCGCCCGCGGCGACAGCCATCGCCATCCCCGTGGGGTTGATGGTGGCGACTGACGGAGCGGAAGACGTCCAGGTGATCGTGGGAGGCGGCGGCGTAGTAGCGCCGGAATAGGTCAAACTCGCGGTGAATTGCTGCGCCTGCGATGGCAGAATCGACACTGGCCCCGTGGGCGTAATGGCGATCGATTGCAGCACCGCGTCGGTAACTGCGACTTTGATCGTGGGACTCAGGCTCTGCCACTTCGCGGTGATCGTCACTGCCGGATCCACGTTCACGCCCTTCACTAGGCCGGTGTTCGGGTTCACCGTGGCGTCAGCGCTCCCTGACGACCACGCCACGCTGGTCGTCAGATTGGCCGTGGTTCCGTCGCTATAAATCCCCAGCGCGTTCAGTTGCAGGGTCAATCCCTGCGCCACCGAAGGATTGACCGGCGTCAGCGAAATCGATTTCAGCGTCGCCGCGGTTACCGTGAGCGTCGTGCTCGCGGTCATCGAACCGGAAGTGAAGGTAATTGTTGTGGTCCCCACGCCCACCGCGGTCGCCACGCCCGTCGAAGCCACGACGGTTGCGACTGCCGGATTACTTGACGTCCAGGAGCCACCCGAAGGCGGCGGCCCGGGTGTCGCGCTGTCGGAATACCTGGCTAGCGCGGAGAAATCGATGGTTTGGCTCACGCTCAGCACCGGGGCCGTCTGCTGTACCGCAAGCGCCGTCACAGACGCCGAGGATGAAACGGTGACTGGGATCGCGCTGCTGGCCACTCCCAGCCATGTCGCTGTCACGGTCGGCGATCCTCCGCTGGTTCCGGCGATGACTAGGCCCGGATAGGTCGCTCCGCCCGGTCCCGTGAACGTGGCCTCCGCGGTACTGGAGCTGGCCCACGTGGCGATCGCGGTCACATTCTGGGTTGTGCCGTCGGAGTAGTCTGCCGTCGCCGTTAACTGCTGCGTGGGTCCCACCGGCGCGCCGCTGCTTGGCTGGGCCTGCCCAAGAGCCAGTGACACACTGGTCGGTGACACCGCGATGGAAGACAGCGTTGCCGGCGTCACTGTGACCGTGGTCGTTTGCGTAATCAGTCCCGAGGTCGCGGTCAGAACAGCAGTCCCTTGCCCCACGGCCGTCGCGGCTCCGGCGGTTGTGATTGACACGATGCCCGAGTTGCTTGACTTCCACGTCGCCGACGCGAGGGTGCTTTGGCTTCCGTCGGAATAGTTGCCCGCAGCCGTAAACGACAATGTTGAGCCGAGCGGCAAGGGCGGCAGGTTCGCTGGCGTAATCGAAAGGCTCTCCAGCACCTTCGGGCCTACACTCAGCGACACTGCGTTCGAGACAATCGAGCCGACAGCCGCCGTGATCTGCGTGGTGGCGCTGCCCACTCCGGCGGCGACAGCGGCGGCGCAGGGCACAGGAAATGTTCCGGGCGCCGGCGGCAGCGATCCGTCCCATGCGAGGCGAATGATGTACGCCTGCTGGCCGCCGTTGGCGAAAAACTGATTTACCGCGTAGCCAAGCAGACTGCGCGCGTCGAGGCCTCCGAACTCGGTTTGATAGTCCGCCCAGCTCTCCACCAGCGTGGCCTCGGTGGTCGAACCTTGCGGCGCCCAGCCCACAAAAGCGGCGATCGAGGTCGCCACTCCAGTAATGGTGTGCACGCCGCTGGACAGTTCTTCGATGTAGACGCCGGGGTACGTGAACGTGGACATGAAGCGATCCTCCTTGGGTCGACGCCGGGGGGACACATGCCGGCGCGGAATTGCGCGAGAGCGCAGAGTGCCTAGCAATTCCCGAGCCAAAACAGGCGTCGCATCGAGGCGGGTGGGCAAGTCGTCGGAAGACAAAAAGTTGGCTGTGGATCTCGCGCCGTGGGGCCGCTCAGAGTGCGCGGCCGCGGTGTGTTTCAGTGTCACAGGATGGAAAGGGACAGGAGAGATGCGCGATACACGGCCGATCGGCCACGAAACACGGTGCTTACCACGCGCTGCGGGTCACGGCGCGCGTCCAAACCATGGCTTCGAAGTGTCACAGAGACTGTAACAGGCGTCGCACCGTTGTTACGCACTCATTTTTGTCTCAAAGCGCGCCCGCGTGTGGAGGCGGTGCTTGGAGAGCTTCCGGTAGAGCGTCATCCGCGAGCAGTGCAACCGCCGGGCGGCCGCGGCTTTATTCCCTCCCGACCAGCTCAGCGCCGAAATCAGCGATTCCCGCTCCGAGTCGGCTGCGGCGCCGTTCAATTCGCGCGCGATGGCCCGGAACCGCGCAGGCAGATGTTCCGGCTCAATGGGGCTGGGGATGGCCGCGATGCACAACCATTCGGCCAGGTTCTTCAGCTCCCGTATGTTGCCCGGCCAGTCGTATTTCAGCAAAACGCGCATGCACTCATCGGAGAATTCGACTGAGCGCAACCCGGGTGTGGAATTGAATTCCTGGCAATAATGCTTGAGCAGCAAGGGCAGGTCTTCCTTACGCTCGCGCAGCGCCGGCAGATGGATCTGGGCAACACTCAGGCGGAAGAACAGGTCTTTGCGGAAAGTCCCTTCAGCCGTCATCGTCTCCAAGTCCTGATTGGTCGCGGCCACAAAGCGAAGGTCGAGCTTTGTGGCGCGCGTAGCGCCGATGCGGCAGATTTCTTTTTTTTCGAGCACATGTAGAATCTTGGCCTGGGCAGTCAGGCTCATGTCTCCGATTTCATCCAGAAATACGGTGCCTCCGTTGGCCGCGGCCAGCAACCCGTCGCAGGCCGCATCGGCGCCCGTAAATGCTCCCCGGCTGTGCCCAAAGAGCTCATTCTCAAGCAGGCTGTCGGGAATCGCGGCGCAGTTGATGCAGATGAAGGGCCGGTGGCGCCGCGCACTATTGCGGTGAACATATTCCGCGGCCAGCTCCTTGCCGGTTCCGGTTTCACCGCTAATCAGAACCGTGCAGTTCGACGCAGCAAACTTCTGTAAAGAAAGTTTTACCTCCTGGAGGGACTTGCTCGAACCGATCATTTCGACCTCACGGAGGATTGTGCCGAACGGCCGTCTTCCGTTACATCGTCAGCCATTGCGACCCGTGGGCTCATTCCAAACCCGGAAGATTCAATCTGTATGAGCGCCCCAGGGATCTCTTCAGATTCCGCTCGATCGGATCATGAATGAACGATGAATTTACGTCCTGAACCATCACCACAAGACGGTTTCGACGAACACGGTTTCGGAAAGATCGGACCGGAAATCGCCGCCAGTATACCGCAAGCTTGCATCGTGTCAACAGGAATTCTGAAAGGGGTCTCTGTCCGGCGCTCGCCGAGATGATTCGCGAATGTGCAGGGAATCCTTCTTGCCTTGACCGATGCGCTTGCCGGCGGATCACGCGATAGCGATCAGGCGCAGGCGCACGTAATCTGCAGTCCAGTTCCCGTTGCCATCGCGCAAAACCGGAGCGAGCAGCACAACCGTTTGCTCGATGACGCTTTCCCGCGCAGCTTCCGGAAGGGATTCGAGCGCGCCCACCCGAAAGGTTCTGAGCCAGCCGGCCATTCCCTTTTCGGCCAGCGGCGTGGGTCGGGGAATGAGGGCGATTTCCCGAACCTCGAAGCCATGCCGGCGCAATCGCTGCGCATACTCGTCCGGCGTGGGGTAGTAATTGCTGTCGCCCGCCAAATCCCAGCGCGCCAGCACGGCGGAAAGCGCGATGCGGATAGCCGCAATGTTGCCGTGGCCTCCCATTTCAGCCACAAAGCGGCCGCCGGGCTCGAGCACGCGATGGACTTCCGCAAGCATCGCGTCCTGATCGCGCACCCAGTGGAGCACCGCGTTGGAAAAGACCGCATCGAACGACTGGTCCGGGTAGGGCAGCGATTCGGCGGAAGCTTCGTCGGCAGATACGCCACGTGCCCGGGCCGTCGCAACCATCTGCGGCGAAGCGTCCACACCTGTGACTTTCGCGCCCGTGGCGGCGATGCGCGCGCTTAGTTGACCGTCACCACAGCCGAGGTCGAGAATGCGCTCGCCAGGCTGGGCGGCGAGCCACTCCAGAACCCCGCCCGCCATGCCGTGCACGAATGCGCCATTCCGCGCGTAGGCTTCAGGATCCCAGGTCTGCGCCATCGAGTCCTCCTTTCAATTCATAACTTATGGGCAGGAACCGCACAGAGTTGGCTGGCGTCCTCTCCTCGCCGCACTGGCTTATTGCACCCGGAGCACAATGATCGTCTCGTCGTCAAAGCGCTCTTTGCCGTCCTGGAAGCGGGTCACGTCGGCCAGAATCGCGTCGGCAATTTCCCGCGCAGGTCGGCCCCGGTGTGCGCAGATCAACCCCGCAAGGCGTTCCTCGCCATACATATCCCCCTGGGCGTTTTCAGCGTCCAGAATTCCGTCGGAAACGAAGACGATGGCGTCGCCGGGTTGCGTGGCGACATTGAATTCCTCATAGGTGACGTTCGCGAACATGCCCAGCGGAAAGCCTTCGGCGCGTACCGGGACCGACTCGCCGGTTCGGCAGAAGATGGGCTGAACGGCCCCGGAGTTCGCCACCTGCAAGGTCCGGTTCTCATCGTTCCAAACCGCGAAAAGCATGACGACATATTGCGATTCGAGCTTGCGCTCCTGCAGCGCGTCGTTGAGCAGGCCAAGCATCGCCGCCGGCCCGGGATGCGGTTGCGCGGCCGAGCGCTTGATCCCGCTGACCAGCGCCGCAAACAGCGCCGCGGGCGCGGCCTTGCCGCTCACGTCGCCGAGCACGATCGCGGTCCTGCCCGGCCCGTAGTCCAAAAAATCATAGAGATCGCCGCCAATAGTGCGCGCAGGCACAAAGCGCACCGCCAACTCCGCATGAGAGAGCGAAGGCGGCCCAGCCGGCAGCAGCCGCAACTGTACTTCTCTCGCCATGGCGATGTCGCGCTCGAGCTGCTGTTCCTGCAGGCGCACCGCTTGGTAGAGACGCGCGTTCTCAATGGCGATCGCCACCTGCGCGGCCAGCGTGGTGAGAATGCGTTCGTGTTCCTCGTTGAAAAACCCGGTGCGCGAATGTTCCAGGTCGAGCACGCCAATGACCCGGCCTTTGTAAAACAGCGGCACAATCAGTTCCGAGCGCGTTTCCGGGTTCATGGGCAGGTAGCGCGGATCGTTGAGCACATCGGCCACATTGACCGTCCGCCACTCGCGCACGGCGGCGCCCACAAGGCCGCTGTTCACGGGGATGCGGCGCAACGGCGCGCTGGCGTAGCCGAAGCGCCACGCGTAGCGGGTGATTAAGGTTTCGCCCTTCTCGTCGAGCAACAAGATCGAAAACATCTGATAGTCGATGAGCCGCCGCAAAAGCTGGCCCACGCGTTCGAAGAGCGGCTTGAGATCGAGAATTGAAGCCAGCTCCGTCGCAATCTCGTTCAAAACCTCGAGGGTTTGCGCCTGGCGCGTGACCCGCGCGTAGAGCCGCGCATTCTCGATCGCTTGGGCAATCCGCGACGCGGTCATAGTCAGAACCCGGAGCTGCTCGGGTCGGAAAAATTCGGCCTGTTCGCTTTCCAGGTCCATCACGCCGATCAACCGGTTCTTGGCGATTAAAGGTACGGCTAACTCCGATCGGACCTCGGGGTTGGCGGGAATGTAGCGTGGATCGGTGGAAACATCGTTCAATAGCAGCGGCTGGCGCGTCAGCGCCACCTGGCCCACTACGCCCTTGCCCACGGCAATCCGCGTCCGCTCCACCTGCGGCGAGTGCCCGATCTGAAACCGCATCCGCAGCTCGTGCGTGCGGTCGTTGAGCAGGAGAATGGTGAAGATGCGATAGGGAATCACGGAATGCACCAGCTCCGCGGTGCGCTTGAGCAGCGTTTGCAGGTCCAGTGTGGTGTTGAGCGCATCGGTAAGCCGCATCAGGTAAGCCACGTCAGCTGCTTCAATGCGCGCGTTTACGGGATCGAGATGCCCCAGCGGGTCCAAGGGGTCGGCGGGGCGATAGTCGCCTTCGAAGTCCTGCGCCACCGGCGGCGATGGGGGAAGTATGGTCATGGCTTCAAACAGTCATCGGGGGATCACTCTTCAGTAGAACAGTTTTCGCCCGCGGTTGTCGCCGGAGGGTGCCGGCCCGCAAAGGCCCCCGCATCGCCCCGACCCGGCGATTCGTCTTCGATCGCAACGGCAGAATGAGCCCCAAAAACTAGGATAGAGAGATTGAGCAGATTACTGGGCGATCCTTGGTCCTGAATCGGGCCAGATAGACCTTATTCAGCGCCAAGCTCCCGCACAATCGCCACCGAAGCCGATGCCCCAATGCGGTTCGCGCCGGCCTCAAGCAGGGCGCGGACGCTGGCCAGCGTGCGAATGCCGCCGGCGGCCTTCACGCCGCAACGGGCGCCGGCGATGCCGCGCATCAGGGCTACGTCTTCAGGAGTCGCGCCGCCAGATGAAAACCCCGTGGACGTCTTGATGAAATCCGCGCCGGCCTGGATCGCGATCTCAGCCCCGCGCAGTTTTTCCTCGGTGCTCAACAGACAGGTTTCAAGGATCACCTTGAGCAGCGCGCCATGATGATGCGCCACATGGACAGCCGCGTGGATAGCGTGCTGCACAGCCTGATGGTTGCCGCTCTTTAACTGGCCGATGGGAATCACCATATCCAGCTCGCGTACGCCCAGCCGGGTGAGCGCGGCTGCCTCCTGCCGAACCGTGGAGACGAGAGATGCGCCCAGAGGAAAACCGATCACCGCGCCCACCGGAATGCCGCTGCCGTTGAGCGCGTTCACCGCCGCCGGCGCCCACACGGGATTCACCATGGCGCATGCAAATCGGTAGCCAACCGCCTCTTCGCACAAACTCTCCACTTGCTTTCGCGTGGCTTCCGGCTTGAGCAGCGTATGGTCGATCACCGCAGCGAGGGTTTGCCAGCTCGCCAGTGTCTGCGCGGTAAACCCGGCGGCGTCGAATGTGCCGTGGTCGAACTCGAGATCGGAATCCTGGATGGATGCGCTCGCCGCGATCGTCGGTTGCTCCCTACCCATTTCTTTCCTTCTATTTCCCGCGAGCGACGCAGCCACACTGCGGCGTTCCGCGCCGTCTCCGGCAGTCGAGTATAAAGCCTCCCTGCCCGCCGAACCAAATGGAATAGACGCAGAAAACCCCGTCAAGATGCTTCTTTAATATTGAATGAATATGCACTGAGAACACGACCCGTGAAACAATGCGCGGTTTATTCCGGATGTCCGGGTCCCAAAATGCAGATGTCGGGCAGGTTGCGGTAGCGCTCGCCGTAATCCATTCCATAACCGATGACGAACAGATTCGGGATCGAGAAACCAACATAGTCGGCCTCGATCTTTTCAATGCGCCGTGAAGGCTTGTCGAGCAGGGTGGCGATGCGCAGGGACTTGGGCCTCTGCTGGAGGAAGAACTTGCGTAAATAGGACAGCGTCAGACCCGTATCGAGGATGTCTTCAACCACCAGCACATTCTTGCCCTCGATGGGCTGGTCGAGATCCTTGATCAGTTTCACCGCGCCGGAGGAGCGCAGCCCGCTGCCATAGCTCGAGGTGGCGACAAAATCGAAGGTTGCATCGGCCTGGATGGCCCGCGAAAGATCGACCAAAAAAAACGCCGCGCCCTTCAGCACCCCCACCATCACCAGCTTTTCGCCGTTGAGATCGCGGGTAATCTGGGCCCCCATCTCCGCCACCCGTTCGGCGATTTGCTGGCGGGAATAAAGTACTTCCAACCCCTCAAAGGTCACAGTAGCCATGCCAACAGTATCGCGCGACTTCTCTTGCCGCCGTCCTGTGTATATCGGGCGGGCTGCCAAGAGGGTTGGGTAACAGGGCAAGCCTTGGCGAGGGAATCACTCCCGCAGGAGGTGGAATATTCGGGTGAAAGGATCCGGCCCAGGCGCAGCCGGTCGCCCGGACAGAGTTGGTCGAATTGGGCCGGACGAAGCAACCCGCTCCCGCCGCTGCCTTGGTTCGGCGGGCCGGCTGTGAAGCCGTTTCCTACGCGAGCGCCGCGTTCAGGTTATCGATGGCCTCGTCGATCTCCCCTGTGGCTTTGAATCCGACCGTCACGGAATCCACGCCCGCATGCCGGAAGGCGAAACGCATCGCCTTTTGCCGGTCTTCGTGGTTGAACGTGCCCTCGCCCGCAAGCTTCATGCTGATCACGCCCAAGCCGTTGGCCTTGGCCTGCTTCACGCGCTCGACAACTTCGGGAACATTGCCCAGTCCGCGGGCGTCGGCCACCGGCGTATCCATGCGCACGCCCTTGTGATTCATCCGGATCATGGCGATTTGCAGCCACTTGTTGTCAGGAACCTGCGCGAGCGCCGGCAGTCCGTGCACCGAGGCGCCGTGGCTTAAAACCGTCTTCTTTTCCTGCGCCTCCAGGATCGCGTCCTGCCAGCGCGCCGAACTCTCGGGCCAGTCGGCCGTGTGCTGCCAGTGCAGGAGCATGATGTCGTAGTACTCTGTGTCGCAATTGCGGCGCAACTCGTCGAGCTTCGCCATCGGATTGCCGGTAGGCCACGTGGTCACCTTGGTCATGAGCTTGTAATTTTCGCGGGGAATCCCTTTGAGCGCCACGCCCAGCATCTGTTGCGAATCGCCATACGACTCGGCGGTCTCAAAAAAGCGGATACCGCGGTCGTAAGCGTGCCGGACCACGCGTGTAAACCCCTCCTGACCAAGTTCTTGCTGGGTTCTGCCGCTAAAGGTTCCGGTCCCTAGCGCCAGCCGGGTGACCTTCAGGTCCGACTTCCCCAATGTCACCCAGCTCGTCGCCGTCTCGGGCTCGGCTCGCAGATTGAGAGTTTCTACGCTGGCTAACGCTCCCGCAGCCACGCCTGCCTTGAGAAAATTCCGCCTTGTGAATGGGTTCATTTCGACCTCTCGATCGGCCAGTATGGCCAATTGTTCGCATCCTACCACAGGCGGGGACGAGCTTGGCGTCCGAAGGCCATCCGCCGCGCCATCCGCCGCGCATTGGTTCGCGCGTTGTTCATCGACCGAAGCCGGGAAACTCCATTTGCCGTACGGGATGCGGGTCGCGGCCGAAACATGTGTCAGCCTGCCTCTTCCACGGCCAGTTGCTCGTGTGGCTTCCGCGATTGCCCGGTGGTGATGATCACCACGCTCACCAGCACAAATGCGGTTCCCAAAACAGTGCGCACCCCGAGCGGCTCGCCGCCCAGAAAATAACCAGTCACGACGGCCACTACCGGATTCACATAGGCGTAGGTTCCCACCCGCGTCGGCGACTCATGATGGAGGAGCCAGACATAAGCCGTATATCCCACGATCGATCCGGCCACGATTAAATAGAGAAGCGCCCACCACGCCCCCGCCGAAACCGCCGCGGGATGAAAATCGCGCCACTCTCCGCGCGCCGCCGCGACCATCGCCAGGAGCACCCCGCCTGCCAGCATCTGCGCTCCCGCGCTTAACGCTTTGGACGAGGGTAGCGGCAGCTTGCGCGCAAGCACGGAGGCAATAGACCAGTTGATCGACGCGATGATGATCGCGGCGGCGCCCGCGCGATCCACCGGCGCGCCGCCCAGATTCAGCGAATGGCTCACCAGGACCGCGACCCCGGCGATCCCTATGGCGAGCGCGAAGATCAGGCTGGGGGTGAACCTTTGCGTGTGCAGCACCAGAATCTCCGTAACCGCCATAAACGCCGGGATGGTCGCCATGATGACTGCGGCAACGCCGGACGGAACACGCTGCTCCGCCCAAAACAGCAGTCCGTAATCGCCGACAAAGATCAGCAGGGCTAAAAAAGTGACCGCCATCCATTGCTTGCCTTCGAGGCCGCGCTCGCCGTGCGCCATCGTCCAGCCGAATAGGGCCAAACCGGCAATCAGGAAGCGCATTGCTGCGAACAGCAGCGGAGGAACTTCGGCGACGCCCACCCGAATGGCGAAATAGGTGGAGCCCCAGACGAAATAGATGATGGCGAAAGCCAGCAGAATCTTCCACCGTGGGCCGTAACTCGTGGCTTCCATCGCCGGCTCCCTCCAGCAGTTCTCAGCTTTCAGCTGTTCTCTGTTCTTTGTTCCCTGACCCCTGAAACCTGAAACCTGATCTCTGTCTCACCAGCTATGCAGCCATTCCTCGTCGCGGCCGATGCGCACAGGCGTGTTGAACAACTCGCTCAGCCGCGCTTCCGTGAGCAGTTCTTCGCGGGGGCCATCCCCGGCGATGCGCCCGCCGCGCAGAAGAATGATGCGCTCGATCTCGGGCAGAATATCGCTCAGGTGATGCGTCACCAACACCAGGCCGGTTCCTTCGCGCGCCAGACGGCGCAGGGTCTCGCGCAGTTCGCGTTGCGCGGCCAGATCGAGCGCGTTCGAAGGTTCGTCCAGCAGCAGTTGCCGCGGTCGGTGCACCAGGGCTCGCGCAATCACAATGCGCCGCTTCTCGCCCGCCGACATCGTACCCACAAGCTGCTCGGCTAGGTGCGTGGCTTCCATCCTCTCCAGCGCTTCCCACGCCCGCTCACGCATGTCGCTGGTCACATGCAAATTCGGCCACAGTGTCGACGCCGAGAAAAATCCCGCGATCACCGCGTCCAATCCCGTGGTTACGGCGGTGCGCTCGCCGGGCAATTCGGTCCCCACCACGCCGAAATGCCGGCGCAGTTCGGTTAAATCCCAGCGCTCGCGGCCGAAAATCCGCACCCGCATTTCCGTCTCCACGATGGGATAGATCTGGCAGGTCATGGCCAGAATTAGCGTGGATTTGCCGCTCCCGTTCGGCCCCATAATGGCCACGTGCTCGCCGGTGCGGATACTCAGGTTCACATCGTGCAACACCACGCGGTCGCCCCGCGCTACGTTTACCTGGCGCAGCTCTAGAAAATCAGTTGTCAATTCGCAGTTCACAGTTGTCAGTGATCGGTCCTCGGTGGTCAGAGATCGTGGTCCGGGGTCAGTGGTCACAGGTCGGAAGTGGTTACGCACTTGCTGTCTGGTCCCTAGCCCCTAAATCCCTGTTCCCTATTCCGCGTTCCCTGCTAGATTAAATGCGTTGACCCGATGAGCGATCTCTCCAGCTATGTCATTCCTCGCGGTTTCCGCTTTGGCGCCGTCAAAGCGGGACTGAAAGCCAGCGGCCGCACCGATTTTGCGTTGATCGTGGCCGACGCTCCGGCCAGCGCCGCCGCGTCCTTTACCTCGAACCGCGTAGTCGCGGCGCCCGTGATCGTCGACAAAGAGCATCTGCGAGCCACGGGCGGCAAAGTCCGCGTAGTGGCTATCAATGCGGGCAACGCCAACTGCGCGGCGGGCTGCGCCGGGCTCGATGCCGCGCGCGCGGTGTGCGCCGCGGCGGCCCGTGCTTTCAGTTGCCGCACGGCAGAGGTTTTCCCATCATCAACAGGCGTCATCGGCGCGCCGCTGGCGGCAGAAAAAATCATCGCCGTCTTACCCGATCTCGCCGCCTCCATCGGCGCCGAATCCGATCGCTTTATGGAAGTCGCCGAGGCCATTCTGACCACCGACACGGTCGAAAAAACGGCCTTCGCCCACATTGAAGTCGCCGCCGCGGCCGCTTCCGGCGCGTCCAACGGTCTTCCCCGCCAGGTTCGCTTCGCCGCCTTCGGCAAAGGCTCAGGAATGATCCATCCCCAGCTTGCGCCCCACGCCACCATGCTGATGTACATCCTCACCGATGCGGCCATCGAGCCCGCCGATCTCGCGTGTTACCTACAGCCCGCCGTTGAGGTCAGCTTCAACCGCATTTCCGTGGACGGCGACACGTCGACCAACGACACCGTGCTGCTGCTTGCTTCCGGGGCCAGCGGCGTGACCCTCGGCGCCGGCGACCCGGCTTTCGCGGCCGCGCTCAACCAGGTTTGCGCCTCGCTCGCCAAGCAGGTGGTCGCCGACGGCGAAGGCGTGACCCACGTGGTGGAATTGCGCATCGACGGCGCGGCCAGTGACGCCGACGCCCTGCGCGTCGCCAAAGCCATTGCCCACTCGCCGCTCGTGAAAACCGCATGGGCCGGCTGCGACCCCAATTGGGGACGTCTGGCCGCCGCCATCGGCTACTCCGGCGCCCAGATCGATCCCGAACGCATCGACATTCGTTTCGGCTCGCTCCCGGTGTGCGAAAACGGAGCCCGCGCCCCCGGGTTCGATGAAGCCGCCGCTCATACCTATCTCGAGCAGCCCGAATACACCGTCTCCATCCAGCTTCACCAGGGACCCGGCGTCTGCATTTTCTGGACTACGGATCTAACTGCCCAATACATCCACATCAACGCCGATTACTCAACCTAGGACACCGAGGCCTGGCCGCACCGCGGCGTGGATTCGATGTGAGATGCGCGGCATCCTGCCTCCATTACAATGACTTCAATTACGAATATCGATCGCGCCCATGCCCATGCAAACTACCAACGAAGCTGCGCCGCCGGCGGGCGGCAACGGCTTCTCGATTATTTCCAAGACCAGACTGCTCGCCCTCTACAAGGCTCTGCTGCGATGCCGAGCGCTCGATGACCGCATCTCCGGTTCGCGCAAATTCGATTCATTCCAGCCGAGCAGAAACGGATGGCGAAGCCTGGGGCCGAGCCCGCATGCGGCCGCTATCGCCGCGATCATTGACCTGCTTCCCGGCGACACGGTGGTTGCTTCAAGGGAAGATTTCATCCCGCGGTTTCTGCGCGGCGCAACAGCCAATGCGCTCCTCGCCAACCTGCGCAACGGCGCCATTTCCGGCGGCGCATCGATGGACTCACTGCTCAAGCGCGCCTTGAGCGCCGGCCGCGCCAGGAAGCGCCAGGATGAGAGGAAGATTGCAGTCCTTTTTGGGGCCGAAGAGTCCGAGACTTCAACACCGTGGCGGGAGACGTTGCACGCGGCGGGCGCCGAGCGTTTGCCCGTCATTTTTCTTTGTCGCCATCGGTCCGCTCCCGCCGGCGCAAACAATGGAGCGAAGAAATGCGGTGTTCCAGCCGTCGCCGTGGACGCCAACGACGTGGTTGCGCTTTATCGCGTCGCCTGCGAGTCGATTGCGCACGCTCGCCGCGGCAACGGCCCCACGCTGATCGAATGCGTCCCCTGGCCGGCTTCGCTGGCGCAGGGTCGCGCCGCAGCCCGACTCGACGCCATTCAGAACATGGAGCGTTATCTGGCCCAGGCAGGCATTGCATTCACGCGCGCAAGGGGAAAAATTGTGGCTGATTCCGGGCGACAAGCGCAAAAAAGAGATGCATAGCTACCAATTTCAGCGAAGGCCGCAGCTACCATTCCCAATCCCAACCGAGTTCGTTGGCGAATTCGGGCATGATCAGAGCGTCGTTGCCGCAAGCCGCCAATTGGTAACTCGCCTGAGCCCAACCAGTGCGCGCGGGCAAGTCATGAGCTGTCGGCTTATTCGCCGCCAATCTCAGTCTCATCCTCCGCGAAGAATCCGGGGTCAACGGGGTTGACCTCGCGTTCGAGCGATTTTTCCAGGGAGACGCCGTCGTTTTCATATATAAGTCTCGAAAATTCGCTGCCATCGCCGATCTTACCTGAGAATGGGACCTCAAAGAGCCAATCTGGCCAGCTTTTCGCTGCGCGGGCAGATCCCTTACTTCGCCCGCGGATGCGTCCGGTCATACACCTCGGTCAACTGCGCCGCAGTCAGTTGGGTGTAGCGCTGCGTGGTGGAGAGCCGTTCATGCCCCAGCAGTTCCTGAATGGCGCGCAAGTCCGCGCCTTCTTCGAGCAAATGTGTGCCGAAGGCATGGCGTAGCGTGTGCGGGTGGACGTCTGCCGAAAGCCCGCGCAGAATGGCGATGCGTTTGACGATGCGGCCCACGCTGCGTGTGGTGAGCCGGGCCTGCCTGCCCGCCGAGCCTCCTAGCCCGTCGAGGCCGCGCAAGTGCAGATTCACGAACAACGCGGGAGTGGTGCGATTCGTTCCTCCTGCCGCGTCCAGTCGCGCCGCGCGCTCGGCGAGATAGACGCGCAGCGCCTTCGCCGCCGCGTCCCCCAGCGGCGCGTACCGCTGCTTTTGCCCCTTGCCGCGCACCAGGATCGCTTCGTTGGCCCAATGAATGTCGTCGAGGTTCAGGCCGGTCAGTTCCGCATTGCGGATACCGCAGCCGTAAAGCAGTTCGAGGATCGCGCGGTCGCGTGCCGGCCAACTCGCCGCGTCATCGCGCACGGAGTCGACCACGCGGTTCATCTGCTCAATGGATGGGACGCGGGGCAGGTGCTTGGGCAGCCGTGGCGTGGCCACCAGCGAAGCCGCATTGCGCTCAATGTAGCCCGCGCGCGCCAGCCACTTGAACCAGCTTCGAATCGCCGCCAGCGCCCGCGCCGCCGAAGCTTTCGAAAGCCCACGCTCATAGAGCGAGCCCAAGTAGGCGCGTATGTCAGTGTGCTCGATCCGGTCGACCCTCGGCTCGCTTTGCTCGACGCGCGGTGCGCCTCCCTCGGCGCAGGGCGCGCCAGGCGGTTCCGCATTTGCGGCCGCGCGCCTCAAGATCCACGCGGCGAATTCTTCCAGTTCGCGCCGGTAGGCGCGCAGCGTGTGCGCCGAGGCGCCGCGCTCGTTGGCCAGCACGCGCAGATAATCCCCCACCAGAATTTCCAGTGCTGGAGCGCTTCGCGCCGCCGCCGCGCTCATGCGGGCTCCTTTTCCGCAAGCGAAGGATCGCTTTCCGGATGCGGTTCCTCGTTGCGCTTGCTTTCGATTGAAACCACGCGCCAAGAAGCGGTGCGAACCGCCCCCGGTTGGTCCGCCCCGTAGCCGGGATCGGGCCGGCTCTTCGCGCGCGGATGGTGCTCGCGGTGAACGGCCTTCAGCCGGCCCAGCGCCAGGTGCGTATACACCTGCGTGGTGGAAATATCGGCATGGCCCAGCATCAATTGCACGCTGCGCAAGTCGGCGCCGTGCTCCACCATGTGCGTGGCGCAACTGTGGCGCAGCCGGTGCGGGCTGCCGCCCCCGTTCATCTTGACCAGATGCCACACCCATTGCCGCGTCAACGGCATCCCGCGCAACGAAAGAAACAGCCGCGCTCGCTCGTATCCAGCCTCGCGTTTGGCCGCCTCGGGCCGCGTCGCACTGGCGCGGCGCGCCGAGCTGATGCGCGCCAAATGCGGCCGTCCGCTGCGCATGTACTCCTCCAGCGCCGCCAGCGCCGTGCGTCCCAGCGGCACAATGCGCTCCTTATCGCCCTTGCCGCGCACCTGCACACGGCCGAGGTCGAGCTTGAGATCGCTGGTGGAGAGCCCCGTCACCTCCGAGACGCGCAGTCCACCCCCGTACAGCAACTCGAGAATCGCCCGGTCGCGGAGTTCCGCCGCCTGCGCCTGCGGGTGCGTCGCCGCCATGCCGGCTCGCTCCAGCATCTCCGCCACCTCCGGCTCCGCCAGCGACTTGGGCAGCACCTTCCACGCTTTGGGCGACTCGATGTTCACCGTAGGGTCGCGATCCAGGCGCCGATCCATGAGCAGCCATTTATAAAATCCGCGCAGGCAGCTTAGCTTGCGCGCGATCGAGCGCGCGTCGATGCCGTGGTCGCGCAGATGCTCGAGAAATCCGGCCACATCGTCCTGGCTGGCCCGCAGCAGCACCCCGTCACGCCCTTCGAGATACTCAGCGAAGATCCTCAGGTCGCTCAGGTAGGCCTCGCATGTCAGCGGACGCAGTCCCTTCTCCACGCCTAGATATGCGTGATACTCCTTGAGAAGGCTGAGATTGCGTGCGCCGTCCACTCCACCGATTATCCCCGCCCTGCACGGGCCCCGCAGACCGCGCCGCCGGTAACCGAACCAGCCTCATCAAGGAATCAACTTGATCACCTCAACCCCTGGAATTCATCAAGCGTTTACCAAGCCCAGGCGTGCATGACCGGCCCTATTCGAAGAAAATAGAGGTGAATGGATTTTTCAGAGAAGATCGAGGAGCCTTTGCCGCCTGCGCCGGTCGCTCTCCCCGGCTGGTCCGCCGAGGAATTTGAGCGGCGGGTTTTCGATTGCCATCCCCGGATCGCCGTTTTCGATTGCGATGGAACCCTTTGGGGCGGGGACGCGGGTTGCGGCTTCATGGACTGGTCGCTGGAGCAGGGCTTGGTCTCCCGCTCCACTGCGGACTGGATTGACAACCGTCACCGCGCCTATCGCGCCGGCAAGGTGAGCGAGGTGGCCATCTGCGGAGAAATGGTGCAGATTTACGCCGGCTTGCGCGACCAGGAATTGCGTGAGGCGGCCGCCCGCTATTTCGACGAGTTCGTACGCGAACGCATTTTCCCCGAGATGGTCCGGATCGTCGCGTGGCTGCGGAAGGAGGGCGCTGAGATTTGGGCCGTGAGTTCCACCAACCGATGGGTCATTGTCGAAGGGGTGCGCGCCTTCGACATTCCCCCCGAGCGGGTTTTGGCCGCCGAGGTCCGGGTCAAATCCGGCTTGATCACCAGCGAGTTGGTGGACGTGCCTACGGGTCCCGCCAAGGCCACAGCGCTCCGGCGCGTCGGCCTGGCCCATCCCGATGCGGTCTTTGGCAACTCGGTGCACGACTTGGCCATGCTCGAACTGGCCCGCTGTCCGTTTCCGGTTAATCCCTCGCCGGCTCTGATGACTGCGGCGGCTCAACGCGGTTGGGGATATTTCCGGCCCGCTTCAGCCAACGAAGCCTCTGCCGCCGTCGAAGGAGAGACGGGCGTCCCTTGAGCCGAAGGCGGGGAGCCAAAGGCAGGCGTCCCTTAAGCTGCTTTGGCCCCTCCGGAGGTAAACCGGCTTTCCCATTCCGGGGGCCGGAGGCGCCCGTCAGAATTCCCCTCGCTTTCACGCCTATTTTGTTAGGGTTACACTAGAAGGGTGGATGGAGCCCAAACCAATGGATCCGGCCGGTCCGCCGGGCCTGCGCTGCGCTTTGTGGCTGCGGCTCTTATCGTGCGCTCCGGCCAGGTTTTGATCGGCCAGCGCCGTCACGATCAGCCCATGGCTTCGCTCTGGGAGTTTCCGGGCGGAAAAATCGAGCCCGGCGAAAGTCCGCAACAGGCGCTGGTTCGCGAGTTGGCCGAAGAGCTGGGCATCCAAGCCTCCATTGGCCCGGCTGTCACCCGCATCCGTCACAATTACCGCCATGGCGGCGCCGTGGATTTGCAATTTTTCGCGGTGCGCGAGTTCGCCGGCGAAATCGACAACCGGATCTACCAGCAGGTGCGTTGGGTAAATTTGGAAAAGCTGCCCGAATACCAGTTTCTGGCCGCTGATCGAGGATTAATCCGCGACTTGGCGGCCGGCAAGCTCCTTTAGCCGGCGACGGCGACCATGAACCAGCCCATTCTCGGCTGCATCGCCGACGACCTTACCGGCGCCACCGATCTGGCCAACAATCTTGTTCGCGCCGGAATGCGCGTCCTCCTCGTCATCGATGCGCCGGACGGTGATGTTCCACTCGACGCAGACGGTGTTGTCGTTGCCCTCAAATCCCGCACCATCCCCGCTCCCCAAGCCGTGGCGCAA
Organism: Acidobacteriaceae bacterium; assembly: GCA_030041305.1. Classification (GTDB taxonomy): domain Bacteria; phylum Acidobacteriota; class Terriglobia; order Terriglobales; family Acidobacteriaceae; genus Telmatobacter. The sequence goes on from JASHOC010000050.1 coordinate 53,219, forward strand.
TCCCTGCATTCCTGCCGCTGGCTGCGCCGTCAAGGCGTTCGGCACATCTACTTCAAAATCTGCTCCACTTTCGACTCCACGCCCAAGGGCAACATCGGCCCAGTGATTGAAGCGCTCATGGACGAACTGGGCTGCCCTTTCAGCGCCGTCGTTCCCGCTTTCCCCGACAACGACCGCACTGTCTACAAAGGCCATCTCTTCGTCGGCGATGTTTTGCTTTCCGAAAGCGGCATGCGCAACCATCCCTTGAACCCCATGACCGACTCCAATCTGGTCCGATTCCTCGAACTGCAACTGAACAGCGCAAGCCGCCGCAAGACTGGCCGCATCGACTACGCCAGCGTGGCCGCGTCCGCAGACGCCATTGGCGCCAGAATCACCGCGCTTCGCGCAGCGGGCGTCTCGATCGCCATCGCCGACACGCTGAACAACGGCGATTTGCATCGACTGGCTGCGGCCCTCCGCGACGATCTTCTGGTGACCGCCGGTTCCGGATTGGCTATCGGCCTTCCCGCCCAATGGGGCTTCCAAGCTTCTCTCACCTCGGCCCAACTGCCCCCGGCGAAAGGGCGCAGAGCGATCGTCGCCGGCAGTTGCTCGGCAGCCACCAATGCCCAGGTTCTGCGTTTTCTCGAAGGCAGAGGAAGTGCCTTCGCTCTCGACCCCATGCACCTTGCCGCAGCTTCAATCGCCCCCGTCGAGCAAGCCCTCCTCTGGGCGGAAAAGTGCTGGAGCGGCAATGCTTCCGAGCCGCTGCTCGTCTATTCCACGTCCCCTCCCGAGGCCGTCCGAGCCACGCACCAGCGCCTCGGCGTGGAGCGCAGCGGCGAATTGGTCGAACAAGCCTTAGCCGCCATTGCCCGGGAGCTGGTTCAGCGCGGCGTTGGCCGGCTGGTGGTGGCCGGCGGAGAAACCGCGGGCGTCTGCATTCGCGCCCTCGAAATCGATCGGATGCGCATTGGCCCGCAGATCGATCCCGGCGTCCCGTGGTGCTACGCTGCAGCGCCCCATCTTCCCCTTGGCGGCGTGCATCTGGCCCTCAAGTCCGGCAACTTCGGTTCCACCGATTTCTTCACCAAGGCCTTTTCGTATCTCGATCAACCCGCGAAGGCTGCGCCATGAGCAATGAATCCGAATTACGCCGGGAAATCTGCCGGGTCGGCCGCTCGCTGTTTGAGCGTGGCTACGCGCACTCCACCGCCGGCAACATCAGCGCGCGCCTGGCGAACGGCTACCTGATTACGCCCACCGACGCCTGCCTGGGTTTCCTCGAGCCCGACCACCTCGCCAAAGTCGGCGAAGACGGGGTGCAACAAAGCGGCGGCCGCGCCAGCAAGACTCTGGCGCTTCACCGCAGAATCTACGCTGCCGATCACCGGGCCGCATGCATTATTCACACCCATTCCACGCATCTGGTTAGTCTGTCGTTGGCCGGCGCTTGGAGTCCCGATGACCTCGTGCCGCCCATCACTCCCTATTACGTGATGAAGGTGGGCCACGTGCCGCTGATTCCCTATCACCGGCCGGGCGATCCGGCGGTCGGCGATCTGGTGGTGGAAAAAATCCAGACCATGCTCGTGCAGGGGACGCCCATTCGCGCGGTCATGCTTGAACGATTGGGGCCCAATGTTTGGCACGACTCGCCCTCCGCGGCCATGGCGGTGCTGGAAGAGCTCGAAGAAACCGCCCGGCTCTGGCTCATGACCGTCCCCAAGCCCGATCCTCTCCCGGCAGCCGCCATCGAGGAACTGCGCGTTCGCTTGGGGGCAATTTGGTAGCTTGCCGCCCGGAATCATGCCGGGGCAACGGCGCCTCACTCTTTTGTGTCAACCTAATAGATTGGAGGAATTTTCCCGCGATGATCACCGTTGATTCCCCGGCCGCCGTTCTTCCCGAACTTCATGCTTGGGAGGCCGACGGCGCTGCTTCCGCCGAAGCCCTGACGGCCTGGGTGAGCGCGCGGCTGGCGGCCCACGAAGCGGCCCTTACCGCGCTTCTCGCCGTCAAGGGCCCGCGTACCCCCGAGAACTCTCTGCGCCTCTACGACGAAGCCATTGAGCAACTGAACTTGGCTGGCGCCCAGGCCGGCATTCTCAACTCCGTCGCCGCCGATCGCGGGGTGCGCGACCAGGCCCAAATCGAAGCCCAGCGCGTCGCCGTCGCCGTTGCCGCCCTCAGCCTCAACCGCGACATTTATGACGCGCTTGAAGCCATCAACGTAGAAGCCGCCAGTCCGGCCACGAAACATTACTTCGAACGTACCCTCCTCAGCTATCGTTTGGCTGGCGTCGATAAAGACAAGCCTACCCGCGACCGCCTCCAGACTCTGCACGAAAAGGCCGCGAGACTGGGGCTCGAATTCGGCCGCAACATTCAGGAAGGCGCCAAAGCCATTGAGGCCACGGTAACCGAGCTCGACGGCTTGCCTGCCGACTACATCGCCCGCCATCCCGTCCAGAACGGCCCCGAAGGCTCTGTGGGCCGCGTCACCCTCTCCACTGACCCGCCCGATATGCTCCCGGTGATGACCTTCGCCCACAGCGCCGCCCTCCGCGAGCGCATGTTTCTGGCCTACAATACCCGCGCCTATCCGGCTAATAAGCAGATTCTTCTCGATTTGCTTATCACCCGGCAGGAAATCGCCACGCTCCTTGGCTTTCGCAGCTGGGCCGACCTGGCCACCGCCGACCAGATGATGCGCTCGGCGGCCAACGTGCGTGAATTCTTGTCCCAGCTCGAGGCCGCCAGCCGCGAGGGCGCCGCCCGCGAACACGCTCTCATCCTCGACTTTGCCCGCCGCCAGAACGGCCACGGCCACTGCGAAGCCATTGATATGGCCGGCCGCAGTTACTGGTACGAGCAGTTTCGCCGCGCCGCCTTCGCCTTCGACTCCCAATCGGTGCGGCCCTATCTTCCTTACCCCCAGGTCGAGGCGGGGATTCTCAGAATTGCCGAGCGGCTCTTCCAGGTCGAATTCCGCCGCGCCGAGGTTGCCGCCTGGCATCCGGATGTCTCGGTTTTCGACGTCTTCGACGCGGGCTGGCGCGGGGCTCCCGGCGACGGGTGGCTCAGAGAGCCGGGGTCGCCGGAGCCGAGGCGCGTAGGCCGCTTCTATCTCGACATGCATCCCCGCGAGGGCAAGGACAAGTGGTTCTCCGCCGCGCCCGTCGTTACCGGCGTCCGGGGCCGCACCTTGCCCGAAGCCGCGCTCATCTGTAACTTTCCCAGCAGTAGCGGAACCGACCCTGGCCTGCTGCAGTACTCCGACGTGGTCACCTGCTTCCACGAATTCGGCCACCTGATGCACGCCATTCTCGGCGGCCATACCGAGTGGGCCGGAATCTCCGGCTTCGCCACCGAAGGCGACTTCATCGAGGTCCCCTCGCAGATGCTCGAAGAGTTTTTCCGCGATGAAAAGCTTCTCCAGTCCTTCGCCAGGCATTACCAAACCGGCGAAGTTCTACCTGCGGAACTGATCCGCAATCTGAAGCGCGCCGGGGCCTTCGGGCGCGCCGACTGGGTGCGCAGCCAGCTTTACTACACCACCCTTTCCCTCGATCTCCACGACCAGGACCCGGCCATCGTCGATCTCGACCAAATCACCGAGCGGCTGCACACCTCCTTCCAGCCCTGGACTTGGATCGACGGCAACCGCATGTATGCGAGCTTCGGGCATCTTACCGGCTACTCGTCCAACTACTATACGTACGCCTTCGACAAGGTGATCGCCCTTGATTTCTTCGCGCAATTCGATCCCAACAATCTGTTGGCCGGTGACGCCGGCGCGCGCTACCGCACGACGGTCCTGGAGCAGGGCGGCTCCAAGCCGGGCCGGCAAATGGTCCGCGATTTTCTAGGTCGCGACGAGCAGTTCGCGGCCTTTACAAAGTGGCTCAATGAGGAGTTTGACGACGGCCGGGTCTGGACAGCGGGCAATTTGGGTGGATCGCCTCCGCCGGATGCCGGAGTGGTGTGAGCCTTCAATCCTGCGGGCGGTGATGAGCGCGTCGCACGGAGCCCCGCGGGCGCCGCTCGGCGCGGAGCCGCCGTCCGAACCTTCCCAATGCAGGCCGATCAGGGGTCCACCCTGGATTCGCCGTTGTTCCATCCGTCACGCTGATCGGCTACAATCTCTTTCCGGCAAAGGAGATTCCCTATGAAGATCGGAGTGCTTGGATCGGGCGGCGTGGCGAAAACGCTGGCGAGCGGCTTTCTCAAACACGGCCATGAGGTGACCGTCGGTTCGCGCACGCCGCAGAAACTGGCCGGGTGGGCGGACGAAAACCCCAAGGCGTCCACCGGAACTTTTGCCGAAGCGGCCCGTTTCGGGTCGCTCGTCGTGCTCGCCGTCAAAGGCGCGGCGGCGGCCGAGGCGCTCCGCCTGGCGGGAGCGGAAAACTTGAAGGGGAAACCGGTGGCCGACACCTGCAATCCGATTGAAGACGCCCCTCCGGAAAACGGCGTCCTGCGTTTCTTGACGCGCATGAATGAGTCGCTGATGGAGCAGTTGCAGCGCGAGTTTCCTGAGGCGCACCTGGTCAAAGCCTTTAATTCCGTGGGCAGCACGCGCATGGTCGACCCGCATTTCGCCGCCGGCAGGCCCACGATGTTCATCTGCGGAAACAATGAAGCCGCCAAAAAAACCGTGGCCGGCGTGCTCGATGAGTTTGGTTGGGATGTGGCGGACATGGGCGGCGCCGAGGCGGCGCGGGCCATCGAATCTTTATGCATGTTGTGGTGCATCCCCGGCTTTCTCCACAACCAGTGGACGCACGCCTTCAAGCTCCTCCAAACCTGAACGCGAGCAATGCCAACCCCCACGCCGCCCGGGAACAAAGCCGGGCCGGGACCGCAACCACTAGGCGGGATGCGGTTGTTTCGGTTCGAGGAAAATTGTCCCGCCCAACCAAAGGGGCTGGTAGGCTAGAGTTGATGACCCGGTTTCGGGAACCGGGAATTTGCGCACCGACGCCGCAAGAGAATGCCGGGCCTTGCTGCGAGAGAACAGTCTCTCGCCAATTCCGCCTCCCCAGGAGGCTTTCTCCTTGGACTGCCTGACCCGAGACAGTACGTTGATCCCCAAGGCAGCCTTATTCAAGGGCTCTGTGAAAGCTGCCGCGGAATCGAGGGAAATGATGGACCAAGATCTGGAACATACCATTGCGCTGCTCGCGCGCACGCCTGCATCGCTCGATGCATTGCTGCGCGGGTTGCCGAAGCCGTGGACGATCCGCAACGAAGGCGGTGACACCTGGTGTGTCTTCGAAGTATTGGCTCACTTGAATTTCGGCGAGCGCACCAACTGGATGCCGCGCGTGCGCATATTGCTTGAATCCGGCGAAACGGCGACATTTCCGCCCTTTGACCGCAATGGGCGCCTGGAGGGAACTGAAGGCAAGTCAATCGAACAGTTGTTGGACGAGTTCGTCGGCCTGCGCTCGGAGAATCTGGTCAGCTTGGTTCACCTCAAATTGCGCCCGGAGGACCTGGTGCGCCACGGTCACCATCCTGTGCTCGGAGTCGTAACTTTGTCGGAGTTGCTCGCCGCTTGGGCGATGCACGACCTGACCCATCTGCACCAGATTTCGCGCATCCTGGCCTATCAATACCGCGATGCCGTGGGGCCCTGGACGAAGTTCCTGGGAGTGATGCAATGCGCGGGGCACAGTGCGGCCGCTTAGAGCCTGTTAACACAACCCGTCGCCGCCATCTCAGGTTGTGTTAAAAGGCCCTCGAACCAGCCACCGCCCGCCAATTCAGCGGTCGATGATGTTTTCTTGAATGACAGCCTTGCAGCAGTTCCGCGGCAAATGGGCGCTCGTCACCGGAGCCAGTTCCGGAATCGGCGCCGCGCTGGCGCGCGAATTCGCCGCCCAAGGCGCCAAACTCATCCTCACGGCGCGCCGCAAAGACCGTCTCGAGGCCTTGGCTGCGGAGTTGGCCGCGGCTGGCGCCGAAGCTCGCACCCTGGTCGCCGATCTGAACGATCCCGCCGCGCCTCAGCAAATCTACGACGCCACGGAAGGCGCCGGCTTTGCCGTCGACATCCTCATCAACAACGCCGGCCTCGGCCAGTTCGGCGCCTTTTACTTGAGCCCGGTCGAACAGGAATTGAGCCAGGTCCGCGTGAACTGCGAGGCTGTGGTCCGCCTCGCCCGCCTGTTTGTCCCGCGCATGGTCGAGCGGCGCGGCGGTTGGCTGCTCATCGTTGCTTCCACGGCCAGCTTCCAGCCCATCCCATACATCAGCACCTATGCCGCCACCAAAGCCTTCGACCGCTTCTTCGCTCTCGGTCTGGCCGCCGAGGTCGCCCGCTTTGGGGTTCAGGTGACCGCTCTTTGTCCCGGACCCACCGAGAGCGAATTTTTCGACGTCGCTCAGGCCTCGCAATTCAAACGCGGCGTGCAGCCGGTGGACGACGTAGCCCGCCAAGCCGTCGCCGCTCTTGCCCACGGCCGGCGCGTCGTCATTCCCAACGCTAGGGGCCGCTTCACCGCCTTCCTGGTCCGCTTTGTTCCTGTCGGGCTCGTCACTCGGGTCATTGAAAAGGCGGCGCGTCCCAAACCCTGAGCCGCCCGTCCCTGACCCCTGAACGCAACGTGACCCGCCTTTGCTCACCAAAATGGCGAATGCAAGGGTCGATTTCGCTTGGGAAATCGCCCCTTACAGCACTTCTCCTTCTGCTCTGCACCGAAGCCGGAAACTCCAGGGTCGATTCCCCAAAGAATCGCCACCTTCGATTGAAATTGCGAGGGCTACATGTGAAGGAGAAGTGCTCTCGGGATCGAACTTGCCAAGGCTGCGTGGAAAGGAGAAGCTCTCTATTCCCTCTGCTTGCTCTTTTTCCCCACCGGCCGCTCTACACGCGCTTCCTTCTCACCCTTCTTTTCGCCCTCATGAAGGATGGGAATCGGGCCGGTGTCGGGACCAATGCGCTTCACCACGGTCTCGATCATCTCGTACTCGATCGTCCGCGGAGCCACAGGCCGCGTCACCCCCGTTGCCGGGTCGGTAGCGACGTTGTCGCTGCTGGCCAGCTCAAAGCTGAAGGCCGGGACTGCGCCTTTGGGCGTTTGCGCCGAGAATACCTTGATGGGCAGGAAACCCTGAATGGGATGCAGCCGAAAGCCGGTTTCATAGCGATGGTGAATGCGGCTCCAGGTGAAGACCCGAATTTCGTCGAAGTCGAACGGCTCGCCGGAATGAATCGGCCCCAGAACCGTCAGATACTCCGGAAATTCGTGATTGGGCGTGTTGGCCCCGGGGTCGTCGACCTTCTCGAGTTCCCAGCAGCCGATAAATCGCTGCCCTTCGCCATATTGCAGAATCGCGTCCGGAACATTCACGTCCACGCGGCTCGCGAGCAGCCATCCCGTCCTGCCCTGGGCGTCCCGCGCCAGCCACCAGTCCTCCATCGGCGGCGGCGGCGCAGCCTGGCCCACATCCGGTTGCGCCTTTTCCTCGTCGCTCGCCGTTTTAGGCTGTGCGAGCTGCGCCAGCAAAGCATTGCCCGGAACCGCGTTCCTGGGCACGGAAGCGCGCTCCAAAAGCTGCACCGGGGTGTCGCCCGCCAGCAGGTAAAAGCGCGGCGCTTCCCGTCCCGGCGACAAGTGCACGTAGAGATCGTCGCGGAGGGTGGCGTTGGCGGCCGCGGGATCGTCCTTGTGCTCGGCCGCCAGTTGCTCAAAGGCGTCGTAGGTCTTCTGGTCGATCACCGCGTGGTCTTCGATCCAGCCAATCTCGTTCTTTTGCGTCTCAACTTTGTCAAAGCGGTGGCCGTGTTCCAATACCACCAGCGTCTGGCCGTTCTCCACTTCGGCCACGCGATTCGAAACCGCGGCGACGCGGTCGCGCAGATACCATTGCCGCGCCGAAACGTACACCTTCTCCGGCGGCGTCCGGTTAAAGCCGCCACACCCGCACAAAATGGCGAGAAACGACAAGAACAGCAGAGAAGGCGCGAGAACCGTGCAGCGCCGGACGGCGGCGGCCATGGGGGATTGGAATCGCGTAAACACAGCGATGGACGTTCTTTCCAAGGATAGCATTTTCCGGGAATTGCGGATCGCAGACCACGCTCCAGGAACCAACTCAGCCATCAAACCCCTGTTCCCTGTTCCCTGATCCCTGTTCCCTGATCCCTGATCCCTGTTCCCTGTTCCCTGTTCCCTGTTCCCTGCTCTCTGTTCTCCGCTCCTCACGGCGTGACAAGAGCCACCGGCGAACTTCCGGTGTTGGCCGTGCTCTGTGCGTCGAGCTTGCCCGGCGTCGTGCTGTCGAAGGTGTACCAGGAGAAATATGGATCGCCCAGGGAACTGATCGCCAGCAGAAACGTGCTCGATGAGTCCTCGGCCAAAGCATAAGGTTGCGTGCCGGCCGCGATGGTGCTGCCCGCCGCGATCGAATACGTTGTCCCGCTGCTGGTCACTGCAAATGAGGAGATATTGCCCGCCGCAGTCGTCCCCTGCCCATTGGCGACATAGACATAGCCGCTCGAAGTCGGCAGAATCGCGTTCGGGGCCAACCCGCCGCTGGCGATCGGCGATCCGGTGGCCGCGGTGAGCGAGGTGTTGGCCAGTGAGCTGTAGAGATAGGCGAAGAGTGCGCCCGAAGCGCCCGACGAACTGGCGTTGGTTTCTCCGATGTAGATCAGGCTGCCGGAAGGATCGACCGCCACGGAAAGCGTCTCGCTGTCCGAGTTCGCCACATTCACCACCCTCGCGGTGGAGGCAAGCGGATTGGCCCCTCCGGAGGCGCTCGCGTTGAAGGGGACGATGATCGTTCCGCCCGCGCCGAGGGCGACCAGGATGTATTTGTCGTCCGGCGAGACGGCTATTTTTCCGTTTTGCACCGAGCCGTTGGCCACCGTGTACGCCGCGGTCTGCTCGGCGCCGTTATCCCCGCCCGAAGACGCACTCAACGGCACAGCGGCCAGTGTGACCCCGCCGGTGGACTGGAGGGCCTCGATTAGCCAGGTCCCACTCGTATCCACCTGGATGGCCAGCGCCGCCACGTCCTGCGACACTTGCACGGCGGTTCCCAGCGTTCCACTGGAAACGGGGTAAACATAGACGCCGGCAATCGTGCTCGCATAGAGAAAATTGCCGCTTGGCGACATCGCCATCGCATACGGCGTGCTGGCGACGGTCCACGGGCTGCCGGAGAGCGCGGTCACCGTCGTTCCGGATGTGATCGACGCGCCCACAATCTGTGGCGTAGCGCCGGCGTTCAGAATGTAGAAGTCGCCGCTATCCGCCGTCGAGCAGTTCGTGGTGCACGTCGAACTGCCGGTGCTGCTCGGAGCCTGCCAAAAGTCGCCGCATCCGGCCAGGAATGGAGCCGCCGCCAGCGCCACCCACACCAATTTGCCGAGCCTCATCGTCTTTCCTCTCCCTCTGCAATTGCGCGGTCCGTTTCCTCGGGGTTCACCCTTTGCCCGAAGAGGGCGCACTGGCTCGACGCAAGGGCTGCAATCCACAGGTTTAAACACCCACGGGTGTACGCTCGGAAAGACGCAATCTGTGCGCAAATCGCTCGGAGGAAAAGGTATGGGCGCCTGACGCGTTCCGGCCGGAAGGGCATGTGAAGAGGGGCCCTATAGCGGTTCTCCAATTGGTGTAGAGCAGAACCTCGAACGTTGAGTGGCGTTTTTCCCAAGAAAACGCCACCCGGCACGCCCCTCAAAACTTCACGGGAATTGGAGAACCGCCGTAACGCGAAGCCAAAGTTTCCGGTGCAAACGCGTACTCGGGTAGAGCCCCTACCTCCGCAGCCATGCGGAAAAACAGGCGCATGCCTTCCAGGCATTCCTCGTCGAGCACGTAGTGGATGTTGGTCTCAAGATAGGTGCGAATCGTGTCTTCGGGGATCGGCAGACGTGCGGACCACTCGGCGGCGAGAGTCTCGATATTTTCCACGCCATGATCGCGCGACCGGATGAAATCTTCTGCAATCCTCTCGTCCAAAACTCTGCCGCGCGCAGCGCTCCCGTGCGCAGCGCTGCTGCATGCAATGCCCCAGACAGCGGAAACGAAGGGATGCCCGGTCAATGCCCGCCATTTATGGGCGAGATCGTGATACACCAGTTCCTCGCCGGTCCGTTCGAAGCGGTTGAAGCGCTCCTCGAGGGCCAGCAGCGCCGGATCGCCGATAATGATGGCGGCGTCGGCGCGGTCCAGCATCGCGTCCAGGTCCGCAGCTGCCGGCAGAAACGGAACCTGCGGATTGCCCCACATGTGAAACAGGATGCGCGCGTACACCAGCGTGGTGCGGCTGGCGGTGTCGGCAGCCACCGTTCGCACCTCGGAGAGAGGCTGCGCGGCGCGGCGGACCAGCAGCAACGAGCGCACCCGGTCCTTGGAGGCAATGGTGCAGCCGGGCAGAATGCGCAGATCGGGATTCACGGCCAGCGAGGCGATCGGAACCAGGCCAATATCCGCCCGTCCGGTGGCGAGGCGATCGGCGCATTCCGCAGGCGTCATCCGGTCAATGCGATAGCGGCGGCCAAGCGCCGCGTCCAGCGGCGGGTGCTCGAAATCCCACATCAGGGGGGCGGGGTTGAGAAAGCCGATCGCGGCGATGCGCAGACGCGAATCTTGCTGTTCGTTCACGTTCTTAGAGTACCAACTCCAGGGCCCCGGGCTGCAGTATCCCAAAACACACCAGCGGGGCTGAGGTCCATCCGACCCTAAGCCACAGAATCGGCTCAGCTTAATCTGGCATCGAAGCCACTCTCCCCGCCGCGAACCTTGCCGACCTCGCAAGCGAAGACCCGGTGCCGCAAACCATGTCAGCCAGGCGTTTCTCGGGGGTGCGGCCGCAGCGCACCGCTTGACTTCTCAAGCCGGGCAGGATAATGTGAGCGCAAATACCCGTGATGAAGGTTTTGTTTCCTGTGAGGAAAGGAAACGTGTATCGATTTGAGATAGAAACCGCACCGCCTCCGGAGGTCATCCCATGACCGTCGAGCCGCAAGCTGCCTCGGCTCTCAGCACTGCGCCCGATCTGGATGAGGAGCGGCTCGCCTGGCTCGCTCTGGCGCTGTCTCCAGGCCTCGGCCCTAAACGCATTCTCGACGCGGTTCAGGAGTGCGAGACCGCGAGCCGCATCCTCGCCCTGCCGCTTACCGCGCTCGAAGGGCTCAAGTTTCCGGCCGAAGTGGCGCAATTCATCTTCGACGGCAAGGCCCGCCAAGCCGCTCAAGCAGAGTGGCGGCGGGTGGTTGCGGAAGGGGCGGCCATCGTTTCCTTCGGTTGCCCGGAGTACCCGGAGCGGCTGAAGGAGATCTACGATCCGCCGCCCGTGCTGTGGCTCCGTGGGGACGCACGCCTCCTGAGCCGGCCATCGATCGCCATTGTCGGCACGCGCCATCCCACCCCCTACGGAAGCGGCGTGGCGGAAATGCTGGCTCGCGACCTCGCCGCCCGCCGTCTGCTGGTGGTCAGCGGCATGGCCCGCGGCATCGACTCCTGCGCCCACAAGGGAGCCTTTACCGCGCGCATGCCCACGGTGGCCGTCTGGGGCACCGGCATCGACGTGGTCTATCCCAAAGAGAATAAGAAGCTGGCCGAAGACATTCTCGCTTCCGGCGGCGCCATCGTCAGCGAGGTTCCCATGGGAACCTTTCCCGCCCCCCAGAATTTTCCCCGCCGCAACCGCATTTTGAGCGGCTTGAGCGTGGCCGTGCTCGTGGTCGAGGCGGGCGAAAACTCGGGTACGCGGGTCACCGCCCGTTGCGCCGCTGAACAGAATCGCGACCTCTACGCCGTGCCCGGCAACGTCACCAGCAAGGGCTCTTGGACCCCTAACACGCTGATTAAACAGGGGGCAAAGCTCGTCGCCACGTGGGAGGATGTGTGGGAGGATCTGCCCTCCCAGGTGCGCTTGGAGCTGGAATCCGACCCCCTGTCCGCATCCAAACCAGATACTGCCGCATCTTTATTGCCTGATCCGGTGTTAAGACCTGATGAGGCGATGGTGCTCGAGATTTTGCGTGTCGACGAAAGCCTGCAAATTGACGAAATCCTCGAGCTTTTGGAAACACAGTTGACCTCGTCGGAGGTCTTTACGGCGCTCTTTGAACTGGAAATGGCTGGGCGGGTGCGCTCGTTGCCGGGGAAAAATTACGTGAGAACGATGTGATGCGGCAGGCGGAGCAGCAACTCAGGAACGTTGCCTGCCGCATCCGGCGTGCGGGCGGCGCTGAAGGACAGCGCCCTCGGGTTTCTCTTCTCAATTGAAGAAGATGCGCGGCGGCAGACCGAAACGTCAAACCTGGTTGACTCGCTGCCGGCGCACGTCCGTTTCTCTCCCGAACCAACGGGTTTGGTCCGAAACTGGCGCTTGGCCCAGTAGAAATGGAGCGGCCTTCCATGGTAGGGTGCAACATTTATGGAGTTTTTTCGAGACGCTCCGGAAACGACCCGCCGCCCCAGCACCAAAGCAACACGCCGCGGCGGACGCAGGGTGTGGAAATGAGACAGAACCGCATCTGCCGAGTCCAACCGTGAGCTTCAACGACATGCGCGCTCGATGAGTCTCAAAGAATAAGACAGGAATCAGATAGAGAGGGAATCAGGTTCAGGATGGCAACCACCAGATCATTGGTGATCGTCGAGTCTCCCGCCAAGGCCAAGACGATCGAAAAATACCTGGGCAAAGGGTTCGAGGTGCGCGCTTCCATCGGCCACATCATGGACCTGCCCAAAAACGAACTCGGCGTCGAACTCAAGAAGCGCACTTTCGAGCCGGAGCTGATTGTCTCGCCCGGCAAGGAGAAGGTCGTCGACCAGCTCAAAAAACTGGCCGCCAAATCCGACGAGATTTATCTGGCGCCCGACCCCGACCGTGAGGGCGAAGCGATCGCCTACCATTTGGCGCTGCAACTGGGCACGAACGCCGCCGCGCGGAAGAAAATCCGCCGTGTCACGTTTAACGAAATTACCAAGAAAGCCGTGCTCGACGCTTTCAGCCATTCCCGCGAAATCGATCAGAATCTGGTCGACGCGCAGCAGACCCGCCGCGTCCTCGACCGTCTTGTCGGCTACCAGATTTCGCCGTTGCTTTGGGACAAGGTGCGCCGCGGCTTGTCGGCCGGTCGCGTGCAAACCGTCGCCTTGCGTCTTATCGTCGAACGCGAGCGCGAAATCCGCGCCTTCAGCCCGGTCGAATACTGGACCCTCGAAGCGCTGCTCCATCCCGAGCGCCAGAGCGATAGCAAGTTCAAAGCCAGGTTTATCGGCATGGCGGGCGAGCCCGCCCGTGTGGCCAACGGTAAAGACAAGGACGGCAAGGAGCAGTTCATCGCCAATGCGCTGGCCGACAAAAGGGCGGCCGATGAGGTGCTGGCCGCACTCGAAAACGCCGACTGGCGCCTCGCTTCGCTGCAATCCACTGAGAAGCAGCGCCGGCCCCTGGCGCCGTTCATCACCAGCCAGTTGCAGCGCGACGCCGCCACCAAGCTGGGCTTCAACGTGCGCCGCACCATGGGCATTGCGCAGCGCCTCTATGAAGGCGTGGACATCGGCGCTGAAGGCGCGACCGGCCTCATCACCTATATGCGCACCGACTCGCCGCGCGTGGCCCCGGAGGCCAGGGTTGCGGCGCGGGAGTGGATCGCGAGCGAGTGTGGTCCCAACTACCTGCCCGCCGAGCCCAATACGTACAGGGGCAAAAAGGACGCGCAGGACGCCCACGAAGCCATTCGCCCCACCGACGCCTCCCGCACTCCCGAATCGCTGGCGCGCTATTTGAGCGACGAGCAGCTTAAGCTCTACACGCTCATCTGGCGGCGCTTCGTGGCCTCGCAAATGGTCCCCGCCGTCTACGACGTCACCACCGCGAACATCGAGGCCAAATCGCGCCAGACCGGCAAGACTTACGATTTCCGCGTCTCCGGCTCGGTGCTCCGCTTCGACGGCTTTCTCAAGGTCTACGAGTTCTCCGACGAAAAGAAGGACGAGGACGAGGATGCAGCCAACCGCCTGCCCAGCCTCGACGGCGTAAATCGGCTCGAGCTCGACCAGTTGCTGCCCGAAGAGCACGCCACGCAGCCGCCTCCGCGCTACAACGAGGCGTCGCTGGTCAAGGAGCTGGAGGAGCGCGGCATCGGCCGCCCCTCAACCTACGCGTCCATCATCAACACCATCCAGGACCGCGAATACGTGGTCAAGCACGGCGGCTCGCGCGGCCGCTTCTATCCCACCGAGATCGGCGTGGTGGTCTGCGACCTGCTCGTCAGGAACTTCGAATACATCTTCGACACCAAGTACACCGCCCGGCTCGAAGAAGAGCTCGACGACATTGAAGAAGGCAAAGAAAAATGGACTGACCTGCTCAATGGTTTCTACGGTTATTTTGAGAAAGAGCTCAAGGACGCTGGCAAGAAAATGCGCAACATCAAGCGCATGGAGGAGATGACCGACGAAAAGTGCGACGTGTGCGGCTCGCCGCTGGTGCTCAAGTGGGGCAAGTTCGGCACCTTCTACGCCTGCTCCGCTTATGACAAGAAGGACCCCACAAGCTGCACGTTCACCAAGGAAAACATCACCTCCAAACCGGACCTGAACACGCCTGAAGCGCAGGAGGCCGGCGAAACCGAGGAGTACTGCGAGAATTGCGGCAAGGTGATGGTGTTGCGGCGTGGGGCTTTCGGACCCTTCATGTCCTGCCCCGATTACAACGCCGACCCTCCCTGCCGCACCTTCCGCAAGCTCAGCCAGAAGCAGCAGCAAAAGCCGCCCGAGCCCACCGGCGAAGATTGCCCGGTGTGCGGCAAGCCCCTCGTCGTGCGCCAGGGCGCCTATGGCGAGTTTGTCTCCTGCTCCGGCTATCCCAAGTGCAAATACATCAAGCAGAACTTGATTGAGGGGATGAAATGCCCCAAGTGCGGCCAAGGCGACATCGCCGAGCGTAAAGCGCGCCGTGGCAACGTCTTCTGGGGCTGCACCAACTATCCCAAGTGCGACTTCACCTCCAACTACAAACCGGCGCCGAAAAAGTGTCCGCAATGCGGCAGTCCCTACCTGGTGGAGAAAACCCTGCGCTCGGGAATTTACCTCGAATGCCCCAACAAGAAAAGGAGCGCCGAAGAAGAAGCAGCCGCCGCCAAAAAGCGCGGCAAGAAAGCGCCCGCTCCCGAACCCGGCGCCGTGATCTGCACCTATTCCAAGCGCATCGGCAATGCTCCGCCTCCGCCCACCGCCGCAACCCACGGCCCGGTCGTCGAGAAGCCCGAAGAGAAGAAGGAGCTGCAGCCGGTGTAATGGCGCGGCCGCAGGCAGGTCGCATAACCCCCAAGACTTCACTGAAGCTCCGGCAGCTTAGCCCCATCCATTGCCGACAAGCTCTTTTGGCATAATCTGAAAGCCGGTTCTGCCGACGGCCCAGGCGCTGACTTGCCTTGGCGGCCGACGTCGGGCCGGCCTCTTCGATCCAGCCTTCAAGGAGCCCCATGCCCCTCGTGCAAGATCCCTATGACGTCCTCCCCTACCCCGGTTTTCCTTATCCTCAAACCCATCCCAACCGCCTCGCCGTGATGGGCATAATGCACGGCCTGTCCCCGGCGCCCGTCGAATCCTGCCGGGTGCTCGAAATCGGCTGCAACGAAGGCGCGAACCTGATTCCCATGGCCTACACGCTTCCTGAGAGCGAATTCGTCGGGTTCGATGTGGCCTGCTTGCCCGTCGAGCGCGGCCAGGCGAGAATTCGCGAGCTGGGTCTGAAGAACATCCGGCTTTTTCGAGCCCACTTGCTCGGCGTCGGTAGCGAACTCGGCCGGTTCGACTACATCATTGCTCACGGATTCTATGCCTGGGTTCCGGAACCGGTGCGCGACCGCCTGCTCGCCCTGTGCGCAGAGTTGCTCGCGCCCCAGGGAATTGCCTTCGTCAGCTATAACACCATGCCCGGCGGCCACGTGCGCCTGATGCTCCGCGACATGATGCTCCATCGCGCCGCGGGCATTGCGGACTTGGCGCAGGGCGAGACCGAAGCCCTCCATTTTCTGCATTGGCTCGCCGAGGCACGGGCGGAAAACGATGTCTACCGCTCGTTGATTGAAACGCAATTGCAGCGCATGGAGAGGCGCAAGCCGGGAGGCACCTATCACGATGAAATGAGCGCTGTCTATCATCCGGTTTATTTCCGCCAGTTCGTCGGCCATGCCCAACAACATGGTTTGCAGTACTTGAGTGAGGCCGCCCTGCCGCCGCCCACCGATCCGTGCTTCCAATCGCAGACGCTTTCCGCCGTGCAATCCCAAGCGGGCGAGGACATCGTGCAGCAGGAGCAGCTCCTCGACTTCTTGCGCATCCGCATGTATCGCGAAACTCTCCTCTGCCGCGCAAACCTCGCCCTGCGCCGCGATTTCCCGGCAGAGTGCTTCGCAAAGCTGCGCTACGCCTCGCTAGCCTCATCGGCCCCCGGCGAAACACCCAATGCGCGCGTCTTTACTTTGCCGGGCACAATCAAAATGGAATCGAATCACCCGGCCGTCATCGCACTTCTCGAAGAACTGGCCAAGTGCTGGCCCCTCGCGCTGACTCTCGACGAGCTCGCCCCGCGGCTCGCCGGAACCGGCTTTGCACTCGAAGCCGACGGAGCCGCCTTGCTGATTCGTCTCGCCGTTTCCAAGATGATCGAGCTGCGCGCCTGGCAAGCCCCCCTTGCCGGCGTCATTTCCGAGCGGCCCCGGGCGAGCGCTTGCGCCCGTCAGGAGGCGCGCGCCTTCGGCCACGCCACCACCCTGCTGCACTTGACGATGACCCCTGAGGATCCCAAGGTGCGAACCCTGCTCGAGCTGTTGGATGGCGCGCGGAACCGCGATGAGCTCCTCTCGGCAATGAAGAGCGCGTTCCCCGAAGATTCGGTGTCCGATCTCCAGGAAGGCATCGAGAAGAGTCTGCAATCGCTCCATTCAGCCGCCATGCTCGAAGCCTGACCCGCGGCGCCCAAATTACCAACTGCGCCGCCTCGCCAACTTGCTTCGCCGCCGGCCTGGATGCCTATAGCGGTTCTCCAATTGGTGTAGAGCAGAACCTCGAACGTTGAGTGGCGTTTTTCCCAAGAAAACGCCACCTGGCACGCCCCTCAAAACTCCACGGGAATTGGAGAACCGCCGTAAGCGCCTCAGGTCTCAATTTTGAGCAGTGAACCGGCGCTGGTCGGCGGGATTTTCCAAGGAACATGAAAATATTCCTCGGGAGACCTTCGAATGCTACGTGCCCGAGAGCGAAAAACCACCTCTTGCCCCCGCCTATACACTGGTCCCATGGTCAGGCGGATCGGAGTGCATCTGGGCACGTCGGGCGGCGTGTCTAACGCCATCGAGCGTGCGCGCCAATTCGGCGCCAACACCCTGCAAATCTTCTCCTCGAGCCCGCGCATGTGGCGCCCGTCCCCCATCGACCCGCTCCAGACCGAGCGCATGCGCAAGCTGCGCGCCCAATTCGACATCGGCCCCCTCGTCATCCACACCAGCTATCTCGTCAACCTCTGCAGCCAGTCCGCCGAAGTGCGCGCCAAAAGCATCGCCGCTTTCCGCGGTGAAATCCAGCGCGCTCTCGCCCTCGGCGCCGAATACCTCGTCCTTCATCCCGGCTCCTGGAAAGGCCTGACGCGCCACCAGGGTCTCCAACTCGCCGCCGAATCCATCGAGAAGGCCATCGACGCGCTTCCCTGGCAAGGAACTTCCTTCACCATCCTCATCGAAAACACCGCCGGCTCCGAGTGCTCCCTCGGCGGCAACTTCGAGCAAGTCGCCGAGCTCGGCGCCCTCTTGCGCAACCACGCCCCCGTCGCCGTCTGCCTCGACACCTGCCACACCCACGTCTCCGGCTACGACATCGTCAGCGAAGAAGGCTACACCGAAACCATGCGCCAGGTCGCCGCCACCGTCACCTTCGCCGCCGTCCGCGTCTGGCACTGCAACGACGCCAAGGCCGCCCGCGGCTCCCGCCTCGATCGTCACGAGCACATTGGCGAAGGCATGATCGGGCTCCAACCCTTTCGCCGCCTCCTCCACGATCCTCACTTCCGCCACTGCGCGTTTATCGCCGAGACCCCCATCGATGAACCCGGCGACGAAGAGCGCAACGTCCGCGCGCTCAAAAGCCTGCTCACTCCTCGCAAACCTCGCGCCGGTGGCCGACCTTGATGACGAGAACCACGAGACGCTCTTCTTCCAGGCGGCAGATGAGCCAATAATCTCCAACGCGATAGCGCCAGAGCCCCGCGAGTTCCATGCGCCTCAGTCCCTTAGTCCCTCAGTCCCTTGGTCCCTGCCTCTCCGGCCCCTGATTTATCGTTGATCCCAGCCCATGAAGCAGATCCTCACCCGCCTGCTCCTCACCCTCCCCGTGGTCTGGATCGTGGTTTCCTTGGTTTTCCTCCTCATCCACCTCGTTCCCGGCGACCCTATCCTGCAAATGCTCGGCGAAGGCGCCACCCCCGCCGACATCACCGCCCTGCGCCACCAGTACGGCCTCGACCAGCCCCTCTGGACCCAGTACATCCACTATTGGGCCGGCGTCCTCCACGGCAACCTGGGCATGTCGATCCGTCTCAACGATTCCGTCGCCCATCTCATCGCCCAGCGCTACCCCTACACCATCGCCCTCACCTTCAGCGCCCTGGCGATGGCTCTCCTCATGGCCCTCCCCGCCGGCATCGTCGCCGCCGTGCGCCGCGGCCGCTGGCTCGATCAGCTTCTCTCCGTCGTCTCGCTCTTTGGCCTCTCCGTGCCCGTCATCGCGCTCGGCCCCATCCTCATCCTCATCGTTTCCATCCGCTTCGGATGGCTTCCTGTCTCCGGCGCCAATCCCGGGGGAACCAACTCCATCGATATCCGCTATCTCATCCTGCCCGCCTTCGCCATGGGAGCCTCCTTGGCCGCCATCCTCACCCGCATGGTGCGCACCGCCATGCTCGAAGAGCTCGGCCAGGACTACATCCGCACCGCCCGCGCCAAGGGTCTCAGTGAAGCCGCCGTCGTCTGCCGCCACGCCCTGCCCAACGCGCTCGTTCCCATCGTCACCGTCGTCGGATTGCAGTTCGGCGCCCTGCTCGCCGGCGCCATCGTCACCGAAACCATCTTCAGTTGGCCCGGTCTCGGCCGCCTCGTCGTCACCGCCATCTCCAACCGCGACTACGCCCTCGTCCAGGGCTCCCTGCTCGCCATCGGCCTCACCTACGTCCTGGTCAATCTCTTCACCGACCTCGTCTACCGCTGGATCAACCCCAGAATGCGAAGCTGAACCCGCCACAACAGTCGCCGCAGCCACGCCTGTCATCTCGAGGCGAAGCCGAAGGATCCGCGGTTGTCTCTCGCTGCCTTTTCCCAGATCCCAAAGCGGGTCGCGGCCCTCACCTCTTCAGCTCCGCCCTGCTGTATAACTCAAGCATCTTCTCAGCCGGCGGCGGATTTAGCATGTCGAACTCCGGCGCCCTCGGAAAGCCAGTCTCCGGGATGAGCCGCCTGGCCCGCTCGCAGTCATACTCCGTGTGCCGCAGTTCGATCTCCGGCCCAAGCAACAGCCAGTCCGCGCCGCGCCGCCCAAACGGCATCCCCACGCTGCCCGCATTCACCACCCGGGTTTTACCGACCATTCGGTCAAATTGCATGTGCGTGTGGCCACAGACCACTACCTCCGCGCCGGTCGCGTCGAAAATCGGCGCCAGCCGGGCCTCCTCCGTGCGCGCGGTGAAGATTTCGTTGTCGTCGCGGGGTGTGGCGTGGCAAAAGAGCACGCCGCCAAGGGGCGGAATCTGAAGCATCACCGTCTTGGGCCAGCTCGCGATCCACTGTTCATGAGCGGGGGCAAGCTGCCGCGCGCTCCAGCGCAACGCCTCCAGCGCGAACTCCGGCAGGTTTTTGTTCTCATTCCCATGGCGCGCCGCCAGCACTTCCCGATCGCTGTTACCCATGACGTAGTGCACCGGCAGAGACAGCGCCTGTAGATGCTCGATGCAGCCTGCCTGCATGGGCCCGCTCACCACATCGCCGCCTACAACAATCTCGTCCACCGCGAGCTGCTCGAGTTCTTCGAGCACCGCTTCCAGTGCCGGCAGATTCCCGTGAATATCGTAAAGAGCGGCGATGCGCATGGCTCCTCCAGTATGCGCGAAGGAACAGGGAACCCGGGGTTTAGGGACCAAGAGAACGTTTGTGGCCCGGCTGACCGGCAACTAAGCACCAAAATCTGACTGGATTTGGTGCTAAAATTGGTGCAGCGGAGGAGCCATGAGAGCAACGGTATCGCTCGATGACGAGCTCTTGAGAACCGCACACGAGTACACCGGCGTCACAGAACGGGCGGAACTGATTCGCGAAGCCTTGAAAGCGCTTATCGCTAGGGAAGCAGGGCGCAGGCTCCTGGCGCTGGCAGGCGCGGCGCCCAACATGAAAAAGGTGCGCAGAACGCGCGTGCCTGGGCGATGATTCTCGCTGACACATCCATTTGGATCGAGATGTTCCGCAAGGGCAGATTGAAGGCGGAGATGGAGAGTCTCGTGATGAAGGACCAGCTCTGCACACATCCCTTCGTGGTGGCGGAACTGGCGTGCGGCGCTCTCCCCGACCGGCAAAGGACGCTCACGTATCTCGATCAGCTCACCTCGCTGCCCATTGTGCGCCTGGCTGACGTGAGAATCATGATCGAAGCGCGCCGTTTGTGGTCCAGGGGAATCGGGCTTACCGACGCCCAATTAATCGCTTCGTGTCTCGCGACGCCGGGCGTGCAACTCTGGACCATCGATGGGCCGCTTGGCAGGGTCGCAGAATCCCTGGGCATTAGCGCAAAGCTCAATTAACCTCGTCAGTTGTCGCTGGGCCGTATGTACGGCTTGTGACCGCTCCTTCGTGCTGCACCCGCCCCCCATCTACAATCAACCCAGGAAATGACCTGGGACGAATTGATTCCGGAAATTGCGCACCTCGGCGCGGCGGGCGGCTCCGGCGCGGCTGTCACCGCGATCGAGTACGACTCGCGCCGGGTGCGGCCGGGCGCGGTGTTCGTCGCCATGAAGGGCGGCACGACCGACGGCAACCGGTATATCGATAAGGCGTTGGCGGCCGGTGCGCTCGGCATTGTCACTGACGCGGCTGAAACGTTCGATCACCTGCTGGTGTACCGGCCCGGCTTGCCGGCGCTCGAAGTGGAGCACGGCCGCCGGGCGCTGGCCCAGGCCTCGGCCGCTTTCTTCCATCATCCCGAGCGCACGCTGGCCGCCACCGGGATTACCGGCACCAACGGCAAGACCACCACCGCGTTTCTTCTCGAAAGCCTGTTGAACCGAGCGGGCCGGTCGGCGGTTCTCATCGGCACCATCGAATATCATGTCGCCGGCGAGTCGCGGCCCTCGTTGCACACCACGCCCGAGTCGCGCGATGTCTTCGAATTGATGGCGGAGGGCGTGGCTCGTGGCGCAACGGAGCTGGTGACCGAGGTTTCGAGCCACGCGCTCGATCAGGGACGGATGGCCGGCATCGCTTTCGACGTGGCCGTGTTCACCAACCTGACTCGCGATCATCTCGACTATCACCGCACCATGGACAACTATTTTGCGGCCAAGCGGCTGCTCTTTGATGGGACCGTGTACCCGGCGCCGCGTGTTGCGGTGATCAATCAAAACGATCCGCGCGGCGAGGAACTGGCCGCTGTTGCGCGTTACGCCGGAGCAGAGGTTCGCACCTACGGCATCGGCAAGGGCGCGTGGCGCGCGGGCAACTTTACCCTCACTCCTTCGGGCGCAACCATCGATCTCGAAACTCCCGCGGGCGCGGCGCGCGTCGAGTCGCGTCTGGCGGGCGAGGTCAACGTGCTCAATCTGCTGGCCGCATGCGCCGCGGCTCATGCGCGCGGCGTCGGGTTCGACGATCTCGTCAATGCAGTTCCGGCCCTCAAGCCCGTTCCGGGACGCTTTCAGCCGGTGGATGCCGGTCAGCCGTTTACCGTGATTGTGGACTACGCCCATACCGACGACGCTTTGCGCAATTTAACCGCGCTGGCCCGGCAAATGACCGCGGCTGCCGGCAAACGCGTCATCACGCTGTTCGGGTGCGGTGGCGACCGCGACCGCACCAAGCGTCCCAGAATGGGTGAGGCGGCCGGGCGCGGCAGCGACTTTGTGGTGGCCACCAGTGACAACCCGCGCTCTGAAGACCCGCGCGCCATCCTCGCCGAAGTCGAGCCCGGTTTGCGGAATTCCGGCATCGAATACACGATCGAGCCCGATCGGGCCGCCGCTATCCGACTGGCGCTTGCTGCCGCCAGCGCTGGCGACGTGGTGCTCCTCGCCGGCAAAGGTCACGAAAACGAGCAGGTTCTCGCCGACCGGATCATTCCCTTCGACGACGCGCATGTTGCGCTTTCCATGCTGGGCGAATTGGGGTATCGTGAGGGGCAGTGAATTTAACCCTGGCAGAGGCGGCGATGTATGCGGGCGCGGTGCTCGAAGCGCCGGCCTACGCCAACGCGGGCGCATGCGTCGCCGCGGGTTATTCCATTGACTCGCGCACCCTGCAGCCGGGCGCGTTGTTTTTCGCCGTGCGCGGCGAGCGGCTCGATGGGCACGACTTTGTGGCTGCCGCTCTCGAACGCGGCGCCCTCGCGGCCGTAGTTTCCCGCGCCCGCGTAGCAGCGTTGCCTGACGCCGCGCTCGCCGCCCCGCTGCTCATTGCCGAAGACCCGCTCGTCGCCTTGCAGACGCTGGCCGCTAATGTGCGCCGCCGTTGGGGTCGTCGGGTCGTGGCCATCACCGGTTCGGCGGGCAAAACCACCACCAAGGAAGCCGCCGCCGCCGCCCTCGCCGTCAAATTCAACGTGCTTAAATCGCAGGGCAATCTGAATAACGCCTTCGGCCTTCCCCTGCAACTGCTGCGCCTCGAGCCCGAGCACGAAATCGCAGTAGTCGAGATGGGCATGAACCACGCCGGCGAAATTGCCGCGCTGGCGCGCATCGCCGCGCCGGATTGGGGCGTGGTGACCAACGTGGGGAACGCCCACGTGGAGAATTTTCCCGACGGACAGAATGGGATTGCGCGCGCCAAATTTGAGCTGGTGGCCGCGCTGCCCTCCAATGGCGTAGCGTTCCTCAATTGCGACGATGCCTACGCTTCGCAGTTCGGCCGCGATTTCGCGGGGCGCGTCGTCTATTTCGGCTTCGGGCCCTGCGCCAACCCCCAGATCGTCTCCACAGAGGAAGACGGAGACGGACTGCACCTGCGCGTCCGCGCCGGCGCACGCACCAGCGCCTTCACGCTGCGGTTGCTCGGCGCGCACAATGCCTCGAATGCCGCCGCGGGCTTGGCCGTGGCCCTCGAAGCCGGCGTGGATCTCGAAGACGCGGCCGCGGCTCTCGCGTCCCTCACCGCTGGCGACAAACGCGGACAGATTCTCGAAATCGGCGGAGCCACCATTCTCAACGACAGCTATAACTCCAATCCGGAGGCGCTGCGCGCTATGATCCGCACCTTGGCCGCGCGGCCCTCCACGGGCCGCCGCATCCTGGTGGCGGGCGAAATGCTCGAGCTGGGCGTCTACAGCGCCGCGCTTCACACCGAATCCGGCCGCGCCGCGGCTGAGGCTGGCCTCGACATGGTGGTGGGCGTGCAGGGCGCCGCCGAACACCTCGCCGCCGCGGCCTGCGCCGGCGGAATTACCTCCATCTTTCTTCCCGGCGCCGAAGCCGCCGGCCATTGGCTGGCGCAGAATGTGCGCCCCGGCGACCTGGTGCTCATCAAGGGCTCGCGCGGCGTTCACCTCGAGCGCGCCATCGCCACCTTTAAAGAACAAGCCGAAGCGGCGGAGGCGCGATGAGCCTTCGCCAGTTCGCGAGCGGCGTCGTGCTGCTCGTCTCGCTCCTGTGCGCCACGCGCCTCGCCGCGCAGGCTTCGCCCCAGTGGCTGCAGCCCGTTCCGCCGTTTCGCATTGCCGGCAATCTCTACTACGTGGGCAGCGCCGACCTCGCTTCTTATCTCATCGCCACGCCGCAGGGGCTCATCCTCATCAACAGCAGCCTTGAGTCTTCCGTGCCTCTCATCCGCAAGAGCGTCGAGCAGCTTGGCTTCCACTTCGGCGACATCAAAATTCTGCTCATCAGCCACGCGCATAACGACCACTGCGCGGGCAGCGCCCAGATTCTCAAACTCACCCACGCGAAATATGAAGTCATGGCCCCCGATGTGCCCGTCGTCGAGTCGGGCGGCAAGGACGATTTTCAATACGGCGGAGAAACAGCCATGCGTTATCCGCCCACGCACGTCGATCGCATCCTGCACGACGGCGACACCGTCCGTCTTGGCGGCTCTGTGCTCACCGCGCACCTGACCCCGGGCCACACCAAGGGCACAACCACCTGGACCATGGACGAAAAAGAAAATGGCCGCCTGCTGCACGTGGTCATTGTGGGCAGCCCCAATGTGAACACCGGCTACAAGCTCGTCGGCAACAAAGCGTACCCGCAAATCGCATCCGACTTCCAACGCGGCTTCGCGGTGCTCAAGAGCCTGTCCTGCGACATCTTTCTGGGCGCGCACGGCGCCTATTTCGGATTGACCGCGAAGTATGCGCGCTTCCAGAGCGGCGACCGCAACGCGTTCATCGATCCCGCGGGCTACAAAGCGTACGTGGCCGACCGCGAGCAGGCATTCCAAACCGAATTCGAGCGCCAGCAGGCAGCGAAGAGGTAAGTCGGCCCGCTGACATTAAATCAAATTCATCGGAGTTAGAATCGTCGAGGGGTTCAAAAAAGTGCCCATCCCTTTGGATTGGCCGATTGACTACAACCATGACCAGCATGCGAATGCAGCCCCCAGCGACCCGCGCGGCATATGCCCTCATTGCCGTCGCGCCTCTACCTTCGCTGTCCTGAGGCACATATGCCTTCGGAACGGGGACAGCGGATATTTCCTCCATTTAATCTTGCAGTGCAATTCGGCGAGCTGCGGGCAAACCCTATACGTCGCCACTTCAGTCGCGTCGTCGCTTAGAATCGACCGTGCCCGCGATCATTTTTTCATGCATCCCTCCCGCACAATCGACAGGCCGCACCTTGCTATTCCGAAAGCCATCACAGAGGATTGGATAGAAGCACAGAAGGCAATAGAGGCAGGCGCGCCAAAGGCTGCGGCGGTAATGTGCCGCAGGGTCCTCTACGGTGTGCTCTTAGATAAGAAGTGCAAAGAGCATCCCTTGCATGAGGGGTTGCAGGAACTGATTCAGGGGCAGCGCCTGCCGGCAATTTTCGACGAGTGGCTGCCCGCGATTAAGGAAGACGGTCATGATGCGGCGCATCCACATCGTGCATTAGAGGTCGATCCGGCCAACATCGCAGAAACGATCACATATACGGCAGAACTGCTCCGTTTTCTCTACATTGAACCGTACGAGTTCCAGCAGAGAAAAGCGCGAGCGACGCAAACGCCCTGAAGCCGGAAGCAAACCTCGGCTTGTCTCGCCCCCCCTGTGCCCGCCATCACCCAGAACCCCGAATCCATCCACTACAATCGGCTCCAGGTTCGCATTAAAAAAAAGAGGAAACGCACCACCATGTCGCGTAAAACTTTGATCGCCGCCAATTGGAAGATGTACAAAACGCCCGCTCAGGCCCAGTCTTTCATGGATGCTTTTTTGCCCCTCGTCGCCGGCCACACGCGCGATGAAATCGCCCTCTTTCCTTCGCCGGTGCTGTTGCCCACGGTGGTCTCCGCCGCCCAAGGCTCCAACGTGGCTGTGGGCGCGCAGAACATGCATTTCGCCGAAGATGGCGCCTACACCGGCGAAACCTCGGTGCTGCAATTAAAGGCCGTCGGCGCCACCCACACCCTCATCGGCCATTCCGAGCGGCGTCAGTATTTTGCCGAGACCGACGCCATCGTGAACAAGAAGCTGCACACCGCGCTCAAGCATGGCGTCGTTCCCATCGTGTGCGTGGGCGAAGTGCTCGGGGAGCGCGAAGCGGGCCACACCGGCGCCGTGCTCAAGACCCAGGTCACGGGCGCCTTTGCCGGCATTGCGCCCGGCGCGGCCAAGCCCTTGGTCGTCGCCTATGAGCCGGTGTGGGCCATCGGCACCGGCCGCACGGCCACGCCCGAAATCGCCGCCGAAGCGCACCACATCATCCGCGCTGAAGTGGCGCGCCTGCTCGGCGCCGAGGTGGCCGCCACTATGCGCATTCTCTACGGCGGCAGCGTCAAACCCGAAAACGCCTCTGCGCTCCTCAGCCAGGACGAAATCGACGGCGCGCTCGTAGGCGGAGCCAGCCTCAAACCCGATTCGTTCGCGGCCATCGTGCAATATTGACGCGGAATCCAGGTGGGGATTCGCTTCCACACGTCTTACACTTGCCGCCTGTCCGATCAAGACCTCTTCTTCGCTCCACCCGGCGGCGTTTGCGTTCCCTTGTTCCACCCGTGAAACTTCGAGGTGTCCCCCGCATCCCAGGCCGCGCGCAGCCCCGGGGCGCTCAGATCCCAGTCAGGGCGGGTTTCGCTCATCAGCGCGCGCAAGTCGCGCCACAGGTCCACCACCGACGGACGGCCCCAGAACCAATAGCCGTTGTAGATGCGATAAACAACCAGCCCCGGCTTTAGCACCAGCGTATGCGGAATCATCGGATTGTGCTCAGGGTCGGTGTACTCTTCGATATCCAGGTCCTTCTGCACCTTGCGTTCCGGGTCCGACAGAAACGCCCACTGCGCGCCCACCGATGCGCGGAATTCTTGCAGCGTGTGGTGGTCGTCCGTCGAAATCGTCGCGATCTGCGTGTACGCCACCGCGATTTTCGGATAAAACGCGGCCAGTTCCCGATGTTGCTGGTGCTCCTTCGGGCAGTAGTGGCCGCGCGCCAGCGTCAGGATCAGCGGGTCATCGCCCTGCAGTTCGCTCAGCTTGCGCACGGTGCGCGTGTGATCGGGCAATTCGTAATCGGGAAAAACGGCTCCGGGCACAATGTCAGAGCGCATGGATAGACTCCTTCGGCGGGCGTCACATAGGTAATCTGAGCCCGAGTCTTACAGCGTTTTCGATGCTCATAGTCGAAACCTCCTTCGCCTCATCGCCAACAAAAAAATTCCCCTCCCAGCTTGCCGGTAATTTCGCGCCTTTCGTCATAATGGGAAGTATCCAAGCCGGAAAAGCGGATCGTTCACCGGAAATCGGGAGTCGTTTTTCTGACCCCTGAAGCCTGAAACCCGTCCCCTGGTTCAGAATCAGGGGCAATCCATAGCCAATCCCTAGCAGATCGCGACGGAAGAATACCGGCAAAACCCGGCGAATAGCCGAAATCAAAACCAGTAACCCCTTTGCTCCGTAACGTTTACGAGTTAACACCTGTATTTTCAGATGTTTGCGGCGCATGCCATTGTGCAAGCTCCTGAAAACACAGCAGTTGTTGACCAGCAAAAAAGAGGGGATAGGGGGGAGTCATATGCATCCGGGACGGCGCCACACAATACCGAGGCCTTGCGGGTGTCATCGGTCGACGGCTCGGGCGGCGCGCCCGGCCTCACGCCGCGGTCCGCGAGGCGCAATCCACGATAATGAGAGGCGGAACGGAGAGAAACCATTGCGGTCGGGATTTGTCGCCATTCTGGGCCGGCCCAACGTGGGCAAGAGCACGCTCCTCAATGCGCTCACCGGCGAAAAAGTGGCCATCGTGACGGCCAAGCCGCAAACCACGCGCAACCGGATTCTCGGCGTGGTCGAGGTTCCGGCGCGCAAGGGCGCCCGGCATGGCTCGGGGCCCGCGGCGCAGATCGTGTTTGTGGATACGCCCGGGGTGCACAAGCCGGCCTCGCAGCTCGACCGGCGCATGTTGCATGAAGTCCAGGAAGCGCTCGAAGCGCGCGATCTGGCGCTGCTGCTGGTCGACGCCACGCGTCGCGTGGGCCTTGAGCCGGTCGCCCATCCCGCCCCGGTCCAAAAATCCGCATCAAATCCCTCCCTGCCCTCAAAATCCTCGCCCTCCCCCCGGCGCGGGGCAGGCGCCGGGCCGCCCACCGAAGACGAGTTTGTGTTCAGTCTCGTGCGTCGGCTCGATTGCCCGGTTTTCCTGGTGCTGACCAAGATCGATCTCGTGAAAAAAGAAGAACTGCTGCCGCTCATCGACGCGCTCACGCGGCAATTCCATTTTGCCGAAGTCGTTCCGGTAAGCGCGCGCAAGCGCGACGGGCTCGACCTGCTGCTGCGCAAGATCGTCCAGGCGCTGCCAGAGGGCCAGCGCTACTTTCCCAAGGACCAGTACACCGATCAGCCCTTGCGCTTCATGGCGGCGGAGTTGATTCGCGAAAGCATTTTGATCGAGACCGGCGAAGAAGTGCCCTACGCCTCAGCAGTGGTCATCGAACAGTTCGTCGAACCGCAACCCTCGTCCAAGACCAGAAAAATGACCCGCATCGCTGCGGCCATTTATTGTGAGCGCGAGGGTCAGAAGGCGATTTTGATCGGCAAAGGTGGCGCGAAGCTGAAGGCCATCGGCATGGAAGCGCGGCGCAAGATCGAATCCCTCGTCGGCACGCCGGTGTATCTCGAATTGCATGTCATTGTCGAACCGGGCTGGCGCGAGTCGAAGACCTTTGTCGAGTCGCTGGATTGGCGCAACCAACTCGAGAAGCTGGCCGGCGAGCAGGAGGATCCGGCCCAGGACGAAAGAGACTCGGAATAGAGACGGGTGCGCCTTCCATTGGCAAACGCCGTTGATCTCATCGGATTGAATTCTACGATGGGCGGGCACGATTACCTCGTCTATGCCGTATATCGCCTTATCAAAGCCGGCGTAAACGCGGGCCGTCGGGCGCTGGCTCCAAAGCCCTGCAGCCATGGAATGCGTGGGTTTTGTCTGGCTTGCGAGGTCGAACGGCAGCAACGTCTTAGGGAGGAATTTGCGCGATCGCCGGAAGGCATGGAACCCGCAAAACAGAAGAAATGGAGAGATATCTACGACAAGTACTCATCACTCGACGAGGAGTCCCGAGAGAGACTATAGCGGTTCTCCAATTGGTGTAGAGCAGAACCTCGAACGTTGAGTGCCGTTTTTCCCAAGAAAACGCCACCTGGCACGCCCCTCAAAACTCCACGGGAATTGGAGAACCGCCGTAAGGAATGCCGTTGAAGAACGGATCCAGCGTTTGGACCTGCGCGTCGGCCCTGGTGATATTGAAGCAGCTGTTGTTAACATGTATCGGCGATCCAAGTGCAATCAATTTTCGGAGTGACAGCCCAAGTTATGGGCCGCTTTACGGAGAACTCCATGGAATCAGGCTCTCGCTTCACCCGCTTCGCGCGCGAAACTACGCCCGCCCACAGCGGCATCCTCAAACGAGTCGCCTGCGCCACGTCATTCGGCCAATATCCCATCTCTTTTCAAACACTTACCTCGGCGCCAACGGGTAAGCCATCCATTTTCAAACACTTGCATAAATCGTCAAAAACCGCATCCTTTATTTTCAAACACTTGCAGACCTCGCAACGGTGTCCAAGGGGTGGGCGCCCTCGCTGAGGACAGGAAACCGGCCACAAACACCCTCCTGGTGGAGAACGAAATGGGGATGGGGAATCCCATGCTCCTCTGTCCCACGGTCAAGTTCGACCGTCTGCCTCGCGCGCAACCCCGGACCGCTTCCGCTACCATACAGAATGGTGCTTGTTCGCGCATGAGTCTCAAAGCCAAGCTGGAAGCCGTCATTTACGCCGCCGAAGAGCCGGTCACCCTCTCGCAACTCGCCTTTTTCTTTTCCGCTGAAGTTTTGGAGTGGAAAGCGCAACAGGAAGCTGCCCGCGGCGCAGAGGTCGCCCGGAACGCCGAAGCCGCCGCCCAACCACCAGTCAACGCCGACTTCGATTACGTCGACACCAAAGAGGGAACCGCGGCCGAACCTGCGGAAGACTTTATCGACATCGCGGCGGAAACGGCTGTGCGGGCCATGGACCATTCCGCCGGCATCGCGGAAGAAGTGGCCGCCACGCCCCAAGCCTCCGACGCTGACGAATCCTTTGAACCTGCGCCCGAACCCGCACCCGAACCCCCTGCGCCGGAAAGCGAGCACGATTCTGTCCAAGCCGAGGCCGAATCCCGCCGCCAGGCCCGCCAGCAGGACCGCGAAGTTCGCGCCATCCTTCGTCAGCTCCTCGACGAGCTCGTCGCCGCCTACGCCGCCGATGGCCGCGGCGTGGAAATTCGCGAAATCGCCGGCGGCTACCGCATGGCCACCAAACCCGAGTACCACGACGCCGTCCGCGCCTTCGTCAAAAGCCTCAAGCCGCCGCTCAAGCTCTCCATGCCGGCCCTTGAAACACTCGCCGTGATTGCTTACAAACAGCCCGTCACCGCCCCGGAAGTCAATGAAATCCGCGGCGTTGACTCCTCCGCGGTCTTTGGCTCGCTGCTGGCCCGCAAACTCATCGCCACCGCCGGCCGCAAACCTGTCATCGGCCGCCCCATCCTCTACAAAACCACCCGCGAGTTTCTCCTTCGCTTCGGCCTCAAAGACGTTGCTGAGCTGCCCTCCATGGAGGAGTTCGAAAAACTTGCCGCCAACGAGCTCGAAGAAGTCGAGCCGGCCTCTGAATCCGAACCGGCTCCCGAGCCTCCCACCGAAACCGCGACTCCCATCGGAATTGAAATCGGCCCACTCCCCACCGTTCCGCTCGAGGCCACGGCAAGTCCAGCCGAACCGTCTCCAACCGCTCCCGAACCCTCATCGGCATCGGAGTCAACTGCGTCCCCAAGCCAATCAAGTCCCGCTGCGGCGTCCGCGCCTAACTCGTCCGAAAATCCGCCTTCCGTTCCCGAGTAGGCAGAAATCGAGACCTTCCCATGAGCAAAGAAACCCAGGACAACGCCGGCCCGGAGCCCGCATCCGGAGCTCCGGAGCCATCGGCGGCCGAGCCCGCGCCCAAAACGAAGCGAACGCGTGCCAAAACCAATCCCGCTGTCGTAAAAACCAAAACTCCTTCCGCAAAACCGCGGAAAACCAAAACCGTCGTCAAAATTCCGGATGCCGAGGCCGCTGAAATTTCTGCCAACCTTATCGAACTGGTCACGGAACGCATTGCGGAACCGGTCCAGGGCCCCATTGCCGACCTGACCACCGGAGAAGCCCGCATCTCCCCGGTTCGCGACACCGAACCAGAATCCGCAGCCCTGATGGAGGCTTATCGCGCCGACACCACCTCCGACGCCGAGCACGGACTGCCGGAAGTCGCTCTGGGCCCCCTCGACACAATCGACCACCTCGCGGCCCCGTCCGACGTCGAACCATCAGCCCCATCGCCTCAAGCCGAGGCCGCGCCGAACACCCCAGAACATTCGCCCGCCGCCGAAACCGAACCCCCACTCCAGCCTGCCGTGAAGCTCGAGCGCCTCCAGAAAATCCTTTCCCAGGCCGGCATCGCCAGCCGCCGCCACGCCGAAGAGATGATCGTTGAGGGCCGCGTCATGGTCAACGGCCGGGTGGTCGCGACTCTCGGCGCCAAAGCCGATCCTACCCGCGACCACATTCGCGTCGACGGCAAGCTCATCCACGGCCCCGAGCGTCACCGCACCTTTGTCCTCAACAAGCCGAAGGGCTATGTCACCACGGTCGACGATCCGGAAGGCCGCCCCACCGTGATGCAGTTCCTCACGAAGCTCCATGAGCGCCTTTACCCCGTCGGCCGCCTCGACTACCAGAGCGAGGGCTTGCTGCTCATGACCAACGACGGCGAACTCGCCAACCGCCTCACCCGAGCCGCATCGCGAGTAGAAAAGACCTATCTCGTTAAAATCGCCGGCCAGCCCACCGAGGAAGAGCTGGATCGCCTCCGGGGCGGCATCCCCATCGAGCGCGGCGCCTCCGGCCCCGGCAAAGTCGTCACTGCCTCCGCGCAGATCCGCCAGGTGCGCCAGGGAGACAACCCCTGGTACGAAGTCGTCCTTATCGAAGGCCGCAATCGCGAACTGCGCAAGATGTTTCAGTCCATCGGCCATTTCGTCGAGAAGATTCGTCGCGTCGGCTACGGTCCTCTCGTGCTCGACATCGAGCCGGGCAAATTCCGCGAGCTCACCGCCCAGGAGCTTTCCGCCCTTCAGCTCGCCGCCGAAGGCAAGCTCAAACCCCGTCATGGGAGAGCAGCCAAATCGCCGGAGCAGACTTCTCGTCCCGCCGAGCGATATGGCACAAATCCGCCTGCGCGCGCAGTTAGCCCAGGGCCCCCGCGGACAGCTTTTGGTCTGCGGGGTGCTAAACCCTGGTCAACGCAGACGGGTTCTGGTCTGCGAGGTGGCAAGCCGGGGCCCTCGCGGAGAGTCTTTGGTCGGCCGGGTGGTAAACCGGGGCCCCCGCAGGCTGGTCCTCCTCCGCGCGGCGGAAAACCCTTCCGCACAAACGCGCCCTCGCGCCAGGAAACTCAGCAGCGCTTCGACAACCGCGGTTTCCGCCCGCGGCAAGGGCGTGAGGATTCATCGTTTCAGCCCCAGCCCAGCCGCCCATACCGGCAACACGGGGAGCACTCTTACCTCCACCGCCCGGCGCAACCGCAATCCCGCCCACCCCAATCTCGCTTCGATAAGCCCCATCGCGAGAAATATGACAACCGCTCCGATCGCGGCGTCCGCTCACGCCCGACGAAACCTTGGGCCGCCAAACCGGAGCGAGACCAACGCCAAAGTTCCGGCATCCGGTCTGACCGGCCATTGGCTTCCGGGCCTCTTAATCGTCTCCCTCCCGGACGGCCTTCAAAACCCGGCAATGATGGTCATCGAAACCGACGCGGCCCCGCTCGCGGGACCGGCAACCGGTTCAGAAAGCCGGGTCAATAAAAAAGAAGGAGGCGCAAAGAAGCGGGCGCCCAAATTTTCGAAAAAACGCGAAGCACTCGGATCTGAACGCCAAAACAACGCAAGATGCAATCGCCCCCTTGCTGACAAGCGGCGTCCAAACACTTTCAAAAGTTGATGGACAAGTCAATTAGGCATGTCCAACAGCATCCAGGCATTCTTAGCGTAGAAGTGGTAAATGGTGCGGTGGTCCACGGTGGAGTCGGCAAGGGCATCGTAATCGATCAATGGCGGGCGCGGAACCAGGCCAGCCTGCGCGTCGTGCACCTCCTGCGGCGAGGCCTGATCGATGCCCCAATTGAAGCCGAGGACCCCACCCGCGCCGTGCGCTTGCAGTCGTTCGGTTTCCGGTGCCGAAGCCAGCACAAACGTCGCCGCCAAGCTCGTCCCTGACTCGCCCGTGAAGAACACCAGCAGGGAGACCGCGCCCCTTGCGGAGCACAGCACCGCCCAGTCCGAAGAGCCGGGGCCTTGCAGGCTGGCGTGTACGACATTTTCCGGCCGGTGCGCCTCGTAGGTTTGCGGGATTAAGCAGCTTCGCCGGTTCAGTTCGGCCTGAATCGCGGCCGGCAAATCGGGAAACGAATCGATCGGCAAGTGGCGGATCAGGTAAGGGGTCGACCGGCCTTCCACAGTGAGTGTCCCCGATTCATTGAGCCCGCTGCGATTCGCCGCTGTTGCGCTCTGGCCGCTCGCCGGCGCGTTCCAAAGCGCCAACAGCACCGCCAAAAACCAGGGCAACGCGAAACGGTTCATTTCAATTTCGTAACGGCTTTCCGGTCTTGAGTGTAAACGCAATTCGTTCCTGCGTCTTGGCCTCACCGCAGAGCGACAGAAACGCCTCTCGCTCCAAATCCAACAGGTATTGCTCGCTCATCGGCGCGCCCGGCGTCACGCGGCCCCCGGCGAGCACGTAGGCGATCCAGCGCGCCACCTTCTGGTCGTGTTCGCTGGCGTAGCCGGCCTCCCCCATCAGAAAAATGCCGGTTTCCATCGTCGCCAACGCCGCGGCGCCCGGCGCCGGTACGGCCCTGCGCGGCTGCGGAGGCGCGTATCCCGCCTCAGCCATCGCCATAGCCTGCGCTTTGGCGTCAAGCAGCAGCCGGTCGCGATTCATACTGGCGCGGTCACCGGGCGCCAGCAGGCCCATGGATAGCGCCTCGACTGCCGACGTGGACACCTTGGCCATCGCCATCAATTCGAGCCGGTTTTTAAGCGCTGCCGCCAGCTCGGCTGATTGGGCAAAGCGCGACGCCGGCTCGCGCGGATCGGGCCGCGCCAACGCCACGGCTGCGTCGACAGCGCGGAAGAGCATCTCCTTGGTTCCCCCGCCGGCGGGAATCAATCCCACGCCCGCCTCAACCAGTCCCATATAGGTTTCCACGTGGGCCTGGCGGCGCGCCGCATGCAGGCAGATTTCCGCGCCTCCGCCCAGCGTCAGCCCGAAAGGCGCCGCCACGACCGGCCGCGGACAGAATTTGACCCCAGCGGTCATGCGCTGAAAGGCCCGGATCATCGCTTCGACTTCGTCCCACTCGCCCTCCTGCGCCGAGAGCAGAAGCTGCATCAGGTTGGCGCCCACGGAGAAATTCTCCCGGTCGCCGGAGATCACGAATGCGGCGAAGTCGCGCACGCTGGCCGATGCCGGGTCGAGGACCGAGGTGATCATCTCCAGCACGTCGCCGCCGACGGCGTTCTTGAGCGAGTGCAACTGGAGGCAGGCGACGCCGTCGCCTAGGTCGACCAGCGACGCGCCATTGTTGCCGCGCACCACCTTGCCCTGGCGGCGAAAATCGAAGACCCGCGCCTGGCCGGGGATCGTCCCCACCGGCTCCATCCTGCCTGTGGCCGGCTGAAAGCACATGCGCCCCTGGTCGGTGTACCAGGAGCAAAAGCCCGCGTCCAGCAACGCTTCCACATGGGCGCTGACCGGCGCGCCAAAGGCTTTCATCCGCTTCATGATCGACGGCAGGTCGGCCGCATCCCACATCTCGAACGGGCCCTGCTCCCAGTTGAAGCCGGCGCACATGGCGGCGTCGATCGAAGGCGCGTCGGAGGCCACTTCGCCGATGCGATCGGCGGCGTAGGTCCACAGTGAGGAGAGCAGCGGCCACAGAAACGAAGCCGCCCGTTCGCGCGCCGGATCCTTGCCCAGCAGCAGCTTCAGCCGCACCCCCAGCGGGTCAGCGTTCTTCGCCATATCGAGGGCCGGAATGGCCGGCTTCTCGAAAGGCCGATAAACAAATTTGACCGGATCGAGCGTCAACCGCTCGTCCTTGCCATTCACGCGGATTTTCTTGTAAAACCCCATCCCGGCTTTATCGCCCAGCCAGCCGCGTTTTATCATTTCGCCGAGTAGCGCGGAAAATCGGCCCTGATTCACGCCTTCGGGAAAATTCGCCGCCACGTGCGCGAGCACGTCGAGGCCCACTAGGTCGGCGAGGCGGAAGGTTCCCGTTCGCGGCCAGCCCAGCACCGGGCCCGTGAGCGCGTCCACCTCCTCGACGGTGAACCCCCAGTCCAACATCAGGTTGGCGGACGTGAAGGTGGTAAAGATGCCCACCCGGTTGGCGATAAAGTTGGGTGTATCGTTGGCGTACACCACCTGCTTACCCAGGATGCGCCCGGCAAAAGCGGCAAATGCGGCGACCGCTTCGGGATCGGTTTCTGGCGTGGGAATCACTTCGAGCAGCCGCATGTACCGCGGCGGATTGAAGAAGTGCGTCCCGAAAAACCGCTCCCGCCCGCCGGGCAGCGCCGCAGCGATCTTGCCGATGGGCAGCCCCGAGGTGTTGGTGGTGAGCAACGCATGCGGCGCCAGATGCGGCGTCACCCGCTCCAGCAAGGCGGCTTTTATGCCGAGATTTTCGGTGACCGCCTCGACCACCCAGTCGCACTCGGCCAGCCGCGGCAGATCGTGGTCGAATGTGCCAGGCGTGATCAGGGCCGCCGCTCCCGGCTCAAACAACGCCGCGGGTTTCGACTTCGACATCGCCACGAGCGCCGCCTTGGCGGGCGTCGCCGCGCCCTCCTTGGCCGGAATATCGAGCATCAGCGTGGGAATGCCGGCATTGGCCAGGTGAGCGGCGATCCGGGAGCCCATGGTTCCAGCACCCAGCACGGCAGCGCGCCGCACCAGCAGCGGCCGGGCCGTTGTGCGGTAAGTCGGAGCGGAAAGAGAGGCGGCGGTGCTCATAGGTTCTCCTGTGAGGGTTGAAGTGAGAGGTCCGGGCGGTCGCCTACATCCATCAGATGCGCTCGATCCGCTATCTCCTCTGAGGCCCTCCGCGGTTTCGCGCGCAACCGCACGCAGCATACGAAAGGCCGGCGGCCGGGGTCAAGGCACGCAAGCGCAAGCGGCGATTTGCCTCCAATGCGTCGCTTCGGCGATACTTAGGTGTTGTGTCCTGCATGGCTGGGCGCACCCGCCTGGCCTTTCTCCTGCCCGGAGCGCATCGGTCGCGGCGGCGCGAGTGGCTCCAAACAACGCGCGAGAGCCGGCGCGTTCCGAAGCTGGCTCCGCTTTGCCGGCGGGAAGGCAACTTTGGCAGAAATCTAGGAAACGCGAAGGGAATCAGAAAGGAACTGTATCGCCGTGGTGATGATTCGACTGGCGCGCGTTGGCGCCCGCAAACAACCGTTCTACCGGATCGTGGTCATTGAGAAGGACCGCGCCCGTAATGGCCGTTCGATTGAGTTCGTCGGCACATATAACCCGCGCACCAACCCGGCCACGGTGTTGTTGAAGCATGAGCGCATCTCGTATTGGCGCAGCGTGGGCGCGCAGCTCACGCCCACTATAGAAAAGCTGATCGCGAAGCATCCCGCGCCGGCTCCAACGGCCCCGGCTCCAACGACCGATGAGACGTCCACCAAACCGGCCGCCCCCGCGCCCGAGCCGACGACCGAGTCCGCCGCCGAGTCGGCCGGGGAATCGGCCGCTGAGCCGGCGTCGGAATCAGCCGCGGCTTAGCCTGGTTGCGGCTCGTTCTGGCCCTGCACTTCAACCCGGGCGCCGCAAGCCGCAAATGAGCTTTCACACCTAGGAAAGGCATGCCGGGCTGCAGAGAATTGCTGCGGCGCCGGATGCACTGTGGTACTATTCGCGCACAGGTCCAATTTGCCAACTTCGGGAGTGAACCGGTCAGGGGCAAGAACATGACCCAAAACGATATGGTCTCATCAGTCTCAGTCGCCGAGTTAGTCCGTGAGATCGCCCAGGCTTTGGTGGATGAGCCGGCAGCCGTCGAAGTGGAATCCGTGGCGCGGGAGGAGAATACCGTCCTGAAGCTCCGGGTGGCGCCGCAGGACGTGGGTAAAGTCATCGGCAAGCAGGGGCGGACCGCACGCTCGGTGCGCACCATTCTGGGCGCTGTCAGCATGAAGTTGCGCCATCGCTACACGCTCGACATCCTTGAAGAGGACGACGAGGAGTAGGGTGGAACTGCCGAGTGGCTCGGGCAGGAGCTGGAGTTGACTCCGGGAGAATCAGACCCGCAATGGGTGTGGTTGGCTCGGATCCGTCGTTCTCAGGGCCGCAAAGGCGAAGTCTTCGCCGAGATTCTCACCGATTTTCCTGAAAAATTTGCGGACCGCGGACAGCTTTGGCTGTTGCCGGCTGACGCCTCCGCCGCTCCAGCGCGCGCCGCCAAACTGGCTGCGCATTGGCTACACAAAGGCGGCCTGGTGCTGCACTTCGCGGGCGTCGATTCCATCCCCGCCGCGGAAGCGCTTACGGGATTGATCGTTGCCGTTCCCCGCGCAGAGCGGGTCGCGCTCGGCGAAGACGAAGCCTACATCTCTGACCTGATCGGCTGCACGTTAGTAGATGTCGCGGGCCGGCAACCCGCCGCGGTGGGCATGGTCGAGGATGTGAACCGCGACGCCGGACCCGTGGCGCTGCTGATCGTCCGCGGAGCCGCGGGTGAGATCTTGATTCCGTTTGCGAAGAGCTATTTGAAGAAGATCGATTTGGAAGAGCGGCGCGTGGAGATGGCGCTGCCGGAGGGCCTCATCGACCTCAACACGCCAGAAGAATCATGAATCGCGCTCCAAACTGAGTCGTAAATCTCAAAGCTAAGCGCTGACCTGCTGACTCGCTGCCCGCTGACCGGTTAGTCAAACGCGAGCGGTTTCCAAAGCCCGTTCTGCTTCAACGCTAGCTGGAGCGGTCGCGGCGGCCCTTTGGACGGCACGATCACTTCCATCCACAATTCCTGACCGAGTTGGAGCGGGAGCGGAGTGGCGGCATGCTCCGCGATGTAGAAAGCGACTGGCTCATCGAGACGCATGGCGTCGCAGGAAACGCCCGGCAGCCCATGCACCAATTGGCCGGGAGCCCCTGCATCTTCGTTCCCAATGCGGATGGCCTTGAGGATTTTGTTCTGCACTTCTAGCCGGGCGCGGAACCGCACCGGCTCTGTGCCGCGAATCGAATAATGTCCCGGCTTCACGGCGCCGGTCACATCGCGCAGAAAATTAGCCGCTCCGGCCGAGGGCAGAGTGCTCTGGCAGCCATCCACGATGAGTTGCAGGCTCAAATAGCGGCCCCGCATCGGTAGTTGAGGGTCGAAGGCGGCGGTGCGCACCCACACCCGCGGGTTCGTCCACCGTTGAACCAGATAGGTAGCGGCAACGACGCCAACCAGTCCCAATTGGATCGCGAGCAACACCATCGAGGCGCCGGAAAGCGAAACCTTGAAGATTTTCATTGCGCCCCCTGCTCGGCCATGCGGGCCAGTTCGCCGGTTTCTTCCATTCCCGCCAAAATGCGCCGCCGCATCTTTTCAAGGGCCCATCCCCCGGCCAGGAAAAGCACGCCGAGGCCAATCAGTCCCAACGAGCGGCCGAGCGCATCGAAGATGTCGCTGAAATAAAACCACCCCACCACTGCAGCGAAGCCCACGATGCCGAAGTTGACCAGCGCTCTGGAGGCCAGCCGCACGCCCCACCAGCACAGATAGACGGCGAACGCCGCCGTTAACACGTGGGCGGCGAAATTGGGAACGGTATTGGTATAGGAAACAACGCGGCCATTCCCCAGTTTGTAGGTGTTCACCGAGGCGCGATAACACCACGGCAGCGCGAGGGAAAAAGCAATCGCCAGAGCGATAGGGATGAGCCCCTTGTGCCCGTGAAACGCCGCGATCACCAGCGGCAGCGCGGCAATCGCCACCCAAGCCCAGAATCTTGCACTGAAGGGCAGAAAGCTTTGCTCCGTCGAGAAAGAAGCCCAAGCCGAGAGCATACAATCGATGCCGGCAACGCATGCGATGACGGCGGCGGCGAACATGATTCCCCGCACCATCCGGCGGCGCGAGCTGACAAAAAAGGTGAGATACAGGATGGACCACACAAACAGAAACCGGCCGAGATAGACCACCGTGCCGATCCGATCCTGACCGGCGTAGCCGAGCTCTGACGCCATCCATGCCGGAACCAGCAACAGCGCCAGCGTTTGCTGCGCCTGATCGCGGAGGAGCGCCCATCCGGCGAGCGCCGCCATTGCCCACAGCAACACTGCGGCTGGCCAATATTCTTGATTATTGAAGATCTGTCCCACCAGCGCGATGGCCGCGCCAGTAGCGAGCGTGCCTACGGCGTGGAGCGCAGTAGATAGGTCGCGAAAACGCTCGCGCGCCAGTCCGCCGCCCAGGTGGAAGACGGCCACCATGGCGGCCACCAGCGCGAAACGGGCGCCCGGACCCATTTCATCCCAATGCGCGGAGACAAACAGAGCCACGCCGCAGGCGAGGAGAATGGCTCCGAGAACCAGCGCCGTTACTCCTTGCCGGCGTACTCCCGCGGCTAAGGCCTGTGGCTCGGCCCCAGAAGGCAAATGGCCGGCTTCTGGGGACGCTGGCTGCTTAGGGTTTGGTTGGTCGCTCAGTTCGTCGGGCCGCTTCCGTGCCGCCTCGTGCGCGCGGATGCGGCTTGCAGCCTCGGCATCCAGTATGCCGGCCGATTGCCAGCGGTTCAGCAGCGATTCAATGTCGGGCATGGTGGTTGGCAATCATTAAAGCACATCGGCCGGCGCCGCGCGCATGGGCCTTTTATCATCGGGGTATGCGGTTTGAGATTGTCACCATTTTCCCCGGCTTCTTCTCGAGCATCTTCGAGCACGGCATCGTGCGCCGCGCCTTAGCGGGGGGGGTGGCAGCAGTGGAGATTCACGATCTGCGCGCCTTTACCCACGACCGGCATCGCACCGTGGACGATCGCCCCTTTGGCGGCGGCGAAGGCATGGTGCTCAAGCCGGAGCCATTAGCCGAGGCGCTGGCCGCGCTCGACATCGCGCCCAAGGCAGAGCGGTTTGATGGCTTCGAAGAACAATGCCAAGATAGGGACGATCAATCGGCGTTCGCCACGTGCGTGGTTCTGCTTTCGGCGCAGGGCCGCCGCTTCGACCAGACGCTGTCCCGCGAGTTCGCCCGGCTCGATCGCGTGGTGCTGATCTGCGGGCGCTACGAAGGCGTCGACGAGCGCATCAACGAGCTCTATTGCGACTTGGAACTCTCGATCGGCGATTATGTGTTGAGCGGGGGCGAATTGGCCGCGGCGGTGGTGGTCGACTCCGTGATGCGCTTGATTCCCGGCGTGCTGGGCAACCAGGCCTCGGCTGATTTCGAGAGCTTTGGGCTGCCCGACGCGGAAATTGCGTCGGAAATTGCCTCGGAAATGGCGCCGGAGATTGCCGCACCGATAGACGCCGATGGTAAGCGCCCGCCGCGCTCGCAGCACGGCTCGGGAGGGTTGCTCGATTACCCGCATTACACGAGGCCTGCCGAATTCGCCGGCCTACGCGTGCCGGAGGTGCTTATCAACGGCGATCACGGCCAGATTCGTCGCTGGCGCCGCGAGCAGCAGTTGCGCAAAACGTTTTTGAACCGGCCCGACCTGCTCGAGAGCGCCGAACTGAGCGCCGAAGATCGGCGGGTGCTCGACGGTATCCGAAGCCAACGGAGATAAAAGAATCCCGCTCGCTTAAAAGGTTTCTCTTCGGACGGAAGCGGTCCCGCGCGTCTCTTATTGCGAGAGCAGGCGGCGACCTCGTCTCAGACTTTCACCGTGTAACGTTAAACCTGGAGGTTCTTTCCCCTCATGCCCCCCAAACTCAAGATTGTTTATTACGTGGAACCCGATGTCGCGGCATTGGCGCAGCGTGCAGCCCGGTTTATGGTCGAAGCGGTCGAGCAGGCGGCGGCGAAGCGCGGACGAGCGCGGATCGCCATCAGCGGCGGCTCGGCTCCGAAGGCGGTCTTCGCGCTGCTCGCCGACCCCAGCCAAATCTGGCGCGCGCGCATGCCCTGGGACCGGATCGAACTCTATTGGGTTGATGAGCGCTGTGTGCCGCCCGACCACCCCGCCAGCAACTACCGCATGACCCGCGAGGCGCTGCTCGATCACGTGCCGCTGCCGGAGGGCCAGATTTATCGCATGGAAGGCGAGCTCGAGCCGGAAGTCGCCGCCGCCCGCTACGAGTCGATGCTCCGCAATAGCTTTCGGCTCGAAGGCGCCGAGACCCCACCCTTTGACCTGATTCATCTCGGCTTGGGCACGAACGGCCACACGGCGTCCTTGTTCCCGCACAGCCCGGCCCTGCACGAAATTGGCCGCCTCGCCGCAGCCAATCATGTCGACGATAAAGTGCCTTGGCGCGTTACTCTCACCTGGCCCGTGATCAACGAAGGGGCGCAGGTTTTCTTTCTGGCCGGCGGGGCGGATAAAGCGGGAATCCTCAAAGAAGTCTTTCTCGGTACTAACGATCCGGAGCGCTTGCCGAGCCAGCTCATCCGGCCGGCCAGCGGTATACTGACCTTGCTCCTGGATAGGACTGCGGCCGCGCTGCTGCCTCCGGTTGGCGGGGACGGGTGCGGATTTTTTGAGAGGGAAGAATGATTCTGGCGGGTGACGTAGGCGGCACCAAAGTACACTTGGCGCTGTTCGATTTTACCGCTGGCAAGCTGACGCACGAACGCGACAAACAGTTTCCCGCCCGCGAGTATTCGGGCCTCGAGGAGATCGTCAACGAGTTTCTCGCCGGGGAAAAGGCGACAGCCGCCTGCTTTGGGGTTCCGGGGCCGGTGCGCGACGGACGGCTGCGTCTCACCAACCTGCCCTGGACGCTGGACAGTCGCGAACTCTCGCTGCGCCTGGGCATCGATTACGTCTTCCTCATCAATGATCTTCAGGCCAACGGTTATGGCAT
This sequence comes from Acidobacteriaceae bacterium, assembly GCA_030041305.1. GTDB lineage: Bacteria > Acidobacteriota > Terriglobia > Terriglobales > Acidobacteriaceae > Telmatobacter. The sequence goes on from JASHOC010000050.1 coordinate 95,241, forward strand.
CGCCGAGCTGGAGCCAGACCAGATTTATACGCTCAGCGAGGGCGATCCGGCTCAGGTAGGCAACCGGGCTTTGATTTCCGCTGGAACCGGCCTGGGCGAGAGCTTTATGGTGTGGGACGGGCGCGCCTACGTTCCCTTTCCTTCGGAAGGCGGCCACTCCGACTTTGCTCCGCGCAACGAGGACGAAATCGACCTGCTGCGCTTTCTCAAGCAGAAGTACAACGGCCGCATCAGTTTTGAGCGCGTGGTCAGCGGACAAGGCCTCACCAATATCTACGAGTTTCTGCGCGATGTGCGCGGCGTAGAAGAGCCGGCCTGGCTGGCCGAGCGCATGGCGGCCGAGGACCCGAACGCCGTGATCACCGAGTTGGCCATGAAGGCGAAAAGCGAAATCTGCGAAAAGACGACCGACATGTTCGTGTCGGCCTACGGCGCGGAAGCCGGCAACCTGGCGCTCAAGATGCTCTCTGTGGGCGGGCTCTACCTGGGCGGCGGCATCGCTCCGCGCATTCTCGAAAAGCTCAAAGACGGCGCCTTCATGAAGGCTTTCACTGACAAGGGGCGGCTGAGCCAATTGCTCATCAATACCCCCGTGCGCGTGATTCTCGAAAGCCGCACCGCCTTGATCGGCGCCGCGGCCTACGCGGAAGCGCGCGCCGCCGAGCTCAGCGGCATTTCGCCGCGGGCCGCATCAGTGAAACTTTAAGATCCGTTTCTATCCCAGCAAGCTCGCCGCCGCGGTCCAGGCGCGCTCCTGGCTCTCGGCCACGCCGCGGTGCGTCAGGGCGCCCTGCCAGGTGTTCAGCCCCTCAGCTAGGCCCGCGTCCTGCTTGAGCGCCTCGCGCGCGCCCAGGTTCGCGAGCCTCAGCACATAGGGAAACGTCGAGTTGGTCAGGGCCAAGGTAGAGGTGTGCGGCACCGCGCCCGGCATGTTGGTCACGCAGTAATGCACCACGCCATCCACCTGAAAGCTGGGATTGGAATGCGACGTAGGCTGCGCTGTCTCCACGCAGCCGCCCTGGTCGATCGCTACGTCCACAATCACCGCGCCCTTCTTCATCTGCGCCACCATGGCGCGGGTCACCAGCTTGGGCGCCGTGGCCCCGGGAATCAGCACGCCGCCGATCACCAAGTCGGCCTCCCGCGCCGCGTGGGCAATGTTGTAGCTGTTCGAGGCCAGCGTATACAGGCGACCGCCAAAAATATCGTCCAGCTCGCGCAGCCGGTTCAGGTTCACGTCGATCAGAGTCACTTTGGCCCCAAAGCCCAGGGCAATACGCGCCGCGTTGCTGCCCACAACGCCGCCGCCCAGGATGGCGACGTGCGCCGGTGGCACGCCCGGCACGCCGCCGAGCAGGATGCCTCGTCCGCCGCGTTCCTTTTCCAGGTAGCTCGCGCCCACCTGCACGCTCATGCGCCCCGCCACCTCGCTCATCGGCATCAGCAGCGGCAGTTGCCCCTGCTTGTCGCGCACCGTCTCGTAGGCGATGCCGGTGACTTTGGCCTCGAGAAGCTTGTCGGTTAGATCCCGCACGGGTGCAAGATGAAGATAGGTGAACAACACTAGAGCTTCGCGGAAGAAGACATATTCGCGCTCGATGGGCTCCTTCACTTTGACCACCATCTCCGCCTTGCCCCAGACGTAGCCCGCCTCGCCCACCATTTCCGCGCCGGCGCCCTGGTATTCGTGGTCGTCGAAGCCCGAAGCCGCGCCCGCCAGCGTCTCCACCAGCACCAAGTGTCCGGCCTCGGTAAGCGCCTTTACGCCCGCTGGGGTAACGCCCACACGGGCCTCGTTGTCCTTGATTTCTTTGGGAACGCCGATAATCATGCTTTGCTCCTGACTGGACCTCCCAATGGAATTGGACGCGGGGGTCCACGCTCGGCGTAGCGCCGAAGATTTCCGGTTCAGGAGGGCTGATCCGGCGCTGCGCGAGCCCGCCGTCTCCGGCTGCCAGAAATGGTACGGCCGTACTGGCTTCCAATGTATGCAAACCTTGTGATAAAAGGGCAGAATGGGGACGAATCGTGAGCAAAATCGCCAATTTGCGCAAGAATCAACTGACCTGCGCCAGGGAGCCGCAGCGCAACCAGCTATCGGCCTCGACGAGTTCGACGTCGCCATCCTGCGTTACCTGGAAAACCATGGCCGGGCTACCAACTACGAGGTGGGCGAAGCGGTCGGTCTTTCCCCTTCGGCGGCCTCGCGGCGCATCCTGGCCCTCGAGTCTGCGCAGGCTATTCGCGGTTATCGCGCCATCGTCGATGATCGTCTGCTCGGCAAAAGCATGACCGTGTACATCCGCGTCACGCTGGAGCGGCAATCGGCCGCGGTCCTGAGCGCTTTTGAGACCGCCGTCCGCCACTGCCACGACATCGTGAGCTGCCATCTGATGGCCGGCCAATACGACTACATGCTCGTTGCCCGCGTGGCCGGCATCGACGACTACGGCCGCCTGCACCAAAACGAACTCTCGCGCCTGCCTGGCGTGACGCGCCTCGAAACCAGCTTTGCGCTCCGCGACGTGCTCCAGGCGAAGAACTGAGGACGTTGTCGTTTTCAGAGAATCTGAACGCGGCGCAAGCGGTCTTCACTGCTCAACAGGAATGGTGAAGCTGCTTTAGAAGTTGTGTTGGACTGCTCCCGGCGCATCGCTCTCCTTGTCCGCCACGGCGACATCGGCGCCGGCAGTCGCGTGCATCTGCTCAATTTCTTCAATCAACTCGGCCACCTGCTCCCGTTTTCGCTCGCTCATGTCGAGGAAACGAACGCCTACGGCGAACGGACCGTGGATGGCTTGGACGACGCCCCCCAGACGGAAAGGCAGTCCCTCCAGGCGAAACTCCGTCTCCACGCGTGTGTAGATACCCAAGGGAAAACGTTCGTCGGTGCGGATGCGGCAGCCGTTCAGACTCAAATCGAGAATGCGCCCGGTCAGCGTGCCGCCGCCCCTGACCAGAAAAATCGTTGCCGACGTGTCCACCTGATGCCGGACCTGGCTTCGCCGCTCCTGCTTAACCGGCGCAGGGTGGTCCTTTTGGGGCACGGGCGTTGGCGCCGAGGCAGCCTGGGGTGGAAGAGGTTTCGATACGGACGACAAGCTGGCCGCCGGCACTGCGGACGCTTTTTTCGGTGGATCGGATGGTTTTCCTGAACCGGATTGCGAAATGAAGCTCAACCGGGGCCGCGCTGGTTGCGTGCGAAGAGGCGTATGGGGCTCTGGCGTGACGGTTGGGGAAGGTCGCGTATTTTGGGGCTGCCCGGCAAGCCCCCTCAGCGGCGGCTTCGGCCCCGGTTGAGCGTTCGGTGCGGCTCCGGCTTGCGCGCCCGGCTCGTCCGTGGCTGCTTTTCGTGCTTCAATAGCCGCGGCCGTCTCCACCTCCCCGATCACTTCCACCAGCTCCTCCCGTCGCCGCGGGCTCACCTCCAGAAACTGGATTCCGGCCAGATGTCGGCCGTCGGTCCATCGGGTGACGCCGATGAAGCGGAAGGCGACTCCGTTGACCTTAAAGTTGATCTCGACCCGGACCCCGGCGCCCACTGGCAGGCGCTCGCGGGTTTGAATCCGGCAGCCGCCGAGGCCTAAATCCGCGATGCTGCAAGGCAATGAAAGGCCCTGGCGAACGAGCAGGAGCGTGCAATCGCTCTCCACCGCGTAACGAGGGCATGCCCGCCGTTGCGATTGCGGCAGCGCAGCGCAGTCTGCCTTTTCGTCCACTTCCATGGCCTGCTCCGCCGTTTTTGGCGAGGACCTGTTCGCCGAATGCTTCAGAAGTCAGTGTTTGCCGGCCAACTCCCAAGGCCGCGTCGCTTTCGGCTGCTCGCCCTCCCGGCCCTCCAGCCGGTCGTACAGATACCGGTCACTGGTGGTGCCGAGCGCCTGATTGTACAGGTTGATCGAGCCGATGAGCTGTTTCAGCTCGTCGCTGAACGCATGAATGGCTTGCAATTGCGAGGCCGAGGCCGGAAGCTCGTATTGGGAGGTCTTAATGAATTTCTGATAGCCGCGATCCACCAGCCGCGCCACTTCCCCACGAATCAGCGCTCCGGGCCCCACCGCGAAAACGGCCGGCGAGACGTCTTCCGCCGCCTCCACCGCGCCGTCTTTCACCTTGGGCGCGGGCGCCAGGATGGCTCCGACGCCATTTTTACTCACCAGCGTACCCCCTCCGGAATAGGGCGTCACCGCGAAGGAGTGGCTGCGTAGCAGCTCCAGCGTTTGATCGAAGTCGGGATGGCGGGATTTTCGCGTCATTTACCTTCCAGTCGGCGAGGATGCTTGATAGACCGGCATTCTCGGCATGTCTTCAATTTCGCATACGGTTGCCGAGGGCCGCAATTTGCCCGCGGTTTACCTTGGCCCTCGGAACGCCAACTTCTCATGACCCAGATCGCACAAGTCGGCTCCTCGCTGACCGAGCGCATCGGCAGCACCCCGCTGCTGCGCCTCGACCGGATCGGAAGCGGTCTTCACGGCGTGGCGCTGGCCGCCAAGGCGGAGTGGACCAATCCCGGCGGCAGCGTGAAAGATCGCGCCGCCTACGCGATGGTCCGGGATGCGCAGGCACGGGGCCTGTTGATGCCCGGCAAGATTCTGCTCGACGCCACCAGCGGCAACACCGGCATCGCCCTGGCTATGCTGGGCGCAGCCCTGGAATTTCCGGTTCACCTGGCGATGCCGGCCAATGTCTCGCCGGAGCGTAAGCGCATCGTCCGTGCCTACGGCGCCACGGTGGAGTGGACCGACCCGGATCTCGGCTCGGACGGCGCCATTCTGCGCGCCCGCGAACTGGTTGGCGAGGACCCGGAGCGCTTTTGCTATGTCGACCAGTACTCGAACGACGCTAACTGGCAGGCCCATTACTATGGAACCGGTCCCGAAATCTGGCGGCAGACCGGCGGCCGGGTTACGCATTTCATCGCCGGGCTGGGCACCAGCGGCACGTTCACGGGCGTTGCGCGGCGGCTCAAGGAGCTGAATCCGGCCATTCAGGCAATCTCGATGCAGCCCGATTCGGCATTTCATGGCCTTGAAGGGCTTAAATACATGGCTGCATCGATGGTGCCGGCCATCTACAATCCTCATGTGGCCGACCGCCAGGTGACGGTTGCAACCGAGGCCGCCTACGCCATGGCCAAGAGGTTGGCTCGCGAGGAGGGCTTGCTGGTAGGCGTGTCCGCCGCCGCGGCCGTAGAAGCCAGCTTGCGGATTGCCCGCGAGGAAGCCGCCGCCGGCCGGGCCGCGCTGGTGGTCACCATCCTCCCCGATGGCGCGGAAAAATACTTGAGCGAACGTTTTTGGGAGGAGGAATGAGCATCTTGCGCCTGCCGCGCTTCATCTATGACGAGATTCGCGCCCACGGCGAGGAGACTTATCCGCAGGAGTGCTGCGGCGCCCTGCTCGGTCACCCGGCGGCTGAGGGTTGGCGCATCGTAGCCTCAGTGCGCTCGGGCAATACGCGCACTGATTCGGCGCACAACCGCTATCAGATCGCGCCGGTCGAGCTGGTCCACATTCAGCGCACGGCGCGCCGCCAGGGAGCGGAAATCGCGGGGTTTTATCACTCTCATCCCGACCACCCCCCGCAATGGTCGCCCACCGATTTTGCCGAGGCCCATTGGCTGGGCTGCAGCTATGTGATCACTGAAGTGGCGCAGGGCAAAGCCGGCCGCACCAATTCGTTTCTCCTCGCCGGAACCACCGAGGAAGACAAACATTTTGAAGACGAAGCTATCGTGATGGACGACGAAAGAATCGGCGCCCCGAGCGCCTGAATCTACGGCGGTTCTCCAATTCCCGTGAAGTTTTGAGGGGCGTGCCAGGTGGCGTTTTCCTGGGAAAAACGCCACTCAACGTTCGAGGTTCTGCTCTACACCAACTGGAGAACCGCTATAATAGACGGGCCGGCCGACGGCCGGCGGGAACCCGGTGCATGAATATTCTTATTTCTACTCCTTTGCGCCCTTTTGCGGGTGGCCAGCACGTGCTCCAGGTGGAAGCCGGCACGGTCGGCGAGGCGATCCGTGCGCTCACGGGCGCTCATCCCGAGCTGCGCAAACACCTGTTTACGCCAGAAGGCAAGCTGCGCGCCTTTGTTAACCTGTACCTGAACGAAGACGACGTTCGCTATCTTCCCGACAGGGAAAACACCCGCGTGTCTGCGGCCGATTCGCTCTCTATTATTCCCTCTATTGCCGGTGGGACTGGCCATCCAGGCGGCCGCGCCCTAATCATCCTGCAGCCTGCCGGTGAAGCAGAAATCTGGAACTGACTCCATGGCGACTACCTTACAAATTCCGCTGCCCGAACTCACCACCGACGATCTCTCTCGCTACTCGCGCCACCTGATCTTGCCCGAGGTGGGCATGGAGGGCCAACAGAAACTGAAGGCTGCGCGCGTGCTGTGCGTCGGCGCCGGCGGGCTTGGTTCGCCGCTGGCTTTTTATCTGGCCGCCGCAGGCGTGGGCACGCTCGGCCTGGTGGACTTCGACGTGGTGGATGCGAGTAACCTGCAGCGGCAAATCATTCACTCCACCCCTGACGTGGGCCGCAAAAAGCTCGACTCGGCGGCGGAAAAGCTCATCGCGCTGAACCCCGCGCTAAACGTGGTCAAGCACGAAACCATGCTCACCAGTGCCAACGCTCTCGAGATTTTTGCCGACTACGACGTGGTGGCCGACGGCACTGATAACTTCCCAACGCGGTACCTGGTCAACGACGCCTGCGTGCTGCTGGGCAAGCCGAATGTGTACGGTTCCATTTTCCGCTTCGAGGGTCAGGCCAGCGTCTTCGCTACGCGCCAGGGTCCTTGCTACCGCTGTCTCTATCCCGAGCCGCCGCCGCCGGGCATGGTGCCGAGCTGTGCGGAGGGTGGCGTGCTGGGCATTCTGCCAGGCCTGCTGGGCGTCATCCAGGCCACTGAGGTCATCAAGCTGATCCTGGGCAACGGCGAGCCGCTCATCGGCCGCCTGTTGCTTGTGGATGCGCTGGCCATGCGCTTTCGCGAACTCAAACTGCGCAAAAATCCCGAGTGTCCCGTGTGCGGCGATCATCCCACCGTCACGGAGCTCATTGACTACCAGCAATTCTGCGGCGTTGCGCCCAAAACTCATGAGGAGCAGGCAGTGAAAAACGGAATCCCGCAAATGACGGTGCAGGAGCTTAAGCGCCGCATGGATTTGGGCGACGATCTTCTCCTCCTCGATGTGCGCGAGCCCTTCGAGTATCAGATCGCCAACATCGGGGGCAAGCTCATCCCGCTCAACGATGTCCCGCACCGGCTCGCCGAAATTGATCTTGACCGCGAGATTGTTGTGCACTGCAAGTCGGGCGGCCGCAGCCAGCGCGTGGCGGAGTTCCTCCATCATTCCGGCTATTCCAAAGTTTCGAACCTCGCCGGCGGCATCATCGCCTGGGCCAACGAGATCGATCCCACGGTCCCGAAGTACTGAACGTGTGCCACAAGATGACTACGCGCCGGAGTCGTGACGCCATACGTTTCACATTGCGTCCGACCGACCCCAAAAATCCCGCACCGGCATGCCCGGTCGCGCTTGGGCTGGGCGTTACCCGCCGCTTATACTGGGCGCAATGCGCCCCGAACTTGCCGTACTGACCGGCAGCCACATCCGCCTGGACCCGCTTGGCATCCACCATCTCGAAGGCCTCATCGCCGCTTCAGCCGTCGATCCCTCGCTATACGAATGGAGCGCCGTGCCGCTGGGGCGCGAAGCAACCGTGGCGTATATCGAGACGGCTCTTGCCGGTCGCGATGCAGGGACGGCGCTACCGTTCGCTATCGTTCGCATGGAGGATGGGGCGGTGCTGGGCTCAACGCGATTTTTCGATATCGAGCGCTGGAAATGGCCTGCGGGCCACGAGCGCCAGGGCCGCCGGCATCCCGACGTATGCGAGCTCGGCTATAGCTGGCTTACGCGCGCCGCCATCCGCACCACGGTCAATACCGAGGCAAAGTTGTTGATGCTGGCGCACGCTTTCGAGGCCTGGCAGGTGCTCCGCGTTTGCCTGCATACCGACGCGCGCAATCAGCGCTCGCAGGCTGCCATCGAGCGCATCGGGGGAAAGTTCGAAGGGGTCTTGCGCGCCCACCGGCTGGCGACCGATTTTACGCCGCGCGATTCGCACCGCTATTCGATCCTTGCTGCGGAATGGCCCGCGGTGAAGCGGCGGCTGGCAGAGCGGCTCAGCCGGGCCTGACCTGATCCGGCCGCATTCCTGGACGAGCCCTACGTCGCTTCGACGGCTCGGCCATTCTCATCCATCTTGCCGAAGATCATCTTGCCGCTGGCGGTTTGCAGCACGCTGGTGACGGCAATCTCCACCGGCCGGCCGATCATCCTGCGGGCGTGATCAACCACCACCATGGTGCCGTCATCAAGATAGCCTACGCCCTGGTTGTATTCCTTGCCTTCCTTGAGGATCACCACGCTCATGTGTTCGCCGGGCAGAACCACGGGCTTGAGCGCGTTGGCCAGGTCGTTGATGTTGAGCACGTCGACATGGTGCAGATGGGCCACCTTGTTCAGGTTGAAGTCATTGGTGACCACTTTGGCTTCCCATTTCTTGGCCAGTTCAAGGAGCTTCAGGTCCACCTCGCGGATGGAAGGAAAATCATCGGGTACGATCTGCACCTGGATGCTCGTGTTGGACTGCATCCGCTGCAGCATATCGAGGCCGCGGCGGCCACGTTGGCGCTTGGAGCCGTCGGTCGAGTCGGCCACCACCTGCAGCTCGCGCAGCACGAACTCGGGAACCACGATCGTGCCGTCGATAAAGCCCGCCTCGGCAATATCGGCAATGCGGCCGTCGATGATGACACTGGTGTCGAGGACCTTAGCGCTGCGGCGGGCCGGGCGATCGCTGGCGAAGACCGTGCCGAGCGCCGCGGGGTTCAGCAGGTCGCCTTTATTTGCGCCCACCAACAGCCCCACGTACGTCATGAGCATCAGCACGAAGACTTGCAGCACCGCGGAAGTGGAGCCGGGAATCAGCGCCGACCGCAGCACCAGACAAAAGAGAGCCGCGCCGAAAATGCCCAGCACGCTACCTGCCACGGCCCCGATAAGCCGCCGCAGCGTAAGGGCGCGCACCCGTAACTCGAATATAATGACCGCGCCGGCCGCCAAGGCTCCGGCGCCGGCTCCTAACCAACCCGATTGAATGCCGAACGGACGGAGAAAATAACAAACCGTGGCAAGCAGAAGCACAAAAAGGATACGTAACAGGATGAGGTCCATAGGAAGCCCACTTTCATTGGCGCAGGAAAATGCGCCAACCGAGGCACAGAAGCCGAGTATGACGACCACCCTGTATGGTCGTCAAGGAAAAAAGGGAAGCGGCGCGCGGAACCCCAACCCGCGAGCACAAAAAATAGAGGCCGGAGAAGACGTCGGGAAAGGCGATGCTGCAAAGACGCAGCATTCCCTCCGCGGGGTGATCCCCCGCGGCCTACTCGTGTGTTGCTTCGTTGGTTTCCCGGCGTCGATTCCTGTTGGGGTCGGATCGGTGGCGTCTTAGTACCTATCCATTTGAATCCTGCACATTTTGCGCAGAATATTTCTGGCGATGTACGTTTCGGTCAGTATTCATGCGGGATTTCGGCATTTTTTCAAAGGCTCCAACTTTCGGGAAAATGCCAGGTTTTGGTTCCGGCTACGCCGGGTTAGGAGGCTGCGGCTAATTCGACGGGCGCGAGCCGTGGCGAGCCCTTGCGTGGGCCGCGCTTGCGGGCGCTCATGATCTTGATGCGCTCCAGCAACTCCTGCGAAGTGCAGTTCTTCTTGCTCAGCAGGGCGTCAGCCGCATGTGCGTCAGCGCCGTGGGTATCGCCGAGCAAAATCATGGGAATTTGCGGGCCGATCCGTTTGAGTCGTTCCACGAGCTGATTGCCGCTCATGTGCGGCATGGATGAGTTGACAAGCACGAGGTCCATTTGTTTTTCGGCAAAAATGCCAATGGCGTCCTGCCCGTTGGAAGCGGAATGTACCCGGTATCCTTTAGTTTCCAGCATGAACTTGAGCACGGATAGCTCCTGTTCGTTATCGTCTACGCAAAGAATCACTTTTTTTGGCCGCATAGCGTAAATTTCTGCTCCTTCAGTTGTTTCGCCGTCCAATGGCAAGAATCCACCTGGCCCGCTCCGGCGGTGAGTGGGCGTTCGAATTTCCAAGGCACGAAGCCGCGAACATGGCAACCCATCCTTCCGGCGAGGTGCACGCACAAGCCGCCCCAGGATGGCGCCCGTCGAGCCTTGGGGGAGACGCGCCGCCCCTGGATGCCGGCAAACCGACCGTGCGCCGCGTAACGGGTTAAAGCCTCATTCGCGGTGAATGTTGCAGCGATTTCGGAAACTCGGAAATCGCCTCAGATGGTGCTCCAATGAGAGGGAAGCTTACGTCCACCGAAGCGCCGGAGCAAGTGAGAAGAGGCGGCGAAAACGCGATTGAAAACGCCGGTGAAACAGCGGAAAACGAGCTAGCGCGCAGAACCACGGGAACTTGCCGTGTTGAATCCCTTGTGGAAGGGGTGTGCATTAGGGCAGGAAAAGCTGCCCGTTTGCTACCAGAACGGTGCTGCCCCCCACGCGCACATCGCTGACCCCTGCCGATTCCGCGCGCGCGGAGAGATATAAATCGCTTGGACGGCCGATCTCGACGCCCTGGCGCAGATGCACGCGAGCCCCCGAGGGCGCCACCTCATGCCGAACCATCCAGGCGATGGCGCAACCGGCTGCCGATCCCGTGGCCGGATCCTCGCCGCCATCGAACTGCATACGCGCGCGGAACTGGTTGCGCTGCGCGCGGTCCTGGCCTTGGACAAGAGCGGGCGACAGCACATAGAACCACCGTGCGCCGCGCTCGCGCAGCCATGGCGTCGCCTCATCGTGATTCACCTTGACCCGCGCCAGGGCCTCCTCGCCGCGGAGCAGGACAATGGCGAAGGCGGTTCCTGTGGAAACCACCTGCGGTGGGGTATCGGCGAGATCTTCGCTGCTTAATCCGACCAGCCGGGCGGTCTCTCCGCGGTCCAATGCCGCGCCGAACTCCGGGTCGCGCTGCGTCATCTCCCCCTCGAGGCCCTCGCCGGCAAAACGCACCGGCACAGGTCCGACGTTGAGCCGCAAAGTGACCGAATTGCCGTCCATCGTTTCCGGCGCATGCATCTTAAGCACGCTTGCCGTGCCCAGAGTGGGATGGCCGGCAAAGTTCAGCTCTTCGCGGGTGGTGAAGATGCGCACACGCACGCCCTCAGCGCGTTCCACATCGGCCGCACGGCGCTCGACAAAGGTGGTTTCAGAAAGGTTGAACTCGCGCGCGATGACTTGCATATGCTCCGTGGCGAGGCCGCCGGTGTTCATGACCACAGCCAGCGGATTGCCCTGAAGCGGCTCCTGGGTAAAGACATCGACGATGAAGTAATCGAGATGCATCGGCCATCAATCCAAATTCGTATTCCACGCGCCGCACAAACACCGCCGTCGCGCGGGTGGGAAACTTGGAATTCCTCCTCTGCGGCTAGTCTGCGTCGTAAATGGCTTCTGCGATGCGGTCGATGGCATGGGCCTCGGCGTCGCTGCCCGGCCGCCGGCCATTCACCAGGATCGAGAACGCCACAGTTCTGCCGCTCGCCGCCCGCACGTAGCCGGTGAGCCCCGTGACCTCGTTCAGCGTGCCCGTTTTCGCCCACATGCGGCCGGCGACCGGGGTGTTTTTAAAGCGGTCTTCCAACGTGCCGTCCACGCCGGCCACGGGCAACGTGGCGCGCCAAGCCTCGCCCCACGGCTGCTTAGAGGCGTAGACAAGGAGTTTGGTGAAGGCGCGCGGCGCCATGCGGTCGTCGGGGCTCACCCCGGAGCCGTCGTACAGGAAGAAGTCGCTATCCGCGACGCCCGCATCCGCGGTAAGAAATGCGCGCACCACGCGCGCGCCTTCTTCAAAACTGCCGTCGGTTCCCTCAAGTTTGCCCAACAGGCGCAGGAGCAGCTCCGCATGCAGGTTCTGGCTCAATTTGTTGATGACGGTAATGTCCTGAGCCACCGGGACAGAGATATGCGCGGCTAGCACTCTGCGTTCCTGGACGGGCGCGGCGGCTGTTCCCAGCGTGGAGCGGGTCAAGTGGAGGGGCAGCTCGCGCTCGGCGGCAAAATCGCCCGTGCCCTCCGGGTCCTTGTGCCGCGACTCTGCGTTGCCATTCACGATGATGCCGCGGCCGCGCAGCGCCTGCTTGAACGCCCCTGCCGTGAACTGAGCCGGATCAGCCACGGCGAGGCTCACGTTTACACCTGCCGGCGGCGCAGTACCCCAGGCGCGCACCAGCATGGAGCCGGGGGCGCGCTCGATTCCGGGATGCGCGGCAACTCCAGGCGCGGCCGGGGTCATGGCGTCGTCCAGCGCATAATAGTCCACGTTAGGCGTCCACGCGCCCACGGTGGCCGCTGCGGCGGCGGGATCGGCCGCAATCGTCAACTGCTGAGAGTTGTCGTTGAAGGTGAGTGCGGATACGGGCGCGCCGTAGGCCCACTGCAGATCGCCCCAATCCCATCCTTCGCCGTAAGGCTCATTCAGAAAATAAGTGTCGTCGCCCACCGTGTCGCCCGTGACCGTGCGCACGCCCGACTGCTCCACCTGCTGGGCCAATCGATCGAGCACCGCCATCGTCTGGGTGGCCGGCAAATTGGCGGACGGCAACTGGGGCGCATTAGCCACCGTAGGCGCCGTCGGGACATGAGGCGCCGGGGCGGGCTCGGCTGGCGGCGCGGCGCCCGGCTTCTGGTAGGGGTACACCCGGGCGCTCAACGTCGGATCGCCCGAGCCCAGCAGGATGAGATCGCCGTGCAGCGTACCCGCCGCGTCCACATCGCCGTCGGCGGCCACGAAGGTCGTCCAGGTGAGCGTATCCACCGGAAGGAGAGCGAAGGCCGCCGCCGTGGTCGTCAGCTTGACATTCGAGGCGGGCGTAAACAACCGGTCATCGTTGAGCGCGTAAAGCGATTGCCCATCCATCGAGGTCACGCTGATGCCGAAGGTGGCGTGGCTGACCGCCGGATCGGCCAGAATGGCCTGAATCCGCCCGCTCAAGGGACCGGTCGCCAGCTCTTTGTTTTCAGCCGTGCGTGCGCCGTGATCGGAGGTTCGCCGCGCCTGCGCCCCCAGCCAGTAGGAGCAGACCAAGAGAGACGCAGGCAGAATTGCAGAAAGCCGCCGAAACTTGACCATGCCCGTGAGTGTAGCAAATCGCTTGATTGGGGCAATCGCAAGTTCCAGATGAACGGAAGACCTGTCGCCGGGGGCCCCGGGCTTCCACTCCAGCAACCAAGACCTGTCGTCGGGGACGCCGGCTCCTTCCACCCCAGCGAGCTTTAATCGCTCGCCGGGCACTTGGGGCGCCCATGTTTGTGTTAAGTTTGGGACTCCAGGCCCCGGGCCAGCCGCCGCATTCCGGGCGGGTTGCAATGCCGACGTTACGTCGCCGTAGCCTGGTTTTATGCGACAATGCGGACGATGCTCCAATGTGCGGAGGCTGGTTTGAGCGAACTCATCCACGCGCCCGGCACTCAGGCTGCCAAGACAACGCGCCGGGGCGACGAGCCGCCAGGCGTTTCGGCCCTTGGCTGGCGCTACCACCATTTCGGTATCCCCACCCGCGCGCCGCGGCCAGACGAGATGTACGTCCCCCATTTAAAGATTCACGTCGCCGGCTTTGAGACCAGTCCCTGCGGGGTGCAATGGATGCGCTTCGACGAGGACGCACCCTATCCGGAGATCGTTCAAACCCTGCCCCATGTAGCTTTCGAGGTGGACGACCTGGATGCGGCAATCACCGGCCGCGAAATTCTCGTCGAACCTAACTCGCCGAGCGCGGGTGCTCGCGTGGCCATGATCCTCGATCACGGCGCCCCCATTGAGCTCATCGAGTTCCACCGCCAAATCAAACCGGACGCTACGCCAGATCCAAAGTGATCCTCGCGGCGCTATTCTTGTCGCGCGCTCACCTTGGCAAAGGTGAAGTGGGATCGGCAACCGACAGGTGACCCGGTTTGTCGCGCTCTGAGCCTATCGTCGCCAAATCGGACGCCGACCTTGCCCCGGCGGCTGAATATGTCCTGCCGGGGCTCCGCTCCGCATGGAATATTCTGAAACTGCAGCATCGCCGCGCTTTCCTGCGCACCGTTGCGCGCAGCGCATCACTTCGGGTGACGAGCAGAGGAGCTCATGGAGATCCAGCCGATTGAGACCGAGGACGATTACGAAAAGGCGATTGCGCGGATTGCCGGGCTGGTCGGCGCGGAAAAAGGTACGGAGGCGGGAGAGGAACTCGACCTTCTGACCAAGCTCGTAGATGCTTACGAAACGGCGCATCCGACGGCGGAAACCAAACCGGAAATCGCGAACGCCGCGGCGCGGTACACGGCGGTTTGGCGGTTGCGCACGCGCGCGCTCGCGCTGGGCGCGCGCACACTAATCATGGGCGTCGTCAATATCACGCCCGACTCATTCAGCGACGGCGGCCGATTTCTGGACCCCGATGCCGCGGTGGCGCGCTCCCTGCATTTGCTCGATGAAGGGGCCGATCTAGTTGACCTCGGTGCGGAAAGCACGCGGCCCGGCTCGCGCGCGGGCGGCGCCTACCCCGCGGTGAGCGCCCAGGAAGAACAGGCGCGCCTGTTGCCAGTTCTTGAGGGAATCCTGAAAGCGCGGCCCCAAACCGTGGTTTCAGTGGACACGTACAAGACCGATACCGCGCGCGCTGCGCTGGCCGCGGGTGCAGACATTGTGAACGATGTGACCGGCTTTACCTGGGACCCGGCGCTGGCGCGGGTTTGCGCGGAGTGCAAAGCGGGCGTGGTGCTGTCGCACACGCGCGGCCGGCCTGAGGAGTGGCGCACGCAGCCGCGGCTTGGGGGCCCGGAGCTCGTCGCCATGGTGCGCAACGGTCTCGCCTCGAGCTTGGCGTTAGCGGTCAGCGCGGGCATGCCACGCGAGGCCGTGGTCCTCGATCCCGGCTACGGATTTGGCAAACGTTTTGGCGAAAACTACGCGCTTCTCGCGCATCAGGCCGAGTTGCTCGCGCTCGGCCGGCCGTTGCTCGCCGGGCTCAGCCGGAAATCTTTTCTCGGTCACACCCTGGCGCCGCTGTTCGGCGGCGCCGACGCGCCTCCCGTCGCCCGCGAGCGTGCGGGGCTGGCCGCGCTCACCGCGGCGATCCTGTATGGCGCTTCCATTGTGCGCGTCCACGAGGTGCGCCCGGCGCTGGAAGCGGCATACATTGCCGACGCGATTCGCGCCGCGGGGTAAACATTCGCGCCGCGTCGAGGCCGGAAGCACGGGATGCGGACGCGATTTTTCAGAGCGCGCGAGGAAACGTCACGAGCGGCCGGAGGCGGGCTTTCATACCCCGCGCACCGAACGAGCCTATAATAAAGTATGGCGACTGTCCGGGAGACCATGCCGGCAGAGGGCGCTCAAACAGCTTCCCCTGCGATGGAGGCGACTCAACCTCCGGCGCGCACGCTCAAGCGCGCTGTGGATGAGCGGCCGGTCAGCGAGCGTTTTGACGCGCTGCTGCGCCGGATCAAGGGCAATCGCCCTCACGAAGACCTGTCTCTGATCCGCAAGGCGTGGGATTTCTGCGTTCAGCACCATTGCGGCCAAACGCGTGCCTCAGGCGAACCGTACATTGTTCATCCTCTCGAAGTCGCCGAGGTGCTGGCGGAGATGAAACTCGACGCCAGCGCCATTGCCGCCGGCCTGCTCCATGACGCCGTCGAAGACACCGCCGCCACCAACGAAGAGATTGCCGCCGGCTTTGGCGACCAGGTGGCGCACATTGTGGATGGCGTGACCAAGATCGACAAGATTCAGTTTGCCAACCGCGAAGACCGCCAGGCCGAAAATGTGCGCAAGATGCTGCTGGCCATGGTGTCCGACGTGCGGGTCGTGCTCATCAAGCTGGCCGACCGGCTGCACAACATGCGCACCCTCGAGCACCTCAAGCCCGACCGCCAGGAAGCCATTGCCCGCGAGACGCTGGAAATCTACGCTCCGCTGGCGCACCGGCTGGGCATGGGCAAGGTGCGCGGAGAATTGGAAGACCTGGCCTTCCGCTACACCGATCCGGTAAGCTTCGAGCGCGTGGCGGCGGCCGTGGAGGCCCGCCGCGCGGAGGGCGAACAGTTTTTGCGCAGCGTGGAGGACACGCTGGTCGAGCAGTTCCGCGAAAACGGCGTCAAGGCTCGGGTGGAGTGGCGCATCAAGCGGCTGTACTCGATTTTCCAGAAGATCGAACGCGCCAAAATTTCTTTCGACCAGGTGTACGATCTGCTGGCGGTGCGCGTGATCACGCAGGATGTGACCTCTTGCTACGCGGTCTTCGGGCTCATCCACACGCTGTGGCGCCCGGTGCCGGGGCGCATCAAGGACTTCATCGCCATGCCGCGGGCCAACCGCTATCAGTCGCTGCACACCACGGTGATGAGCGCCAGCGGCCACCAGTTTGAAGTGCAGATCCGCACTGAGGAAATGCACCGCATCGCCGAGGAGGGCATTGCGGCGCACTGGAAGTACAAAGCCGGCGAAAGCGTGGTGACGGCGCGGGACGAGGAACGGCTGAACTGGATCCGTCAGCTTGTCGATTGGCAAAAGGAGATGACGGATCCCAACGAGTTTCTCTCCAGCCTGAAGATGGACCTCTACCCCGACGAGGTGTACACCTTCACGCCCAAGGGAAAAGTGGTGGTGGTTCCGGCCGGGGCGACGCCTGTGGATTTTGCTTACACCATCCACACCGAGGTGGGCCACACCTGCGTCGGGGCCAAGATCAACGGCCGCATGGCGCCGTTGCGCACCAAGCTGCGCACCGGCGACATTGTTGAAATCGTCACCCAGAAGGATCACAACCCCAGCCGGGACTGGCTCACGTTTGTCAAAAGCCCTCGCGCGCGCAACAAGATCAAGCACTGGCTCAATGAGGACCAGCGCCGCCGTGCGGTCGACATCGGTCGCAAGCTGCTGGAACGGGAGGCACGGCGTTTCAAGGTGCCCATGAGCCAGATCGACGACCAGGATCTGGGCCGCATCGCCGGCGAATACGGGGTGGCCACAGCCGCCGATCTGCTGGCCACGCTCGGCCTAGGCAAGCACACTGCGCACCAGATTCTGAACAAGCTGGCTCCGGGCAACGCCAGCCAGGATGAGGCGGAGGCCGAAAGCAAAACCGGCAGCGAGGCCGCACCGATGAGCGACGCGGTGCGCAAGCTGCACCTCACCGGTTCCGACTCGCTCCAGGTGGAGGGCCAGAATGATTTGCTTGTGTACCGCGCGCGATGTTGCAATCCCATCCGCGGCGAAGAAATTGTGGGTTACGTCACCCGCGGCAAGGGCGTGGCCGTCCATGCCCGCAGTTGCCCCAACGTGCAGAATCTGCTCTACGAAGCCGACCGCCGCATCGCCGTGGAATGGGCGCAGGTGGGCGACGAAGACGGCAGCCGCGCGCAGCGCTATCCGGTCAAAATCACCGTGTATTGCGACGACCGCACCGGCATGCTGAAGGAGCTCACCGCCGTGATCTCCGATGAAAACACCAACATCCGCGGCGTGGAAATACAGCACGACGAAGACGGTGAGGCCGTTATCGAATTCGTCATTGAGGCCAAAGACGTGCGCCACCTCAACCGCATGGTCCTGGGACTGCGCCGCGTGGAAGGCGTTCGCACCGTGCAGAGAAGCCACAATCAGTAGCGGCGGCTTTGCCTTCAGGGTTGCCGTTGTGGATACAATCGAAACCAGCCAGCACCGAATCTACAATCCACCGCCCAAATGACAGGTCAAGCTTGGTGCAAAATTTGGCCGTTGATGGCAACACGTTGCTAGGAAGGAGTGGACGCATGGCAATCGTTCGACAATTGGAGAAACAAGTTCTGGAACGTGGAAGTCCGCATACGGAGGTCAGTTGTACCTAATCGATTGTCTTCGACGAGGAGGGCCGGCGATATCTGCAAGTGGATACATACGGTTCCAACGAGCGAAAGATTCCCGGCAAGAAGAGCCAGTCCTTTCGATTTGCGCCTGAGGCCGTCGAGCAGATGAAGACGATCATCGCCGAGAATTTTTAATGGCGCGATGGTTCTCAACGGCACTTTCCGATTCGGGCACAGTACGGACTCAGTAAGGGTGGAATGGACCTAATCTATCGGGTATTTGGCTGCCCACAAGGATTTGAACCCTGTTATGCTGATCCACGCGGTTGCGATTCAGCATCCTACCGGTTCGAGTTCTTGTTTGATGAACAGTTTACGAGCCCTTTACTGACCTACCAACGGCGCTCTGAGAATTGTTGACATAGAGTTGGCGCAAAATTAAATGGGAGTCTATGCCGCTCTTTTCTATTTGATTCTATGGAGCCGACGGTCAGACTTGAACTGACGACCTGCTGATTACGAATCAGCTGCTCTACCAGCTGAGCTACGTCGGCCTGCTCCTCCGATTGTATCGTTGCGCTGGTGGAAGGTAAAGTTAAGCGATGTAGCATGTTTCCTAATGGCGTCTAGCATTCGGCGGAGCTGAGTTGGCGCGATTGCCAGGAGGCGACAACCTTGCCGGAAGCAGGCGACTCTACCCTATTAGGAAAAGCGCCTTAGGCGCCGCGCGCCGCTGCGCGTCCGTCCAAGCCAGTGCAGGTGATCCATGAGCCTCATGACACAGACCCTTCAGCTTGCCTTCCGGATCGCCCTCGTCTGGGCTGGCGGATTCGTGCTGGCAGTCGCGGTCCGCGCAATACTGCCCGAGAAGATCGGGTTCAACCTGGGTAACGAAGGCACGTTGTTTCTGCCTTATAGCCGCATCGGCTTCTGGACCTGCCTGCTGGCGGCCCTCACCGTGACCGCCATGGTGGTCATCCATTCCATGCTCGTGGACTTCGGCCTGCGGTAGTTCGGCTGCGGAGGATGGCAGCACGCCATGCGTACTGATCCGGCAGAGGATTGGCGGAGGCTAACGGACCTTTATCGCGGGATGGACGAGCTGGAGCTGCGTGAATTGGCGACGGATTTCGCCAACCTGACCGGAATGGCGCAGCAGGTTCTGCGCGACGAGTTGCGTCGGCGCGGCCTCAGTCTGCCGCTTACGCAGGGAGAAGTGCTGCTGAACGGAGTTCCTCTGCCGCGTCCGCGCGCTTTCGTCATGCCTGCCGATGCGGACACCAAGCGCGATTTTCCCGTGGAATGCACGTGGAAGACGCTGCTCTGCGAATGCAACGAACCCGAGCAGGCATGGCAGATGT
The DNA here is from genome assembly GCA_030041305.1 of Acidobacteriaceae bacterium. GTDB lineage: Bacteria > Acidobacteriota > Terriglobia > Terriglobales > Acidobacteriaceae > Telmatobacter. The sequence continues at coordinate 114,539 of JASHOC010000050.1, forward strand.
GCGAAGTGCTTCGCCAGGCCGGTATCGAGAGCTGGATCGAGGGCCCGGGGTTGTATTCCCCTCACGCCGAATTGGATCTCACGAATCCACGCGTGCTGGTGGCCGCCGATCAGCTCGACGAAGCCCGCCTGATCGCCGCCCGGCCCATCCCGGCGGAGATCGTCGAGCTATCGAAGATGAAGCTGCCGGATTTCGAGCCGCCTCCGTGCCCGCGATGCGGCGCGCAAGACCCGCTCCTCGAAGCGGTTCATGCCTGCAATGTGTGGCGATGCGAGGTTTGCGGCCAGCAGTGGCGCGATGTAGAAAAAAGGTCAAGCGACGAAGCCGAGCTGGCGGGCGGCTAAGACGGAAAGAGCCACCCGGCAACAGGGCAGCTCTCTCCCAGGGAGAATAGTTCCAACGGAGGCAAACCGCCGAAACTTTCTGGCTGCATGTTAGGTGCGGGGGCAGGCAGTGTCAAGGATAAATCGTGAAGATAAATAAGTATTTTATTTTCTGTAGCATACAGAATGTCCTTTTGCGTTTGAGGGAACCTCGTGTCTTCGCTTTTTTTTCGCCTCGTTTTATCCGGCATTAGCTGTTATTGTTCGTGTTTTTTCGGTTTAGCTCCTTTTTTCCACAGACTTATGCGCTGTTAACCGATCAGATGCGTACTCGCTTTCCGGCTGGTGTGGCTCGCTCCATTCGGGTCGCAAATCGAGATGGATGAACTCCTCGTCGTAGACCGATGAAGCCGGCTTGCCGTGCGCTACGCGGTAAAGGGCGCGGCCGCCGCCCAGGAAGAAGCCCAGCAAAATAGCGGCAATCGAGCCCACCAACACGATGGTCGCGATGCCGACCAGCAGCTCGCCTGTCTTCGCAACCTCCGACTCGCCGGATTGCGGCATCGAAATCAGGTTCGCTTCGTAGTGAACCCTCTCGATCAACCTGTGGCTCTCATCGGGAATGGCGTCACCACTGACCACCGCAACCAGCACCCCGCTGCGGCGCACCTCGATCGAGGCCTGGTCGGAGTTTACAAGCGGCTTGGGCCACGGCGGCTGTGCCTTGCCGCGGGCTTGGATGTAGGCGCGAATCACGGACTCCTGCGATTGGGCAATTTGCGGCGTGGGGTAGTCGATGATGGTAAGTGTGGCCGGGCCGGAGGATAGCGAATAGTTGGCAGTCACCGCCTCTGCGCCGCGATCGAAATCGACCACACCCGGCGGCAGCACCCCTCCTGATCCCGAGTAGCCCGCCGCGCCCTCGGCGTAGTGGGTCGTCTCGTGGTCGAGCGAGCCCTGGGGCAAGTACGCGAGTATCGGCGGCGGTAGCGCGCGGTTGCCGTATGGCGCAGGCAACTGCGCGGCGATCTGACGCATCTCGCCAGCCGACATGGGACCGATTTGGGAAAAGCTGGCGTCGACTACGGTATTACCCTTCCAGAAAAGCACGCGATTCTTGTCCGAGGTCCCGCCCGTCCCGATATCCTCCTTCGGCCAGCCGTTCTGCCGGTAATAGGAATAAGCGCCATACGCGCCGCTCTCGTCGCCAAAGTTGAGCGCGCGCATGGTGAGCGTCTCGTTCGCGTCGCGTTTGTAGTTCACCTTGTCGCCGTAAGAGAATCCGTACTCCCGGAGCGCGGCTGCATTGTCGGCGTCGGCCTGTTCGGCGTTGCTCAACTTCTCCGGCGCCGCTGTTTGCGCCCATCCGTCGAATTCGGCGGGCAGCAACGGTTTAGGAACCGGCGGCAGCTCGATGTGCGTGACCTGCGTCGGCTTATTCGCCGGAGCTGCAGGGGCGGCCTGCGCGGCGCTCAACCATGCGCCCGCCATCGCCAGCGCCGCAGCGATCAGGACCGGCCTCCAACGCTTCAATCTATGTTCCATGCTTTATCTATGCTCCATCTTTCTCCAGGATAAAGCCCCGTCCTTGCCGGACGCGCGAGCCCCGCGTGCGGGATTCGCGCCGCTGCTTGCTTCCGTCTTTCTTTTTTTGGATATCGGCGCGCTCGAAAAGATTCCCCTCTCCGCCGTTACTCGCATTGCAGCCGTCCGCACGTGCTCATCACCGGAACCTCCAGCGCCGAGTCGTGCCCCGCCCCGGAATAGATCGTGATCGTCTCCGCCTTGTAATCACCGGGCTTGGCGATCATGATGTTGGGCACGAAAATCTGCGGGTTGCGGTCGTAGAGCGGGAACCAGGTGCTTTGAATCTCCACCATCACCGTATGATCGGCTTTGAAGACGTGATCCACGTCGTGCAGCGAAAACTTGTACTCGCGAATGGATCCGGGTTTGAGCGCAGCCGGACGATCGAATCCCGCCAGATAGCGTCCGCGGAATATCTCCGCGTTGGTCATGAGCTGATAGCCGTGCATCTTCGCATCCGCGTCGTCGTCCGGGTATTGGTCGATGAGCTTCACCACCATGTCATTGTCGGAGCCGGTGGTCGCCGCATAAATGTCGGCTGTCACCTCGCCGGTCAAGGTCAGGTCATGGGTGAGCACGGGCAGCCTCCACACGGCCACGTCCTTGCGTCCGGTCACAAAGCGCTGATCTTCGGCGAGCCAGTTGTACCATTGCGAGCCCTGTCCATACGTCGGTTGGATCGGCCTGTGCCGGTAGGGAACCGGATCGGCCGGGTCGCTGACGTAGCTCGTCGTTGCGGCCGCCGACCCGCTCCAGCTCAGCAAGCCATCCCCGTCCAGGTGCAGCTTCGTCGTCCGCGATGGCCGCGGCGGAAAGTGTGTGTAGTACTTCCAGTTATCGGAGCCGGTTTCAAAACTCGCCGTATTCTTCAGGTCGAAGCCGGAAGGATCGCTGCCCGGGGGGTCTTTGAGATAGTGCGCGAAGAACTTCGCCTCGATTTGCGCCCGAAACTCCTTGCCGATCGGCTGGCCGTAGTCGAGATCGCCCAATTGCCTTGACGATGAGGACCAATAGCCGTGCCGCCATGGGCCTTCGACAAGAAAATTCTCATGATGCGCATCGTGCGGCTCGAGCGCGGCGTACTCTTCCTGCGGCCCCCACATGTCTTCCTGGTCGTAATAGCCGCCTACGGTGAGTGTGGGCACGGCCACGGTATTCAAGTGGTGTTCCACGGCCCGCGAGCTCCAAACGCTGTCATAGGCCGGATGGTCGAGGAAAAGTTTCCACGTGGGCAGCAGCTTCGATCCGGACTGTTTCACGTCCTCGAAAAACGACCCGCGCTGTAAAAAGAAGTCATAGCCGTCCACCGGCTTGCCGTCCCTGGTCTTGCCGTAGGTGTCGCCGGTGAATCGTTTGCTCGACTCCATCGAGAGCACGTAATCGTACCCGTAGGTCTGGCGAAAGGTGCCGTTGTGGAAGAAATCGTCGCCGATCCATACATCGATCATCGGCGCCTGTGGCGAGATGGCCTTCACCGCCGGGTGCGGGTCGATGCCCGCCATCATGGCCAGAAATCCCGGATAACTGGTGCCCACCACGCCCGCGCGGCCGTTGTTGCCGGGCACATTTTTCAGCAGCCACGCCACCGTGTCGTAGGTGTCGGTGCTTTCGTCGATGGCCTTGGAATGGGAGTGATCGGCGAGCGGCCGCATCATCACGAATTTTCCCTGGCTCTCGTAACGCCCGCGGATATCCTCCGCCACATAGATGTAGCCGTCGCGGGCCAGCTCCGGCCGCTCGGCGAAAAACGACGCGCAATTGGTTCCGTTCACGCCGTATGGGGTGCGCGTGAGCAGGAACGGAAGCGGCGTGGAGATGTCGGCTGGCTTGAGAATGATGGCGTGCAGCTTAACCCCATCGCGCATGGGAACCATGACCTCGGTGCGCCGGTAGTCGTGGAAGACGTGATGCACGGCGGGGCCGGTGCGCTGGTAAACCACCCCTGGCTCCGTCGAGAAGGTCACGCCCACGCCGCGGCCCTCGGGGTCGAGGTTGAAGCGCAGCGTCGTCTTCGACTCGGGATCGACAAACTCGACCGCCGAGAGCGAAGTCAGCTCGGTGGGAACGCGCCGCTCCGACTCCACCACCAATACGCCGTTTTGCCGATAAAAGCTCAGCGGCGTATCGGGCTCGGTGGGGCCGGTGTACTCGTCGGCAAGGGCCTCAAGTTGCGCCGCTGTGGCCGCCGGAGCCTCTGCGGCCTGCGCCTGCCGCGGCGCGGCCATCAATGCCGGCTGCCCGGAAGCAAATAAAACCAAGCCCAGTGCCGCCATCGCGGCGCGCAGCGAAAGCAAAAAGACCTCCTCGGGCGAGCGAGCCCTGCCCACAGCGGGCAAATGGGGCGGCCTCCGCCCGCATCCTCTCACCTTACCAAGCTCATCGTGAAATTCCCTAACCCGGCATCGCCGGAAACAAAAAAGGGAACAAGGGACCGAGGGAAGGAGAAGACAAGGGAACAAGCGAGCTTAATGCGCGTGGCCGTGCGGGTGCTCGTGGCCCGCTTCGCCGCTCATCTGCTCGATCGGCGTTACGCACCCCACCTCCTCTCCGCAGCCGATGTGCTCGAACTGGATGGTCGTATGGTGAATATGAAAGTGATCGCGCAGCACGTGATTGAGCTGGTCCAGGATGCAGGCGCTCTCCGACGGGGGAATGTCGGCGATGGTCACATGGCAGGCCAACGCGCGCGAGTGCGACCCGAGGCTCCAAACGTGCAGGTCGTGCACGTCCATCACGCCCTTGACGGCCTCCATCCCGACGCGCACCTGCGGCAGCGACACATCGTGCGGCGCGCCCTCGAGCAGAATGTTCAACGTCTCGCGCACGATGCCAATGCTCGACCAGAGAATGAGCGCGGCGATCAGGAGGGAAAGCGAAGGGTCAATCCAGTTTTTGCCGGTGTAGAGAATGCCGGCGCCGCCGGCAATCACCGCCGCTGTCGAAAACGTGTCGCCGGCCATGTGCAGGAAGGCCGAACGCAGGTTCACGTCGCGCGCCACACCCCACAGCAGGCCCGCAATCACCCCGTTCATCACCACCCCCGCTGCGGCCACAATCATCATCAGGCGAGGCTGCACTGTGACCGGGATAGAAAGCCGGTGCACCGCTTCCACGCCGATCCATAGCGCAATCAAAATCAGCGTGGCCGCATTGATGAAGGCCGCCAGGACCCCGGCGCGCTGGTAGCCGAAGGTGCGCGCTTCATCGGCCGGACGGGTGTGGAAGTAGACGGCGACAGAGCTGAGCAGCAGAGCCAGAGAATCTGAGGCGTTGTGCCCGGATTCGGAAAGCAGCGCGAGGGAGTGAGCGCGAAGTCCCGCAACGAAGGTGACCACGACGTACGCGAGCGTGGCCGCGAGCGAGATGCGCAGTACTAAGGTTGTCCGTTTCGCGCTTTGCCCGCCCGGGGCCGCGTGGGCATGCATAAAGGTAGTGTAACCCGGGTTGGGTATAGCCGCCACTCCCGATGCACCCCGGGGCCCAGTCCGCGCAAGCCCAACGGAATCCTAGCTTCGCCGCAAACGGTGCATATCCACCGGCTCGGAATCGTCAAACAATGGCAACCGCGGCAAGCTCACTCTCAGCCCGCTCCAACCCTCGGCCGCCACGATACTGTTTTGCGGGTTGCCGGGCTGATAGCGCACCGTGCAGGGAAAGCCCACCCGGATGTGCTCCGTGTCCAGCAATCCGCGCAGCTCGGTTACATCCTGCGAGCACTCGTAGTCCACGCCGCCGATGCGGTAGCTGAACAAAAACAGGGTGAGATTTCGGCCGCCTGCGGCCGTTAGTTCGCGGATGTCGAGGAACATGCCGTCCACCAGCCGGCCCGATTGCACCAGCAACCGCCGGCGCATCCGTTCCAGTTCCTCTTCGGTGGGTTTTTTGCGCAGCAGCCACCAGGCAATGGCGCCACCCACCGCGGCGACCGACGCCACACCCGCAGCAATCTCCCATGTCCCTTTGCTGAGGAGGTTCATTCCGGACGGGACTCTAGCCTTTTGTATCCCCATTTAAAGGATACCGCAGTTCGATTTCGGGTTGCGGTCCGTCCGCTTCGCATGCATCCGCTGGCAAGATGCCGGTCGGTTGCGATGCGCGGGCCAGGCAAGCGGTTCCGCCCCCTGTGCTCTCAGAAACGGCTCCGGTTTACACCAGCGTTTGTGTGGAGGCGCCTTCGAACCCCCGCACCCACTCCAGGATCGAGCGCACCCCAATCCCGCTGGGGCCTTTGGCGATGTAGGGCTTCGAGTCCTCCACCCAGGCCACTCCGGCGATGTCGAGATGAATCCATGGCGTGTCTTCGGCGAAAGCGTGCAGGAACTCCGCGGCCGTGATGGCGCCGCCCCAGCGCCCGCCGGTGTTTTTGATGTCGCCAATTTCTGACTTGATCATGTCCATGTATTCTTCGCCGAGCGGCAGCCGCCAGAACTTTTCGCCCGAAACCCCGAGCGCGGCGTCGAACTGGGCGTAGGTGGCGTCATCGTTGGCGAAAGCCCCGGCGTTCACCATGCCCAGCGCGACCACGCAGGCGCCGGTGAGCGTGGCGGCGTCGATCAGGTGCGTGGCGCCGAGTTGCTTCGCGTAGGCTAGGCCGTCGGCCAGCACCAGCCGGCCTTCCGCGTCGGTATTGATGATCTCGATGGTCTTGCCGGACATGGCGGTTTGCACGTCGCCCGGCTTTTGCGCCGTGCCCGAAGGCATGTTTTCCGCCGCGCACACGATGCCGAGAACGCGCACCTTGGGCTTGAGCAGGGTAATGGCGCGCATGGCGCCGATCATCGCCGCCCCGCCCGCCATGTCGTACTTCATTTTCTCCATATTGTCGGCAGGTTTGATGGAAATGCCGCCGGTGTCAAACGTGATGCCCTTGCCCACCAGGGCCGGCACGGGGCCATCCGTCACGCCTTCCGGTTCGTAGCGCATCACGATGAGGGCGGGCGGCTCGGCCGAGCCCTGGGAAACGCTCCAGAAAGCCCCCATCTTGAGCTCGTGGAGCTTATCGGTGGAGTACACCTCGCATTGGAGGCCGACTTCTTTCGCCATCTCCGCGGCTCGCTGGCCCAAGACGGTGGGCGTGAGTTTGTTACCCGGTTCGTTCACCAGCGAGCGGGCGAAGTTCTGGCTTTCGCCCACAATGACGCCCTCGGCGAAGGCCGCTTCGAGCGCAGCCCGATCCGCTTGGGCGGGCGCGGCCACGGTAAAGGACTGGATGCTCTGATCTTTGCGGTCGCTGCGATAGGTGTCCGGGTCGAAATCACCCACAAATGCGCCCTCCACGGCCGCCCGGGCCCCTGGGCCTGCGGCCGACAAAGTCTCGGACGAGGGGAGTGCAAACACAAGCTTACGGATGCCGCGCGGCTTGGCAAAGCGCACCGCGGTTCCGGCGGCGTTGCGCACGCTGTGCACGGTGGCTTTGGCCTGCTTGCCCAGGCCCACGATGAGCAGCCTTTTCGCGGCCAGGCCGGCCGGAGCATGCAGCAGCAGCGTCTCGTTGGCGCCGGCCTTAAACTCGCCGCTGTCGAGCACCGTCCGAGTGGCCGCCTTCACCGTTTCATCGTCAGCCAACAGCACCGGGGAGGGCTTGGCGTCCGTTCCCTTGGCGGTTTGCGTGTCAACTGCCGGCACGGCCAGCAGTTCGGCGTCAATTTGAGAGAGGGGAGCAAAGGCAATCTCGGTCTGCATGGTCCCTATTCTGGCATTTCAACGGTGGGGTGTTGCAAATGTGGTGAAGTAGAGTTAAAAGAGCGGCGCGTGTTGAGCCTCGGGCGAATGGAAGAAGCTCATCCAAAACGCAAGACGTGTTTTGTCGGCGAGGGGCGCCGGTCCCATCCGAGCGCCCAGCTCCATAGTTGCAGGATCGGCCGCCGTCACCGGCGCCCAATTCGCCAAACCCGCTCCATTGGGGTTTCCCTTCGCGGCAAAATTTTTAAGATAGGCCGCAGCCGCTTTGGCCAGCTCGTGGTCCGTTGGATCCCACGGTCGATCGAGCTTGTCGAGATTCAGGAAAAAGTAAGGGATCTCGCCGGTATGAAACGCGCCAAACTCAGGATGCTGCGGCCATGGAATGGCGCGCGTAAAAAAGTAGGTGAATACCGGCTGCCGATGGTTCTTTTCACGGCCGCTCGCCCACAGGAACATCGAAACGCGGTTGCGATCGCGGCCGCTCTGCAACAGAGCCTCTCTGGCTCCGGCGTCATCCTTCGCCGGGTAGAGCTTTTCGAAGGCGTCGGCCCGGTCGCCACAGATCCTCTTCGCGAGCTGGTTGAATGATTCCAGCGTCACCTGGGCGGGTATGGCAAGCAGGCCGTCATTGGCCTGGTACCCGGTAATGACGGGAACATCGTTATCGCGGGCTTGCTCGCTGAGCGCCGCGGGAGTCTGGGGCAAAACCCAGCCATCCACGTTGGGAGAAAATCCCCGGCCGGGCAGCAAGTCTTGCGCAGGAAGATCGCGAAGCTCTTTGAGGAATGCGACATGATGCGCCGCTGCAAACGCCAGGCCTTTCTCTTCCGCGGCCTTAAGGTCAGTCATGGGTTGCGGTGATAACCCGATGCCGCTGTCGGCCATGGCGCGTTGAATAAGCCCCGCAGCAAGGGGCGATGCAAGGAGCGCATCGACGCTGAAGGCTCCCGCGGATTGCCCCCAAATGGTGACGCGGTTCGGATCGCCGCCAAAGTTCCGTATATTGTTCTTCACCCAACGGAGCGCCGCAATCTGATCGAGCAGGCCGTAGTCGCCGGAGCTATGATGAGCGGACTCGGCGGTGAGTTCGGGCAGCGCCAGAAAGCCGAAGACGCCGAGCCGGTAATTGATGGTGACGAGAACTGCACCGGTCGCCGCCAGGTGTTCTCCGTCGTAAACGGCAACGTCTCCCGCACCTTCGACGAATCCGCCGCCGTGAATAAAGACGATCACGGGGAGATTGGCCCGGGCCGACGCCTCGGGAGTCCAGATATTCAAGTAAAGGCAATCCTCGCTCACCCGATTGTGGGTCAAGAACTCATAGGTCCAGGGGAGAGTTTCGTCGTGGATGTGCTGCATGCAGCTTGCGCCGAAATTGCTGCCGCTGTGCACTCCGTTCCACGGTTTCACCGGGACAGGCGGCTTCCAGCGCAGATCGCCAACCGGGGGCTCAGCATACGGAATGCCTTTGAACGACACGACCCGCGAAGTCTTACTCGCGGTTCCCGAAATTTCCCCCGAGCGCGTTTGAACCATGAGATTCTGTTCGATCGATGCGCTGACCGGAACGAGAATGGACGCCGCAAACGCCATCAGAACTTTCACGCCAGTCTTCTTGCTCATCATGCCTCCAGCCATTGTGAGCTCAAGTCATTTGATCCATATACAGGTTGAAAAGCTCTCCTGCAATCGGCCAGGGGAGCTTCCAGGCGTCGATCGAGGCGATTCGTCGGTCAGTCCGTGGATGCGCCGCATCGCCGGAATAGCGGAAACATGGGTGATTGTAACCACAGGAGCACTTGTCTCTCACATGGAACTCTTGCGATTCCAATCGAACGCAGCGATTCTTTTAGTGAATTGCCGCTCGAGTTCCCGGCTTCGGTGTACAGCAGAAGGAGAAGTGTTACAAGCGGCCATGAGGGTCATCGGCTCGGCCACCGCGGGACGAGCTACGCGGCTCGTCGCGGTCGATTAAGAGGGGGCCGGCAAGGGGGCTGCCGGTGCAGGCAGGTCAGCAAGAAAAACCGAATCCTGAAACGTGCTCGCTGTTCTTAGTTGCCGATCACGTCAATCGGGACGGTGATCGTTTTCGGCGGCAGGCACTGCACCTGGTCGCAGGCCTGGTAGCGAAGTTTGCCCTGGACCAGGTGATTGCCCCGCGCAGCCACCAAGCGCGCATCGATCGCGAAGTCGCCCGTATACACATTGAGCTGCATCTTCGGATCGGCGGGCAGGGTCATCTCTTTTCCCACTGGATAGCTGGCGTGCTCCAGCCGGGCGCTTTCGCCCGCAGGAATGGAAAACGTGGTGGCGATCAGGTAATCGGCGTTGGGCGTATGAGAATTGATGTGCAGCCCGGACGCAATGCGAAAATGCAGCGCCACCGGGGTCGGCTTTCCCGCGGGCAGGCTTACCTGCTCCGGAAACAGATAGCTGACCGCCTCCGGCTTGATGGCAGACCGGGTTGGCCCACTCGCCGATACAAATTGCGCCTGCGCACCGGGCGCCGCAAAACCCAGCACCGCTAAGGCCAACCCCGCACCTGTCGTTCTCAACGCGAACATTTTCCGCCTCGTTAGAGCCGCCACTCCGCGGGTGCGATTCGGCGCCTGAGTGATCGTTATCAACTATCGGCTAAAAGCCAAGAGCTAGAAGCTAGAAGCTAAAAGCTGTCTTTAATCCGCCAGCGCCTTCTTAATCTTGGATTCGATGTCGCTCTCCGAAGTCAATCCCACTTGCGCCGCCACCACGGTTCCCTTGCGGTCGACAAAAAACGAAGTTGGCAGATCGTCGAGCCCGCCATAAGGCCGGCTGATGCTGTCGCCGTCCATCAGCATGGGATAGGGCACCTTTTCCTGCTGGGCGAATTTGGCCACCGTAGACTTTTCCTTATCCCACGCTGCCTTGTCGCCGGGCTTTACGTCGTCGCCCTCGGTCGAAACGCCCAGCACCTCAAAGCCCTGCTGCGCATATTTGTCGCGCAGTTCGACCAGCCACGGGGTTTCAATCTTGCACGGTCCGCACCAGGTAGCCCAGAAGTTGATAAGCACGGCTTTGCCCCGGTAGCTGGCGAGCGAAACTTTCGTGCCGCTCAGATTCTCCAATGTAAATGCCGGCGCCGGTTTGCCTTCGAGCGGGGTAACCGCTCGGTTGATGAGCTGCTCTGCATCGCTCGCGGTTGCGGGAGCCGTTTCAGCCTGCGTGGCGGCCAGCGTTGCGCGGCGTTCGGCCGCCTGCTGGCGGTACTCCCAGTTGGCCCAGCCCGCCCAGGCGAAGATGGCCAGCAGAACCAGCACCGTGGAGAGGACAAGCGTGTTGCGGCAAACGGGGAACGGACTCATGGCTTTATTGTACGAGCGGGTGACTGTTACCATCAAAGGCCGATGAATCCTCCGCAATCCCATCAGGGCCGAGCCGGATCCGACGCGCCGGCGGCCGCCGCGCCCAACAAACTTTCCCCCGCCGATTTGGTGCGCACCGAGGCGGCGGCGCTGGCAGCGCTCGCCGGTCGCCTCGAAGGATCCATGGCGGCGGACTTCGACCGCGCCGTCGATTTGATCCTCCGTTGCGGCGGCTCGAACGGCCGCGTGGTCGTCACTGGCATGGGCAAGAGCGGCATCATCGCCCAAAAAATCGCCGCCACCCTCAGTTCCACCGGCTCGCCGGCTTTGTTTCTGCATCCGGCCGAGGCGGTCCATGGCGACCTCGGCGTCCTTATGCCCGGCGACGTAGTGATTGCGCTTTCGGCGAGCGGCGAAACGGAGGAGATTCTGCGCCTGCTCGCCACCCTTAAGCGTAAAGGCGACGCGCTCATCAGCTTCTGTTGCAACTTGCGCTCCACGCTCGCCCAGGCCAGCGACGTGGCTCTCGATTGCTCAGTCGAACGCGAAGCGTGTGGGCTCAACCTTGCCCCCACCGCCTCCACAACCGCTATGCTCGCGCTCGGCGATGCGCTGGCCGTCGCCGTGAGCCTGCGCAAGGGCTTCCGCGCTGAGGACTTCGCCGAGCTGCACCCGGGCGGCAAGCTGGGCAAGCAGTTGGCCAAGGTCGGCGACCTGATGCATACCGGAAACGACGTGCCGGTGGTGGCGCCCGCAACGCCCATGAGCGACGTAATCTTCGAGATGTCATCCAAAAAGCTGGGAATGACAACCGTGCAGGACGCTGGCCGGCTCTGCGGCGTGATTTCGGACGGCGACTTGCGGCGGCTCTTGGAGCGCGAAGGCGGCGCAGCATTGAGCAAGACAGCCGGCGAAGCCATGAACGCGCATCCGAAAACGATTCGCGCGGAACAATTGGCGGCCAAGGCGCTCGCGATCCTGGAAGAGCGGAAGATCACCTCGCTGATCGTGGTCGATTCAGAGCAGAGCGTCGAAGGCGTAGTCCACCTGCACGACCTGTGGGGCGTGGAGCTGATTTAAGATGCCGCGGTTCGTTGCGATTTCAACCTTCTCCAGTCCAGCAGTTCCACTGAGCCATCTTTGGATGCGAGGAATACGAACAGGTTCAATTTGTATGCAACACTATAGGGCAATCTTCTGACGACAAGGTCACGAAACCCCGTCGGAAAACCGACTTCGTATCTATTTCCCCACTTGTATCCAAGCTTGCACTCGGATTTCATGCGCGTGACTATCTGTCCAAGTGCGAGCGTGAAGCATACCTCGCGGTGCGCGCGAGGGCACTTTGCACTTCTCGTCGCATCGCCCTTACATTCAATCAGCCAATATCGTGCGTATCTGTTGTGCCTCACCTTTATGTCCACGCCATGTTCTTCGAGCCCCTTGGCCCGAAGATTCCTGCTCCAGCCCCTCCGGAACAGGTATTCGATGATGCTGCTTTGAACGAAATTCTCCGTCAAAAGCTTCATGGCCCCCCTCGTTTGTGCTGGATTGACGCTAGGAATAATACCAGGAACTTCAGACACAGAGGGATTGTTAGCCGACCTGCCGCTGGCGGTGGGAGTTTGCTTCCTTCCGAAGCAACGGCAACTGAAGCGCCACATCCAAGGCAACCGACCCGCCGAACATTTAGAATGAACATTGCCGTCATTTTCTCTTGCGTCCGCATCGATCGGGCGGGAAAGTTTGCTTACTCTTCCTATGCACCGTTGGTCGAAGCTTTTTGTCCCCACGCTGCGCGAGGCCCCGGCCGACGCCGAAGTGGCCAGCCACAAGTTCCTGCTCCGCGCCGGGTATATTCGCCAGCTCGGCGCCGGCATTTACAACTATCTCTTCATGGGCCAGCGCTCGCTCAACAAGATCATCGCCATCGTGCGCGAAGAAATGGACACCATCGCGCAGGAGTTTTATCTACCCGGCATTCTGCCCAAGGAGCCGTGGGTCGAGAGCGGCCGTTGGACCGCCATCGGCGAAAACATGTTCCGCCTCAAAGACCGCAAAGGCGCCGACCTCTGCCTGGGTTTTACGCACGAAGAGATCATGACGTTGATCGCACGCAACGAGCTGCGCAGCTACAAGCAATTGCCGCAGATCTGGTACCAGATCCAAACCAAGTTCCGTGACGAGCCGCGGCCCAAGTCGGGCCTGCTGCGCGTGCGCCAGTTCATCATGAAAGACAGCTACTCCTTCGATCTCGATGCCGCCGGCCTCGACAAAAGTTTCGATCTCCACGACGCCGTCTACCGCAGAATCTTCACCCGCTGCGGGTTGAACTTCGTTTCTGTCGAGGCCGATTCGGGCGCGATGGGCGGCTCGCAGTCGCAGGAGTTCATGGTCTATACCGACGCCGGCGAGGACCTCATCGCCAGTTGCCCGCAGTGCGGTTACGCGGCCAATCTGGAAAAAGCCACGTCGCGCCTCGATCCGGTCAAGGAGATGGAGCCGACCGGCGACGGCATGCCGGAGCTGGTTTCGACGCCCGGCTGCGCGGCCATCGCCGATGTGGCCGCGTTCTTCAACATATCGCCGGCGTCGGATATCAAGTGCGTGGCGTATATGGCTCTTAAGCGCGGCGGGCCTGGAAAGCCGCATGCTTGGCGCGGTGTTGCCGCCTTCCTGCGCGGCGACCACCAGGTAAATGAAACCAAGCTGCTAGGAACCATCGGCGCCGCCGAACTCCGCACCATGCAGGCCGAAGAACTGTCGCAATACTTTAACGGCCCGGCCGGCTACCTCGGCCCTGTGGGATTAAGCCCGGACAGGCAGACGCTCGGCGAGGGACTCACCGTAGTCGTCGATCGGTCGCTCGAAGGTCGCAAAAACATGGTTTGCGGCGCCAACCAGCTCGACTATCACCTGCGCAACGTGACCCCCGGCCGCGATTTCGGATGGACGCTCAGCGCCGACATCCGCAGCGTGAACGAAGGCGAATTCTGCCCCGCCTGCAAAAACGGCGAGCCGTGCGCGGGCAAGCTCGTCGTCGGCAAGGCCGTCGAAGTCGGCCACATTTTCAAGCTGGGCTACAGGTACTCGGAATCCATGGGCGCGCGTGTGCTCGACCCTAACGGCAAGGAAGTGACGCCCATTATGGGCAGCTACGGCATCGGCATCGAGCGCATTCTCACCGCGGCCATCGAGCAGGGGAACGACGTCAACGGCTTCTGGCTGCCGGTTTCCATTGCGCCCTTCACGGGGGTGGTTACCGTGACCAATATTGCCGATCCATCCTTGCGCACAACCGGCGAAACCCTGGCCGCCGAACTCGACGCGGCGGCCCTCGACGTGTTGCTCGATGACCGGGACGAACGCGCCGGCGTCAAATTCAAAGACGCCGATCTGGTCGGAATCCCGTACCGCATCAACGTGGGCAAAAAGGCCGCCGGCGGCCAGGTGGAGCTGGTGACGCGCGCCACCGGCACCAGCGAGGACGTGGCTCTAGCGGACCTGCTCGCGATCATGAAAGAAAGGGTGGAAGAACAGAGTCTGCTGGAAGCAAGCGTGTAGCCTTTAGCTTTTGGCGATCAGCTTTCCAGCATCGGCTTTTTGATACAGGCCGCGACGACTGGGCGAAACGGCGAAGGCTTTCGCCAAGCCGCAGCCAAAGACCAAGTAGGAACGACTGAAGGCTGAGAGCTGAGAACTGAGAACTGAAAACTGAAAACTGAAAACCGAGAACCGAGAACTGAGAACTGAGAACTGAGAACTGAAACCTGAGAGCTGAGAGCTGAGAGCTGAAAGCTGAGAGCTGAAAGCTGAAAGCTAACATGGTGGTCAAGATCAAAATCGCGCGGCCCACCGCTAGCCATCCCGTGGCCATGGTGGCCCTGCTCCTTGCGGGTGTGGCCATCGCGCTCTGCGCCCTTGTCGGCTTCTGCGTCTTCGGCTATTACTACTTTGCATACCGGAGCATTGTCGATGAGCGGCTCAGCCAACCGATTTTCGCCGAGACCGCCAAGATCTACGCTGCGCCGCGCGAAGTGCGTCCCGAGCAAACTCTTTCCATCCGGCTCATCGCCAACGAGCTGCGCCAAGCGGGCTACACCGGTGACGGAGCCGCGCATCCATCCCCGCTGGGCACATTCAGCGAGGGCGTGCAGCAGATCGCTGTGCATCCCGGCGCGCAGTCCTATCACGCTCCCGACAGCGCCACCATTCACGTCAGTGATGGCGTAGTCGATTCCATCACGGATGCGCGCGGCCAGGAGCTGGCCAGTTACGAGCTCGAACCTTTGCTCATCACCGGACTGAGCGCCGGCGCGCAACGCATCAAGCGCCGGCTTCTCACTTATGACGAAATCCCGCCGAACTTGGTAAACGCCGTGGTGGCCATCGAAGATCGGCGTTTTTTCGAGCATAACGGCGTGGATTACTACCGCATTCTCGGCGCCATTCGCAACGATCTCACCCCCGGCCATCGCCCGGTCGAAGGTGGTTCCACGATCACCATGCAACTGGCGCGCGGTTTCTTTCTTTCGCCCAAGCGCCGGCTCAAGCGAAAGATGATCGAGATTGCCATCACCTTTCAGCTTGAGCATCGCTTCACCAAAAAGCAGATCTTCCAGATGTACGCCAACGAGATCAATCTCGGACAGCGGGGCAGTTTCTCCATCGACGGTTTTGGCGAAGCAGCCCAGGCGTACTTCGGTAAGGACGTCCGCCAGCTCAGCCTGTCGGAGTGCGCGCTGCTCGCGGGCATGATTCAGAGTCCCAACCGGCTCAATCCCTTCCGCCATCCCGAACGCGCCATTGAGCGGCGCAATTTAGTGCTCGACTCCATGGTCGAAACCGGCGTCATCACCAAGGATCAAGCCGAATCCGCCAAAAGGGAGCTGCCGCACCTGGCAGCCGCCGGCGTAGAGGCCAGTGAGGCGCCCTATTTTGTCGACCTGGTCCACGATCAGTTGATGCAGAGACTCGGCGACCGCGACTTCAACCGCGAGGGCCTGCGCATCTACACCTCGCTCGATCCCGATTTGCAGCGCCTGGCCACGGAAGCCGTGGAGTCGACCATCCAAACTGTCGACGCCCAGGTCGACCGGCTGCATGCCCGTGACCGCAGGCTGGGAAAGCCCTACATTTATCCCCAGGTGGCCCTGGTCGCGCTCAACCCGCACACCGGACAGGTGCTGGCGCTCGAGGGTGGGCGCAATTACGGCGCGTCCCAACTGGATCACGCGGTGGCCATGCGGCCCACCGGCTCAATCTTCAAACCTTTTGTCTACGCGTCGGCTTTTCAAACCGCAATCGAAGGCGCCATGCTGCCTGGCCAGACAAAGCTGTTTTCGCCATTGACCCTGTTGAGCGATGCGCAAACCACCTATGACGTGGACAACCAGGAGTACACGCCGCGCAATTATAAAAGCGAGTATTACGGTGAAATCACGGCGCGGTTTGCTTTGATGCGATCGGACAACAACGCCACCATCGCCTTGGCGGGCATGGTGGGCTTCGACCGCGTGGCCGCCCTGGCTCGCGACTCCGGCATCATTACCGCGCAGGGCACGCCGGCAATGGCCATTGGCGCGTACGACGCCTCGCCCCTGCAGATGGCCGGCGCCTATACGGTGTTCGCCAACGACGGCGTGCACCTCGATCCCTGGCTGTTGGCCAGCGTGCGTACGCCCACCGGCGACATCATCGACGAATATTCGCCCACCTCGCGCCAGGTGCTGGACCCGCGCGTGGCCTACCTGACCACCAGCATGATGGAAGCCGTGCTCCAAGGCCAGGGAACCGGGGCCGGGGTGCGCAACCTGGGCTTCATTGCTCCGGCGGCGGGCAAAACCGGCACCAGCCACGACGCGTGGTTCGCCGGCTTCACCAGCAACCTGCTCTGCGTGGTCTGGGTGGGGAACGATGACTATACCGACATCAAGCTCGAGGGCGCGCAGGTGGCCGCGCCTATTTGGGCCGCCTTTATGAAGCAGGCCATCCTATTACCACAATATTCCGACGTCAAAGACTTCGCTCCGCCCGACGGCGTGCAACTGGTCAGCCTCGACAAGATCACCAATCTGCTCGCCGACTCTGCTTGTCCCGACGATTACGAGGCCGCGTTCCTCGCCGGGACCGCGCCCACAGACACCTGCGACCATCCCGCCGATCATCGCAACGCCCTTCAAACGCTCTCCGGGCCGGGCAAGAGCGGGGACTGAACCTCGTCTGTTTCGCGCCGCGCTTCAGCCGTCCACGTCTTCGCCATCCGGCAACGGCTGACAGCAGGGGCACCAGAAGGTCACGCGCGCATCCGGCCCCTGAATGCGCCGCCGGATCTTGGCGCCGCAGCGGCGGCATGGTTCGCCCGCGCGCCCGTACACCCACAGGCTGGCCGCCGGATCGGAAGCGTGCGTGGTGCGCCGCCCCAGCCCGCGGTAGGTCACAATGGCGTTGCCCGAGTCCTCGAGCACATTGGCGCCCACCATCCTGCGCGCCGCGGCAATCACCGCTTGCACCTGCTCACGGCCGAGCGCCGACACCTTGCAATAGGGATGCGCGCCGGTGACAAAACAAATCTCCGACTTGAAGACGTTGCCCACCCCCGCCATCACCTCCTGGCGCAGCAGCACGTCGGCGATGGCCTCATCGGGATGCGCCAGCACGCGCCGCGCCGCTTCGGCCGCATCGAAGGCGTTGCTAAGCACATCGACTTCTGCGCGGGGAATCCTCGGGTGGCGCGCCAACGATTGCTCCGTATGCATTTCCGCCACCGGCACGCGAAAACCCACCGCCGCATACTCCTGGTTTTCAATCAGGACGCGCATGTCCCCGTGCGGCCGCTGCCACCGCTCGCCATGCCGGTAGATGTGCCAACTGCCGTTCATCAGCATGTGCGTGGCCAGCGTCGCGCCTCCCGAAAAATGGATGAGCAGCCATTTGCCGCGCGATTCCACGCCGTCGACGAGCCGCCCGGTCAGCGGCGCGTCGTAGTTGAATCGGGCTAGACAGGGGAACGTGGAGTAAAAGCCCGTAAGGGCCTTACCGCCAAGCGCGCGCCCCAGTGCGCGCGCGGTGCGAAAGATCGTATCGCCTTCAGGCATTATTGGACCTCGCCACTGTGTGCATCGCGCGCATGTTGCCCAACCGGCAGCGGAATTCGCCGCAGGTGCATGCCCAGCGGTCCCAGATGAAATCCGGCGTCCATCAGGAAACGCGCCATCCCATGCCCGGCGATCGGTTGCCCGTTGATCGTCCTAATCAGAACACCTTCATGACTGCTCTGCCGCATACGTTCCTGGCCGCGCTCGCTCAAGAAATGCGCCAGCCCCGCGGCGGCTTGCGAGCGCTCCGGCTCGTCGGCGGGTAAAAAGACCATCAGATTCGGATTTCCGCGACGCAGCCACGCCACCAACTGCCCGTTACGCAGAATCACCTCGGCGTAAACAGCGCGGTTGAGCAGGCGCGGCGTGCTTTCCCGCTCCACCGAAGCTCTGTCCGTGGGAACGCTTGCGTCTGCATCTTCCTCCGATACGGAAACGTCGGGCCAACGCAGCACCGAGCCGTACGGATTTGCCGGATCCGTCGCCGCCAACTGCACAAACTCGGGTTTTTCCGCCGGCGGCGCATTGCGCAACTGGCGCAGCAAGTCGACCGCGGCAGGCAGCGCAAACTGCGTCGCCCCTAGCCCGGCCACGAAATAGCCGCGCCGGATTCGTCCGCTCTCTTCGAGCGCCTTCAGCACGTCATACACGGCGCTGAATCCGCCCGGCACATTTTCGGCGCTCACCCATTCGCGTAACAGTACTCCATAGCGGCTAAGCAATTGCAGCGCCAGCGCGTGGCTCCGCTCCGTCTCCGTCGGTTCCGTTCCCCGGCCGCCTGAGCCCGCTATACGCAGTGCTACCCAACGTCCCTGCGCGGTGGGCGGCGTGGTGCGGCGCGAGCGGAAAACCGCTCCCGTCTGATGGCGTCGCGGCGTCCGCGCGCTCTCCGGCTTGGCGATGTAGGCGCGCAGCGCGTGCAGCGAATCGTTGGTGATGAGTCCGCGCCACACCAGGCTCCAAAGCGCATCGATGGTTTCGCCGGGATAACCCCCGCCCGCGGCCTGGTGCAGCGAATCGAAGAAGCTGGCGCCCGCGGACTCCAGCGTCGCAAGCAGTTTCTCTTCGCGCTCTGTGAGCGGCTCCGTTAATGGCCGCTGCTGCAAAAGCAACGGCAGTTTTTCGGCAAGAAACAGGGCGATGCGCCCATCGCGTTCGCCGATCGGTTCGACGCCGGCCCACGTCACTTCCCCTGCGGCAATCAGCGTATCGAGACCCTCAGACGTGTAGTTCGCGATGCGCGCGGACAGAATCGATGTCTCCAGCAACGACGCCGGCGCCGGCGCCCCCTGCAGGTTCTCGATCACGTCCAGCAGCGCGTCCAGATGCCGCGGCCCGCTGCGCCGCGGCGCCACCAGTCCTTGCCAGTGGGTCACAAACCGCGCCAGCGTGTGCTGCTCCACCGGCTCGACTTCACGCCGCAGCTTCGCCAGCGACTTGCGGCGGATCTGGCGCAAAATCTCCGCATCGCACCATTCCTGATGTATTCCGCCGGGCCGGAAGCCTCCCTCCAGCACGCGGCCTTCCTGCGCAAGCTGCCGCAGCGCGTTCTCCACGGCCTCCCTATCGAGCGCAAAGCGCTCCGCGGCTTCCCGCACGGTGAACGGCCCATGCGTGCGCGCGTAACGGCGCACCAATTCGAGCACGGGATGCGCCACCGGTTCGAGCAGCGCCACCGCCAAACCCGGCGGCAACGGAATGCCCAGCGCATCGCGGAAGCGCGCTGCGTCTTCGGCGGCAACCAGGCGCCTTTCGCCGGCAATGCGCAGCTCGAGCAACCGGCGCGCGCGCACCAGCCGGTCAACGTGGGCTAGCAATTCCGGCGAGACCACGCGCCGCGCCAGTTCCTCGCGCGTCAAATCGCCAAGCCGCTGGCAAAGGTCGTGCATTCCGTCTGCGGAACGGGCACGAAAAATCTCCGCCAGACACTGCGCCGTCTCTTCCACTTCGGCCATCGCATCGACGTCCAGCAACTCGCGCAAATCGGCCTCGCCCATCAATTCGCGCAACTGCTCCTGGTCGATGGTCAGCGCCTGCGCGCGCCGCTCCGCCAGCGGCGCATCGCCCTCATACACAAAATTCGCCACATAGCTGAACAGCAGCGAAGCGGCGAACGGCGAGGGCTTGCGCGTTTCGACCACATGCACCCGAATCTGGCGCTGCTCGACGGCGCGCAGTGTTTCAATCAGCGCCGGCATGTCGAAGACGTCGCGCAGGCACTCGCGATAGGCTTCGAGCAGCAGCGGAAACGAAGGGTAGCGCGAGGCCACGCTGAGCAGATCGTAGGAGCGCTTGCGCAACTGCCACAGCGGCGAGCGCTGGTCGGCGCGGCGGCGCGGCAGCAGGAGCGCGCGCCCCGCAGCCTCGCGAAAGCGCCCGGCAAACAGCGCCGTCGAGCCCAACTGCCGCTGCACAAGCTGCATGGCTTCGGCCGCCTCGACCAGAATCCAGTCCGCATCGGCGGCTCGTCGGTGTCGGGGAAGCGCAGCACAAAGCCGTCGTCGCCCCACAGAGTCTCTACCTCCGGCCCGCCGGCGGCGCGGATGCGCGCGCTCACCGCCATCGCCCAGGGAATGTGAATGCGGCTGCCGAAGGGCGTCAGCACGCACACCCGCCAGTCGCCCAGCTCGTCGCGGCAGCGTTCAATCACGATAGTGCGGTCGTCGGGAACCTGGCCTGTTGCATTCGCCTGGTCCGCCAAAAAGCGCAACAAGTTCTCCGCCGCGCCGGGATCGAGATCGTGTTCGGTCACCAGCCGCGTCAGCGCGGCCGGCTGCGGAAGGGCGCGCAGCTCGCGCACCATGGCGCCAATCCGCTGTCCGAATTCGAGCGGCCGGCCCGGCCCATCGCCCTTCCAGAACGGCATTTTGCCCGGCTCGCCCGGCGCCGGCGTCACCAGCACCCGGTCATGGGTGATGTCGACGATGCGCCATGTCGAAGCGCCCAAAATGAACGTATCGTTGGGGTGGGACTCGAAGACCATCTCCTCGTCCAGCTCGCCCACGCGCACGGCTTTGCCTCCGGTGTAAGCCAGGAAAACGCCGTAGAGACCGCGGTCGGGAATCGTGCCCGCGTTCAAAATGGCGAGCCGCGCCGCTCCTGCGCGCGCGCTGACTACGTTGCGAATGCGATCCCAGGTAAGCCGCGGCCGCAGCTCGGCAAACTCATCGGAGGGGTAGCGTCCGCTCAGCAAATCCAGCACCCCCTCGAAGACGGCCCGCGTGAGCGCACCGAAGGGCGCCGCCCGCCGCACCAGATTGTAGAGAAAATCGACGGGAACTTCGGGAGGAGCGGAGTCAGCGGAGCCAGCGGCGCTCGCGGAGGGAGTGAAATCCAGTCCGCGGGGTCGCTTGTTCCCTTGCTCCCTCGTTCCCTTGATCCCCGTCTTTCCCGGCGGATGCGCCACAATGGCCACCAACTGCTGCGCCAGCACATCCAGCGGATTACGCGGAAACCGCGTGGACTCGATATGCCCCTCCTGCATGGCGCGGGTGACGGCGGCGCAGGCCACCAGGTCGGCGCGATACTTGGGAAACAGGACCCCCTCGCTCACGGCGTCCACGTGGTGGCCGGCGCGGCCAATGCGCTGCATGCCGCTGGCCACCGAGGGCGGCGACTCAATCTGCACCACAAGATCCACCGCCCCCATGTCAATACCGAGTTCGAGCGTCGAGGTCGCGCACAGGGCGCGAATCTGCCCCGCCTTGAGCTGTTCTTCAATCACCGCCCGCTGCGCCGCAGCCAGCGAGCCGTGATGGGCGCGCGCGATGGGTACGCCGGCCAGGTCGTTCAACGCGCCTGCCAGCCGTTCCGCGATCTGGCGCGCATTCACAAACAGAATGCTCGAGTTGCGCGCGCGAATGATTTCCAGCAGCCGGGGATGGATCGCGTTCCAGATCGACACCCGCCTTGGCGTCTGCGAAGCAGGGCCTGAGGGAATCTCCTCCATCTCTCCCAGCCGCGCCATATCTTCCACCGGAACCTCGATGTGCAGCTTAAGCTGTTTCGGCGCGACGGCATTCACGATCGTCACCGGCCGGTAGCGCAATGCGCCGGAATCGGCGACTTCGCCCAATACAGCGCTGTCATCCTGAGCGACCCAAGCGCCAGCGGAGGGACTCGAAGGATCTGCGGTTGCTTCTTGCGGGTCCACGGCAGAAACAAGATTCATCGCTCTAGCATTCATCGTGAGAGTGCCTCTCGCCGAATGCTCCGCAGCCGCGGCGTGAGTCGCTGACTTGCTGACTCGCTGGCTCGCTGACTCGCTTTTCTCCGCGCTCCCAACCTCCACCCCGCCCAAAAACCGCGCCACCTCTTCCAGCGGACGCTGCGTGGCCGAAAGCCCGATACGTTGGATGGGCCTGGCTGTCAGCGCCTCCAGCCGCTCCAGGCTCAGCGCCAGGTGCGCGCCGCGTTTGGTGGGCACAAGGGAATGAATCTCGTCCACGATCACGGTGTCCACCGTGCGCAACGCCTCGGCGGCCTGTGACGTTAACAGCAGATACAGCGACTCCGGCGTGGTGATGAGAATCTCCGCGGGCTGACGCGCAAACCGCGCCCGCTCCCGCTGCGGCGTGTCGCCGGTGCGCACGCTGATCGCCGGCTCGCGAAACGCCACGCCCATGCGCCGCGCCATATTGGCGATCCCGGCCAAGGGCGACCGGAGATTGCGCTCCACGTCCACCGCCAGCGCCTTTAGGGGTGAAACATACACAATCCTGCAAACGCGCGCTTTGTCCCCACTCGCCCGCCGTCCCCTTGTTCCCTCGTTGCCTTGTTCCCTTTTTCCCTTGTCTTCTTGTTCCCTACCTTCCAGCATCAGCCGGTCCAGGCACCAGAGAAACGCCGCCAACGTCTTTCCCGTCCCTGTGGGCGCCAGGATCAGCGCATTTTCCCCGCGTGCAATCACCGGCCAGCCCAGCCTTTGTGGGGCTGTGGGCGCGTCAAAGACGGCCCGAAACCACGCGGCGGTGACCGGACGAAAACAGGCCAGCGCTTGTAAGATCACGTCGGGAGTGGGCATCTGCGGGGACATGCTGCTTCATCGAGATTAGCGCGGCCGCCCAGCGAAAACAAAGCGAAAGCGCGGAAAACTTCCCAACCCGGCCCGCATCGAGGGTCAACATAAGCGGCCGGTTAAACGTCTTCAAAATAAGCGGCAGGTTCAGTGTCTTCAAAAGCGTCGGCTTTGGGCGAGGATCAGGGGCCGCGCGTTTACCCCGAGACCTCCCCTTACAATCGCGTCCACTCCGGCATGCCGCAGAAAGCGGAAATCTTCCTAGGGAAAGCCCTTGGCCCTTCGCAATGAAGCCGGATCGTACCGGAAGGGCCGCGCATCTCTGCTGGTAGCGTGAATCTCCCGAAGCCCCATGCGTGATCATCTGGCCACATTGCTCGACGATTTTCGACTGTTTAACCGCGAGATAGCAGTGGTTCGCTACCAGGGCGTGCGACGGCGGGTAACGACCTATGGCGAGCTGGCGCGACTGGCCGGACGGTTTGCGGCCCTGCTCGAGCGTCGCGGCGTCGCGGCGGGTGACCGGGTGCTGCTGTGGGGCGAAAACAGCGCAGAGTGGATCGCGGCCTTTTACGGCTGCATGATGCGCGGAGTCCTTGCAGTTCCTCTCGACGCTAGCGGAGCGGCCGAATTCGCGGCGCGCGTGGCCATCGACGTGAAGCCCAAGCTGGCCGTGGGTGACACCCTGCTGATCGACCGGTTGGCTTTCTCGTCTTCGCCATCCCGCTCCGCCAACTCCGGAAACAATGGCGCTTCCGGGGAGCATTTCGATGTCCCGCGTCTGCCCTTCGAAAACTGGCCCTCCGAGCTGCCGGCGGAAGAGGCCGGGCCAATCTCCGGGCTTTCCTACGACACGCCGCTCGAAATCCTCTTTACTTCCGGCACCACGGGCGACCCCAAGGGCGTGGTCATTACCCATGGCAACGTGCTGGCCAGCGTCGGTCCGGTCGAGGACGCTTCCCAGCCCTATATGCGCTACGAGTGGCTCGTCCATCCCCTGCGCATTCTGCACACGCTGCCTTTGAGCCATGTCTTCGGACAGACTATGGGCCTGTGGGTCCCGCCGATTTATAAAGCCGAACTTCACTTCGAAAGCCGTCTCGCCGCTCCACGTCTCATCGATCTGATCCGGCGCGAGCGGATCTCGGTGCTGGCCGCGGTGCCGCGCGTCCTGGCCTTGCTCAAATCGCACCTGGAAGTGACCCTTCCCGGCCTCGAAGATCGCATCGCTGCGGCCGGTCCCCTCAATCCTTGGCGGCGCTGGTGGCGCTACCGCAAAGTGCATCGCGAGTTTGGGCTCAAATTTTGGGCGTTTGTCTCCGGTGGCGGCGCGCTGCCCGGCCCGCTCGAGCAGTTCTGGAACGCCCTCGGCTTCGTGCTCGTGCAGGGCTACGGAATGACTGAGACCACCGCGCTCATCACGCTCAACCACCCCTTTCATGTGGCCAAGGGAACCATCGGCAAGCCGCTGGCCGGGCGCGAAGTCAAGCTCGCCCCCGACGGCGAAGTGCTGGTCCGCGGCGGCATGATTTCGGGCGCCACCTGGTCCGGCGGCCAAATGCGTCCACGCCAGGACGAGTGGTTGGCCACCGGCGATTTGGCGGAACGCCAGCCCTCGGGCGAGCTGAAATTCATCGGTCGCAAAAGCGAGGTGATCGTCACCGCGGCGGGCCTCAATCTGCACCCCGAAGACTTGGAAGCCGTGGTGGAAGAGCAGCCGGGAGTCGCCGCCTGCGCGGTTGTGCCCTTGGAGACCCAGGCGGGAACGGAAGCCTGTGCGGTGCTCGCCATTCGCGGCGCGGAGGCGAAGGCCGCCGAGGCGATCGAGGCGGCCAACACCAAACTGCCCGAATTCCAGCGGATTCGCCGTTGGGTGCTCTGGCCCGAACCCGATCTCCCCCGCACCTCCACCGGCAAGGTGAAGCGCAAAGTAGTGGCGCAGTGGCTGCACCGGACCGAGAACGTCGGCAAGGCTGGAGCAGGAAACGGCGTCGGCAAAGGCGCGGTCCCGGCTGAATTCAGCGCCTTTTCCGATTGGTTGCTGGCGTTAATTGCGCAAGTTACCGGGGAATCCCCACCAGGTGTGGGCGACGAGCTGCGTCTGACCGAAGATCTGCACCTCGACAGCCTGGGGCGCGTCCAATTAGCCGCCGCCATTGAGGAGCGGCTGGGCGTGGTCTCGGAGAACGGATTGCTCGAAGAAGTGCAAACCCTCGGAGATCTGCGCAAATTAATTGCGGGTGAGGCAAGGCGCGGCGCTGAACAGCCGATGCCCGAAGTGGAGCAGCTCGTGCCAGCCGCCGCGGCTTCGCGCGGGAGCGGTTCTGCATCCGGCGCAAATCCGCCAGCCGCCGCTCCATCGCAAAGGCCCATCGCGCAATCGGCTTCAAGCGGCGCGGTTCCTGTGGCCTCCGCGACCTCGGCGCCCCAGGCGGGATCGCGGCCGCCTGCCGTTGCCGAACCGCCGCGCGCGCGTTTTGTCTATCCAGCCTGGCCGTGGTGGAAGTCATTTGCATGGGCGCGCATCGCGTTTTCTGAGGCGGTAATGCGGCCGCTGGTGTGGCTCCTTGCCGCGCCCCAAGTGGTCGCGCCGGAGTCGCTCGATCCGCGCGAGCCGATCCTTATCGTGGCCAACCACGTTACTGCCTACGACGCGCCACTCATCCAGTTCGCGCTCCCCGGACCGATGCGCCGCCACGTGGCCACCGCGATGCTGGGCGAACTGCTTGAAGACTTCCGCCACGCGCGCAATCCCTACCAGCCCGCGGGGCAGAAGGGCATTTTCCCCTTAGGCCCTCCGGCGTATCTGCTCGTGACCGAGCTCTTCAACGTCTTTCCGCTTCCGCAGCAGCGGGATTTTCAGTCCAGCTTCGCCCACGCCGGCCGCGCCCTCGATCGCGGCTACCACGTCCTGGTTTTTCCCGAAGGCGCGCGCTCGGCCGAAGGCAAACTGGCGCCTTTCCGCCAAGGCATTGGATTGCTCGCCAAGCAGAGCTATACCGCGGTGCTGCCAATAGGCCTCCGCGGCCTTGGGGAGTTGAAAGCCGCGCGTCGCCGGTGGTTCCGTTCGGGCATGATCGAAGTGCACGTCGGCCAGCCCATCCGCTTTTCTTCCGAGGTGAGCGAAGCGGCCATCACGCGGCGTTTGCACGATGAGGTCGAACGATTGATCGGGCAATCGGGATCAGGGACCAGCGACTCGGGAGCAGGGCAGGGATCAGGAACTAACCACTGATCACGGGCCACTGAAGACTGACACCTGAAAGGGGAAAGCTGGGAAACTGACCCCTGATCACTGAGAACTATTAACTGCGAACTGCCACCAGCTCTCCATACAGCCGCTCCCACCGGTCGAGCACCGCCTCCAAACCGAATTGTTCGATCACCTGTTCCCGCACCCTCGTTCCCATCGTGCGGCGCTTCTCCGACGAATCCCGCATCGTCGCCGTCATCGCCGCAGCCAGTTGTTCGGGATTGCCAGCCGCCGCCAGTCGGCCCGTCCGCCCACCATCGAGAGCCTCGCGTGTTCCGGGTACGTCGGTGGCCACGATCGGCAACCCGCAAGCCGCCGCCTCCAGCAGCGCCATGGGCAGGCCCTCCCAGCGCGACGCCAACACGAATCCATCCGCGGTCTGCATCCAGCGCAGCACCTCGGCTTGGAAGCCGAGAAACCGAACCCGCTGTCTCACCCCCAGCCGCGCGGCCAGGCCGGCCAGTTCGTCACGAAGCGGACCGGCGCCTGCAATCAGGAGTCGCGAAGGCTCGGGAATCCGCGCCACGGCCTCGAGCAACGTCGGATAGTCCTTTACTGATTCGAGCCGGCCCACCGCAACCCACAGGAAGTCCTCACGCAATCCCAACTCGCCGCGCACTGCGGCGCGGACCTGCGCGTCAGGCCGCCACACCTCTGTGTCGATGCCGTTGGGCAGCACGGTCAGATTTTCCGCGGTCGCCATGCGCGCTCGCAGATGCGCCTCGGCCACTGCCTGGCTCACCGCGGTCACGCCGTCGGTCAGCCTGTTGCTCAGCCGGTATCCCAACCGCCGGCCCACCGTGCCGGTGCTCGAACTGTGCAATGTATCGACGACCGCCGGGATCTTCGCCCCCAGCCGCGACCAACGGACCAGCCAGGCTGCATGCGGCAGGTGGGCGTGGACCACGTCTGGCCTCTCGCGCCGCAGCCAGTCATGGAAGCGCACCCATCCTCGCGGGTCGGCCAGCCCTTTGCGCATCGCAAGACTCAGGAACGCCACTCCCGCCGACTCCAAATCGCGCCTGGCCTCCCCGCCTGAGCCCGACAGCGCCACCACGCTCACCCGCCAACCGCGTCGCCGCAGACCGCGCGCCAGCAACACCGCCTGCCGCTCGGCTCCGCCCATCCGGTCGAGGCCGGGAATGACCGAGGCTACATGGGTCACATCCGCCCCTCGATCGAAAAAGCGTCGATCTGCGCTTCGTAGGCCTCAATGGCGCGTGCGAAATCAAATTGTCCTCTGCAGTCTCCGGGCAACCCTCGGCTCGCTGTCCCATCGGAATCGCCGCCGAACCGCCGTACGAATCGTTGCCCGGGGCGCAAATGGTCAAGCGCCTCCATGAGCGTTCGAGCCAACGCCGGCACGGAGCTTTCTCTGGCAAGCCAGCCACCCGAGCATCCCCGCAGCAAATCGACCACGCCGCCGGAAGCGGGCAAAGCCGCCACCGGCAGACCGGCCGTAAACGCTTCCAAAAGAGCGTTGGGCAAGCCTTCATGCCGCGACGAAAGTACAAAGAGCGAGGCTCCTGGATAGAACTGGAATGGCGACTGGACCTGCCCGGCAAACCAAACCGCCGTTTCCAATCCCAAACGTTGGCGTTGCTCTTCGAGGGCTTTTCTTTTCGGTCCTTCGCCGGCCACGATCAAATCGGCGTGCGGAAAACGCGCGCGAATCGCGGCCAGCGCCTCGAGCAGCAAATCGAAGCCTTTTTCCGCGCTCAGTCTGCCCACGGCCAACAGGTGCGGACCGCTGCCGGCCCAGCGATTCGGCGCGTCCTGGGCCGCGCGAATGCCTTCCATGTCCACCGGATTGGGCAGAACCGCAATCGACTTCGGGTCGATGCCCAGTTCACGCATCAGGTCTTTGGCCATGGCCCGCGAGGGGCAAATGACGCCATCCGCATGTCGATAGAGCAGACGGTAAAGAAGCCCTGTGTAGGCCGGCAGGCCGCCAAAAGTCAGTGTCGCCGAAACCGTCCCGTTCTGCCGAACCAGGACGCGAGTCCCGCGTGGAAAGAACGGCCGTAGCAGAAGCACCAGAAAGTTGAGGTGCGCCATGTTCGACAGGATCACCCCGGGCCTCAGCCGCCACACGAGGCGCAGCAAACCAAAGGCGCCTGCCCGCACCCGCGAAGCGCCCAGGCCATGGACGGTGATCCCGGGAAACGCCGCACCGGCGCTCCCGGCTTGCGTCATCAGGCCCAGGTAAAGCTCATATTTTTCGCGTGACAGGCCCCGCGCAAGCAGCGCCGTCACCTGTTCCGCGCCACCGCCTCCTAGATGCGGAATCAGCAACAGCACCCGAAGCCGCTCGGCCATTTTTCCCGACAGTGATGCGATTGTTGGTCAATCCGCTCTTCAGTGCTGTGTTCCAGGTCACGCATTTTCCTGTCCCAAATCGATACAGTAATTCTGTTTGCCATTCAAATTGGGATTGCGAAGCACTGGGCCGCTTCATGGGAATTTCAAGAGTGCTCGAATCCGCGCCATTCGCATCTGCCGATGCGCGCAATGAGCGTTCGATTGTGGTGGGCGTTACCCATCCGCAAACCTGCCTGGTTTTGGGCGCTCGCCTGCGGGCCCTGCGCCAGGCCGGCTTTCGCGTCACGGTGATTGCCGGTCCGGGCGCGCTGCTCGACCAAACGGCAGCGGCCGAAGGAGTGGAGCGGATCGCGATTCCGATGCGGCGCGGCATTGCCCCCCTGGCCGATCTGGTCGCGCTGACGCGATTGTGGCGCTTCCTGGGCGCGCTCAAGCCTGACATTGTGGAGTTCAGCACCCCCAAGGCGGGATTGCTGGGCGCGCTGGCGGCTATGCTCCGCGGAGTGCCAAGGCGGGTCTACATGCTGCGCGGCCTCCGGCTCGAAACCGCGTCGGGTCTTAAACGCCGCATCTTGCTGGCGGCGGAACGGTTGGCTGCGGCCTGTGTGCACACCGTACTCTGCAACAGCGAAAGCCTGCGCCAACAGGCATTGGCTTTCCGCCTGGCTCCGGCCGGCAAACTCCTCGTCTTGGGTGACGGCAGCAGCAACGGCGTCGATACGGAGCGCTTTTCACCGGGTGCGGAAAATCCACGCGCGCGGCTCGGCATCAATCCGGATGCTCTGGTCATTGGCTTCGTGGGCCGGTTGACGCGCGACAAGGGCCTTCCCGAACTCATCGAAGCCTTTGATGCCATTCTGCGTGCCGAGCCTCGCGCGCGCCTGCTGCTGGTGGGTTGGTTCGATGCTTCCGAGGATGCGCTTAGCGTTCCATTGCGCGTATACATTCTCACGCATCCGCAAATTTATTGCACCGGCTTTGTCGCCGACACCGCCCCTTACTACCGCGCCATGGACTTACTGGTTCTGCCCACCTGGCGCGAGGGCTTTCCCAATGTGGTCCTCGAAGCCGCCGCAACCGGCATTCCCGTCGTGACCACGTTGTGTACGGGCTCACGCGACTCCGTGATTCCCGAAGTCACGGGCCTGCTCATTCCGCCCGGGTATCCGGAGGCGATCTGCGAGGCGGTGCTCAAGCTGCTCCGCGATCCCGATCGCCGCCGCCGCATGGGCCGGGCCGCGCGGGCGTGGGTCTTCGACCGCTATCTGGATGAGCGCGTTCTCGGCCTCACCGCGGCGTGGTACCGCAGCTTACTCGATAGGCCGAAGGAGCCGCTAGCCGCCCAACGTGCTCAGCTAGAATCCACGTATCCGGCCGATTGAAGCGCCCGGCCTCTTCATCCACCTGTTTCCTTTCCGTCTCGAAGCCGTCCCAGTTTTAGAGCAAGCGGAATTGGTTCGCGTCCGGGTTCCCTTTGACCCGCATCGAATCGACCGAAGATCAGGAGATCGAGCCTTCATGATCCCACCGCGGCGGTTGCCGCCCGTCTGGCTGATGGGCCTCACCAATTCTCTGTTCGGCCTGATGGGCGGCTTCGCCGTGGTCACGCTGCCGGAGATGCTCGCCGCCCAAGGCATTCCCGGAGGCCACATTGCGGCCGTCACCGCAGCTATCCTTTCGCCGGGTTTCTGGGTCTTTGCGTTGGCGCCCATGCTCGACGTGCGCCTCAGCCGCCGCAGCTATGCGTTGCTCTTCGGGTTTCTGGCCGCCGCGGCGGTGGGCTTTACCGTCTTTGACCATCGCCGCCCCCTGCTGGTGGAAGCGGTGATGATCGCCGGCTATGTGGCCGCCAACTTGTACCAGGGCGCTGTCGGCGGTTGGATGGGCAGCCTCATCGACAAGGAGCAGGACAGCCGCCTGGGCGTCTGGTTCGCGGTGGCCAATACCGGCGCGTCTGGCCTCATGATTCTCTTTGCCGGCGCCGCCGTACGCCGCATTCCGCCCGCTCTTGCCGGCGTGCTTGTGGGCGGCGTCATGCTCGCGCCCATGCTGTTCTTCCTGGCCGTTCCCGCGCCGGGCCCCGACCGCCGGCTGGCGCGCGAAAGCTTTGGCCGCTTCTCGGCTGAGGTGGCTTCCCTGCTGAAGCAGCGCGAAGTCCTCATCGCGCTAGCTCTGTTTCTTCTGCCCTCGGCTTCGTTCTCGCTTACCAATGTGCTGGGCGGCGTGGGCACGGATTTTTCCGCCAGCCAGCGCACCGTAAGCCTTTTTGCCGGGGTGGGCGCCGTCCTTGCCGGTCTTGCCGGCAGCTTTCTTCTTCAACCGCTGGCCAAGCGCTTTCCCTTGCGCCCGCTCTATCTCGGCATTGGCGTCACCGGAGGCCTGTTTACGCTCACCCAGCTCGTCTTGCCGCGCGCGCCATGGAGCTTCGGAGTGGCCATGACCGGCGAAAACCTCTTTCAGGCTCTCGCCTTCGCCGCCAGCAACGCCATCAGCTTCGAAGTCATCGGCCCGGAAAACCCACTGGCCGCCACGCTGTTCACGCTGCTCATGGCTGCGAGCAACCTGCCCATTGTGTATATGGCGTATATCGACGGCCGGGGCTACGATTTGGACGGCGTCACCGGAAGTTTTCTCGCTGACGCCGGCATCAGCATTGCCGTGTGTCTGTTCCTGAGCTGGGCATTGCCGCGCTGGCGTCGCGGCAGCGGAATCCTCTCGCGCGACGTGGCGCTGGGAAAGGGCGCGGACTGAAGGGCGCATTCGTCAAGGCGGGGCGGACGCACACCCCCCCTTGAACGCGCAGCTTGCAGAAGCCCGCGCCCTCCGAGACACCCAATTGACCCGCGCTTACTTCACAGACGCGATGGTGAGGGTGTCGCCCTTGAGCGAGCCTTCGACGGTCACGGTCTCGCCGGCGTGGGAGACAATGATGTCCTGGTTGGCAATCTTGTAGACTTTTCCGTCATCTGTGACCAGCACCGCCGGGGAACCGCGTTTGATGCAGCTTTTGGCGCATTCGGCGTTGCCCTTCATGGAGGCCATCCGCGAACAACTCTGGTCCTCGACAAAGCCTGTGAACTCCGCGGCCATGGCGTTTGCGGCCAAGCCCAAAACAACGAATGCAATGGCGACCGTTTTCTTCATTGCGCCTCCCTTGCGCGGGGAATGAGGATCAAGAAAGAATATACAGGAGCCGCGTGAATCTCACGATAAATCCAAAGCGTGTCGCGCTTTTTGGCGCCGGATGTTGAGGCTCTATCCCCGGGGTGTGCGTCCAAATTCGCCGTCGAAGGGGCGCTACGGAGTAGCGAAGCCCCGCTCTTCACCTACCCGTCCGGCGTCAAAGCTTCAATCGGCGGCGCTGGCTCTTTCGTGAGCGGCCCTCGGCCGCGGTTTGGCGGCGCGTAGGGAAGGGATCGCATCCAGATCCGTCTTGCCCTCGGCCAACTGGATCAAAAAATCCTGGCTCGAAAACGGCGGCGCGTCCTTATACAGCTTGGTGGCCCGAATATACCCCCCATCGGGCTGCTGAATGCGCGCTTTCACCGTGTCCGCCAGATATGCGGGCAAAATCTCGTGGTGAATGCGCGCCATCGCCACCGGGTCGCGCACCGGAAACACCACTTCGCAGCGTTCAAATAGATTGCGCGGCATCCAGTCGGCCGATCCGATATAAATTTCGTCGTTGCCGCCGTTGGCGAAGTGGAAGATGCGGGAGTGCTCCAGAAAGCGCCCCACGATCGACCGCACCTGAATCCTGTCGGACAATCCCCTGACTCCGGGCCGCAGAATCGAAAGCCCACGCACAATCAGATCGATATGCACGCCGGCCTGCGAAGCCTGATACAAAGCCTCAATGACCGAAGGCTCCAGCAGCGAGTTCATTTTGGCCACGATTTTCGCCGCCCGGCCCGCCCGCGCGTGCTCCTGTTCGCGCCGGATGAGGCGCAGAAAGCTTTCCGCCATGGTCAGCGGCGCCACCAGCAACGGGCTGTAGTCGTCGATCTCCGCGTGCGCGGTCAGGTAATTGAACACCATGTGCACCCGCTCGGTGATCTGCGGGTCAGAGGTCAGCAGACTTAAATCGGTATAGAAGCGCGCGGTGACGGGATTGTAATTGCCGGTGCCCAAATGGCAGTAGCGGCGCGTCACCCCGTCTTCGTCGCGGCGCACCAGCATGGCCAGCTTGCAGTGCGTCTTCAATCCCACCACGCCGTGAAACACCTGCACCCCGGCGTCTTCCATGCTGCGCGCCCAGCGGATGTTCGAGGCTTCATCGAAACGCGCCATCAGCTCCACCACCACCACCGCTTCTTTGCTCGCGCCGGCCTCGGTCAGCGCCCGGAACATGGGCGAGTCATGGCTGGTGCGGTAGAGCGTCTGCTTCATGGTCACCACCGCCGGGTCCTGCGCCCCCTGCTGCACAAAATCCACCACCGGGTCATAGGAGTCATAGGGATGGTGCAGCAGAATGTCGCGATGGCGCAGCTCGTCGAAAATGCCGGTGGATTTCCGGCTCAACAGCAGCGGTTTGGGCGTGAACGGCTGGAATTTCAGCTCCGGACGCTCCACATTGTCGTAAAAAAACATGAGCCGCGACAGGTTTACCGGCCCGTCGGTATGGAAAACCTGACTCGCCTCCAACTCGAAGTTCACCCGCAGCCGCTCCACGATTTCGGCGTCGGAGCCTTTCTCAATCTCCAGCCGCACGGCGTCGCCCTTGCGCCGGTTATGCAGCTCCACGCGGATCGTTTCCAGCAGAGAGCGCGCCTCTTCCTCCTCGAAATAGAGATTCGAGTTGCGGGTCACGCGAAACGCGGCGTGCGCCAGCAGCTCGTAACCGCGGTACATGCCGCCCAGGTGTTGCGCGATCAGGTCCTGAAGCAATAAATAATCGTAGTAACCGTCGTCTCCCGGCAGCCGCACAAAGCGCGGCAGCGCCCGCGGCACCGTCACCACTCCCAGGACTTGCGGACCGGAGCTGCGCCGCTTTGCCCTGAGCAGCAACGCCAGGCACAGCGCCTTGTTGAGCACGCGTGGAAACGGATGCGCCGGATCAATCGAAATCGGGGTCAGCAGCGGATCGACCTCACGCTGGAAATAGTCCTTGGCAAAGTCGCGGGCTTCGTCATCCAGCTCGTCCCACTCCAGGAGCCGGATGTCCTTTTTGCGCAGCTCGGGAACCAGGTGATCGTTCCAGCAGCGGTACTGCGCTGCCACGAAGCTGTGGATATCGGCGGTCAGTTCCGTCAGCGATTCGTCGGGTCGCAGCCCGTCGTAGCCGGGCTCCCGGTAACCGTCCTCGATGCGCTGCATGAGCCCGGCCTGGCGCACTTCCACGTACTCGTCCAGGTTCGATCCCGTGATGGCCAGAAACTTCACCCGTTCGAGCAGCGGGTTCGTGGCGTCCTCGGCCTCCTCCAGCACCCGCCGGTTGAACTCCATCCAGGAGTGGTCGCGGCCGTTAAACAGCTTGATTTTCGTCTTCTCTCTGGCCATGTTCCGCTGGCGCGCTCGCTTGCCCTCTCGCCGTGTTGGCAGTCTACAGCGTTTCCCCCGCCCCCGGGTACGCCGTCGGACGAATTCCCGGTGAAAAAATCCCCTCGTGGCGGCGCGGCGCGGAGAGGGGAATTGGCTGTACCGCCAACAAGCGCGGCTCATCACCGATCCGAGTGCGTGATCCCGGTCGCGGCAAGCGGCTGCCCGGCAGGCGATGCCGCTTCTCCAGATATTTGCGTGGACCAAACTCCGGCGTCCTCTTCCCGTTCGATAGACTACATTTAAGAACCGCGACG
This sequence comes from Acidobacteriaceae bacterium, assembly GCA_030041305.1. GTDB lineage: Bacteria > Acidobacteriota > Terriglobia > Terriglobales > Acidobacteriaceae > Telmatobacter. The sequence continues at coordinate 148,956 of JASHOC010000050.1, forward strand.
CACTTTTCACGCATCCATTGGAAGGTACAGCCATTTGGAGTACAGCCATTCTGAAGCGGATCGGTTCGCCGCGCATTGACCAAGGTGATTTTGCCCAAGCATTCCAAAAAGAACACAGTGCGTCCCTGTGTCGGTGGGCTCTTGATGCTGTTGGCGGGGTTGGCTCCGCTGGGGTCACAGACCCCCCAGGCGCCTGCCGGGCCGGCGCCCACCGCAGGCAGCTTTCAAGGCAGCGTGCCGAAAGGCACGGTGTCGCCGCAATCCCTTCCGCTCTCTCTCGATGACGCCATCCAAAGAGGGCTGCAAACGAATCTCGGCATTATTTTGAGCGGAACCCAGACGGCGGCGGCGCGCGGCCAGCGTTTGAGCCAGTTGCAATCCCTCTTGCCCTCGATCGACTTCGACGCCAAGGAGACCGCCGCGCAGGTCGACTTGCCCTCCGAGGGCTTGCGTCTTCCCGGCATCCCCACCGTCATCGGTCCTTTCGGCTATACCGATATTCGCGCCTCCCTCAGTTGGTCGCTGGTCGACCTGCCCGCGCTGCGCAGCTATCTGGCCGCGCGCAACAATTTTGCCTCCGCCCAGCTTTCCGCGCAGGATGCCCGCGACATGGTGATCTTGACCGTGGGCAACGCCTACCTTCTGGTGCTGGCCGACCAGACCCGCATCAGCAGCGTCGAAGCGCAGGTGGCTACATCCAAAGTGTCGCTCGATCAGGCCACCGCCAATCACCAGGAGGGGACTGCGCCGCTGCTCGACGAATTGCGCGCACGCGTCGATTACCAGTCGCAGGAACAGGAGCTGATCGTCGCTCGCGATGCGCTCGAAAAAGACAAGCTGGCCTTGGCGCGCACGATCGGCCTGCCCTTGGCGCAACAGTTTTCCTTGACCGACACCACCCCTTACGCGGCCTTCGACCAGATGAACGTCGACGCGCTCATACAACAGGCCAAGGCGAACCGCAAGGATCTGGCCGCGCTGGTGGAGCAAACCGAAGCCGCCGAACAGCAACGGAAGGCGGCGAAGAACGAGCGGCTGCCGACCGTGAAAATTAACTCCGACTACGGCGACATCGGCACCACGTTGGGCCACTCGCACGGCACCGTGGACGCCAGCGCCACCTTGAGTGTCCCGGTGTTCAAGGAATACGCCCTGCGTGGCGACGCGGAGCAAGCGCAGGCGCAACTGGACACAGCACGGGCCCAGTTGAGCGATAAACAGGCGCAAATCGAGGCCGAGGTCCGTGACGCGCTGCTCGATATCGCTTCCGCGCAAAGGCAGGTCGAGGTCGCCCGCTCCACCGTTGGACTCGCCAACGAGGCGCTCCAGGAAGCGCAGGAACGCTACGCGAACGGTGTGAGCGACAACCTGGCCGTCAGTCAGGCGCAGCAGTCGGTGGCGCAGGCCAACGATCAGTACGTCGCCAGCCTCTACCGCGACAACGTGGCCAAACTCAGCCTGGCGCGCGCCCTCGGGGCCGGACAAGATTACAAGAGCTATTTGGGAGGGAAGTAACGTGGCGGAAACCTATCCATCATCGGCCGAGACCGAACCGGCCTCCGACACTGAAGTTGCCCCGCCGCCAAAGCGCCGCCGGGGCCTGATTGTCATTGCCATCGTGGTTGCCGTCCTGATTGCACTCGGCGTCTGGTGGCGCTCCACCTATTCTGAAGACACTGACGATGCGCAGATCAATGGCCACCTTATCCAGGTAAGCTCACGGATTTCCGGACAAGTGATCCATGTCTATGTCGAGGAAAACCAGATGGTGAAGCGCGGCGATCCGATTGTCGAACTGGACCCGAAGGACTTTCAGGTTGCGGTCGAAAATGCCGAAGCAGCGCTGGCCAGCGCCAAGGCCAATGCCGCGGCGGCCAGGGTTAATGTGCCCATCATTACGGTCAACACGGGCAGCAACCTGCGCTCTGCAAACGCCGATGTGAGCGGAGCCACCGCCGCTGTCGAACAGGCCCAGCAACAACTCGACGCCGCCAAGGCCAAAGTGGCCCAGGCTCAGGCGAACAATTTCAAGGCGCAGTCCGATCTTGCGCGTTATCGGCCGCTGGTCGCAGAAGACGTCATCAGCAAACAGCAGTTTGACGCCGCCGTCGCCACCGCAGACGCCGATAAAGCCTCGCTGGCCGACGCGCAAGCCAGCCAGGAAGCCGCTGCCGACGAAGTGAACGTGGCCCGTGAGCGGCTGACGCAGGCGCAAGCCTCGCTGCGCTATGCCCAAACCGGCCCCCAGCAGGTGGCCGCGCAAGACGCCAAGGCCAAGCAGGCCCAGGCGCAGGTCGAGCAGGCCCAGGCGGAGCTCGATCAGGCCCGGCTGAATTTGAGCTATACCCGGATTGTCGCGCCGGAGGCCGGCATTATCACGCGCAAGAGCGTCGAAATCGACCAGAACGTCTCCGCAGGCCAGAATCTGCTCACCCTGGTTTCCCTCGAAGGCTTGTGGGTGACGGCGAACTTCAAAGAGACCCAGCTTCGCCACATGCGCGCCGGCCAACGAGTCCAGATTCACGTCGACGCCACGGGTAACGAGTACGCCGGGCGCGTCACCCAGATCGGCGGAGCCACCGGCTCGGTGCTCAGCCTCTTTCCGCCCGAAAACGCCACGGGCAATTACGTCAAGGTGGTGCAGCGCGTCCCTGTGCGCATCGACTTCACCAACCTCGCCAAGGAAGATCCCCATCAGGAGTTGCGTCCTGGTCTTTCGGTCGAACCGAAGGTCTGGGTGAAATAGGAGCCTTCCGGTGTTCCGGTTCCTTCCGCAATAAGCAACGTGGCGTTCTCAGCTCGTTTGTGCCGCGCCGCCTTCGACGGCTTTATAGCGGTTGAGGAAATGCTGTAGAGAGAAACCGGAGAAGCCGAGCCGGCGCGACAGCAAGACTGCGGTCACCAGCGACAAGTCTTGGTCGCTGGGGTGGAAGTCCGTGGTCACCAACGACTCCATTCTCGCCGCCGGGGCAGTGAGGAGCGAGGACACCACCCGATTCTCGCGACCACCGATGATTTCCGAAACCGCCGTAAGCCGCCGTAAACTCCTCCCCGCCTGAGGCCGCCAACCCGCTTCACCACGGCGAACCGCCGCTCGCCAAAAAACCAAAGTTGTAACCCATCCCACGCACCGGCTATGTTGGCGGCCTTTTCCCCTCTAAACACGCCCAATTTTTACCTTAGTCACCGTTTTTCAGTTACTCGCGCACTTAAAGCTTTCTAAGTCGAAGCCGATTCCCCGAACAGTCGCATGAGAAACCTCTCATCCAGGCGCCTCATGCGCCTTCGCCGTGCGCTCTATCCGCCAGCCTGGTAGACCGCGTACATCATGCTCCATCGGAGCTGCTCCAGGGCGTGACGCAACAGAACACAGATGGCTGCACTTGGTCATCCAGGCCTCTCGAACGAATTGGACGCCTTGCTCTCGAAGCAGCAGTGAAACACGGAAGGAGAATCGGGAATGAAACTCAAACCTACTCGAAGCGCCATGTGGGGAAGAAAGGCCCTCATTGTGTGCGCTTTGATCGCGGGCGCGAGCCTGTGCTTCGCTCACTCGCCCAAGATCTCAATTGATCTCGCGGCGAAGGAGAACTCGCCCCAGGTCAACGTCATTGTGCAATTCAATCAGCCGGTGTCTTC
>JASHOC010000051.1 GCA_030041305.1 Acidobacteriaceae bacterium
CCAACGCAGCCGCTCCAGATAGGCAACGCACGATTGCTCGTCGGGAAACCACGCGCGAAACTGCTGCCAAGTGCCTGGATAATCAAGCTGTTTTGAAACTTCAGACGCGCGAACCACAATATCTTGAGTCTACTGTATTAAGGGAGCTACCCCACTATAGGATTAACTGTGTCCGGATATCCCGCCCTCGTTACACACCATCCGTGGATACTTTGGTGTGGGTATGTCCTCGCGCTAGGACTTCTTGCATGGGGTGCTCTTGCGCCGCCAGGAAAACAACAACCAGAGCCAAACCTGACAGCACCGTCGAGCAGTGAAGCAAGAGCCGAGAACGCCCACGTAGAGGTTTCACCTAATATTGAGGCATCTCCGAAGTCAGAAGTATCTCCAGACATTTCCGGCGCTCAGGCTATTGGGAACCAACTCACTGTAAATTTAGGAGACCTAGCACCTAGACTTGTACATCCAGTTCCTGTTATTCACAAACCAGAACCGCAAATCCCTAATTTGAGTCTAGATTTCGTCCGAACCAAGGTTTCGGCACCTGACGGGGTATTCATATATGACGAATCGGGAACCGAATGTGTTACTGCACTCGTTCATAACCTTGCAGCCGCTGAGGGTCAAGCGGGATTTGATGCAAGGTCTGTATTCGGGAGCCTTGTTTTTACTTACGGCACTTCACGCACGATCGTTAACCGCGCCTGTTGGTTGAATCATGACGAAAACGAAATTTGGATCGGTGTCGGTGACATGGCCCACATTTTGATTGGATTTCCTTATTTACAGGACTTCACATGGGTATCAGTAAACAATCCTCAAAGAGTGTCTCGCCTTAATATGGAATGGAATCGGACTCTTCCAGAGCTTGAACGCAGAACCGTGCCTTGGCACGATGATTCATCGCTCAAAGTGGATGTTCAAGTGATATCAAATGCCGTCGGTACGAAAGGTATAACTTTTCGCCGCAGGCAAATGCGGTTGGATAGGAGAAGCATCTCCTATCATGGTGAGTGGATAGTGTAAAAGGATTACATCTCATCCGCCAGGCGTGGAAGGAGTTACGAAGATGCTCCCTAGAACGGCTTCAGCTAGAGCAAAAGAGAAGAGCCGCCGTCAGTGATGACCTCGTCGTTTTGGCGCAGCAGATTTAAGTTTGTTTTCTCGCTTCCCTCGCGACCCGGCGGCTTGCCTCACGTCTTCACGTTTGCTCTGCCGTCTCACGTCTGAGGCAGCAGCCGCCTGGACTCGTGCGAGATGGATAACTGCGATGCCGCCCTTCCGGGTTTCACAATCGTGGCCTCGTTTCGCTCCGCAGTGCGGGCAAGTGAGGGAGATTGGGCTGGTCGGCAACATCTCAGGAATCGGGTGTTTCGGCGTCGGCATTCCACAAGTGTAACGCTGCCAGAGGGCGGTGTGTGACGGCTCCCTGATCGCCCCTAGACATCGCCGGACACCGGTGGTGTCCTAACTTGATTCTGTCCAAGTCAGGCGTATGCGGTGCTACCATTCAAAGTAGGAGGTGATTTTTGAAGAGGACCTTTTGGGGACTGTTCGCCTCCTTCTTTGCCGTGCTGAGTGCGTTCAATGGGGCTCCGGTAGATATATGGCAGCTATCTCCCTGCCGCCCCTTCGCCAGAACCTCCCGGTTGCGACGCTGGATGTTTTACAGCCATCTTCGCCGCCTTCAAATCCATCATCAAAATTAGGACACCGCCTGGAAACCCCACGACCGTGGCCGCGCGCCACGGTCTTTTTTAATGGGTTTCACTCTTTCGGTACCAACTCCTCACATTCGTCCTTCACCATCAGGGCACCACTTTCCAGCGGTGTGTTGCACAAACGGATGACCGCAGTTGAGGCAGAAATCAAGCACAGTCCTACCAGAAACGGCGAGCGCGTGCTCCTTCGGATCGGCAGGTACAAATTGGGGGCGGTCCGAAGCCTTTTCAAGCATCTCATCCCACTCCTCATCAAGCTTCTTCTGCTCATGCTCCGCTCTAAGGCCGTAAATCAAACCGTCCATTTTCTTTTCGAGTTCCCCGACCCTGTGGAACAGATACGAGATAGCCCAAATCAGAGCTAAAATCGAGAATCCCAAAAATGTCCACCCCATGTCATCCATATTGGTTTTCCGGATTCCCGCGCGGCAGGAGAAAGACGGGAACCCCGAGCGCCTGGCCTTTTGGGGCACGAGCACTCGGGGCTAGGTGTGGCTTAGGGGGTAATGAGCCCCTACCCCGCTGCAAACGGCTTGCGACGCGCATGCAGGCACAGTGCCAGTCTACCTCTGCCGGATCGAGCGAACCCCCCGGTTTCGTGGTTAGACTTGTTAGACTTCTTTCGCGTTTTTTCGTGTATGGAATGGCAAGCTATGGTAAGGTTTGGATATGGCGAGAGCCATGCAAGCCGCTCATGGGGAAGGGTTTAAGCGGTAAGTCCTTTTGGTTCATTAGGGGTAGTTTGGGGCTGTTCATTCCCTCAAAGAATCGCCGGCTTCGATTGAACTTGCGAGGGCTACATGTGAAGGAGAAGTGCTCTGGATAGGCAAGAATCTCTCTGGTCCCAGGGTGGGACCACTCTCGCCAGTTTCAGAGCCCGCTTGAGTCCCTGTCCTGCTTATCCCAGCGCGTGAATCTGCGCATCGATCTGCGCCAGCGCCGCTTCCAGCGCCGTGCGCCGCGCAGCATTCGATGTCCTCTGCGACAAGATGTTTTCCCGCTGCAACTTCAGGGCCTGCTTTTGACGTTCCCGCTCAGCGCGATGCTGTTCGGCAAGCCGTCGGTCCTCCTCGCCTTGAAAGCCATTGGTCAGACCAATCCCGGCATGCTCGACAGCAGTCGCCATTTGCTCCTCCACTGATTTACTTTCCCAACCACGAGCCATATCTTCATTCTACGAGGGTTTTGCGTCTCAGTGTCCCAGGTGATGACTTAGGTAAGTCCGTAGGGACCATTTTTTGTTACGGAGGTTTATGCATGCGCGCCTGGCAAATCTCGGCGTTTGGCCTTGATTCTTTGGACCTTGTGGAGCGTCCCACACCCGACCCCGGCCCCGGCGAAGTCCTCGTCGGCGTACGCGCAATTTCATTGAATTTTCGCGATCTAATGATGGTCAAAGGCCTCTATAACCCTAAAATGCGCCTGCCTCGCATTCCCTGTTCCGACGGCGCCGGCGAGGTGGTTGCCATCGGTCCCGGCGTCACCGCCTGGAAACCCGGTGACCGCGTCGCCGGCATCTTCATGCAAAACTGGCTCGACGGCCCGCTCACCGCCGCCCGCGCCAAGGGAGCCCTCGGCGGCGACATCGATGGCATGTTGGCCGATTTCGTCGTCCTCCCGGAATCCGGCCTCGTCGCCGTCCCTGGTCACCTCAGCTTCCAGGAAGCCGCAACCCTCCCCTGCGCCGCCGTCACCGCTTGGAACGCGCTTATCGCCGGCGACCTCAAGCCTGGCGCCACCGCCCTCATCCAGGGCACCGGCGGCGTCTCCATCTTCGCCCTCCAATTCGCCCGCCTGCGCGGCGCCCGCGTCCTGGGCATCTCGTCGAGCGACGAAAAACTCGAGCGCGCCGTCAAGCTCGGCCTCGACGGCAGCCTCAACTACCGCGACCACCCCGACTGGGATCGCTGGGCCATGGACCAGACCCACGGCGAAGGCGTCGACCTGGTCGTCGAAGTCGGCGGCCTCGGCACCTTGGCACGCTCCCTCAAGGCCATTCGCTTCGGCGGCACGGTGGCCCAGGTCGGCGTCCTGCTGTCCTCCACCGAGCCGTTTCCCATCCCTCTCGTCCTCCACAAAATGGCCCGCATTCACGGCGTCTACGTCGGTTCGCGCCGCGACTTCGTCGAAATGAACCGCGCCATCGCCCTCGCCGAGCTCCGCCCCGTCGGCGATGAGTTCCCCTGGACCCGGGCCCGCGAAGTCTTCCAGCGCATGGCCGAAGCCAGCCATTTCGGCAAGCTGGTCCTCACCGTAAGCTAAAACAAAACCAGAGCAGGTGTGCCTCGCAGCCGGACATTCAAGTCGACGCGACTCCAAGGCCCCGGGGTCCCCAACGACAGGCCTTCGTCGTTGGGGCGGCGAGGAGCGGCGCTACAAGGCCCGGTTCAGCCGTCTGGTGTCCTTGGGTCCGCTTTCAAAAGAGAGATGGACGCGCCGATCCACCGAGGAGGGATGTGTTCACGGTCGCCAGGGTATGCGTGGAGCCATTGCTGCCCCAGGCATACGCCAGCGAAAGCACGGGAAGGCCACCCGCGCGCAGCGTCACCCCAGCGGAGAAACTGTGGGCAAGATGGTCGAAGGCAATATCTCCGCGGGAGAGCGCTACTTTCCCCTCGTCGGCGGCGAACGCAAAGCCAATCGGGCCCCAAATGGAATGCTCAAAGCCCTCGCGTAACAGCAGCGCGTCGGGCCCGCGGAAGCGGTAGTCGTTGTAGCTGGGGAGCCACGGATTGCCATTGACGTCGGAGCCGCCGAGCGTTGGCTGAAGGTAGAAGGGAACTACGCTGCCCGCGGACGCAATGGATTCCGTAATCAGCAGGCGCACCTCCACCGAGCCTTCGCGGTTGCGCTGGATGGCGGAACACTTGGTCGCGCCGAGTGAGGCGGCGCATTCGTCGGGGCCGTTGGTGGGCTTGGGGCCGTACGACCCTGCGTTCCGGTAAAGCGGAATCGTGTGGTCCAGGTCGGCGGTAAAGCGCCGGAATGAGAAATGGGCGTCCGATGGAGCGATGAATTGCTGGAACTGCGCCAGGTAATCCAATCGCAGATGATCGTTGAAGAGTGCGGGCTCCAGGCGTGCGCCTTCGCCGAATTGGAGAAACGCGGGCTGCGAAGTCAGGCCGGGAGCCGTGGCCTCCGTGAAAATCTGCCCGATCGAAGGAGTGGACTCGTGGTGGTTTTCATTCACGCTGACAAAACGACCGTTCATCTCGCCCAAAAGTGAAACGTTCATACTGTGCAGCACAGGAATGATGGCGTCGGCGCCGCCGATGGTTTCGTTCATGCTGAAAACCGATTGGTCAGTCGCGAACGAGTTTGGCCCCAGCCCGTAGAAAAACAACTGGTCCAGCGAAATCGATTGCACGTAAAGATTGAATAACGTATAGGGGTGGACGCTGAGATTCGCCTTGGGCGGCGGACCCGAAGTGGTGGTGATGACTTTGATCTTCTCGATGGGCGTGTGAATCGCTTTGTAATAGAATCCGGCGCGCCAGGAGGCGTTGTCTGAGGCGATCGCGTCGGCGTCCCAGCTTGTGCGCCACAGCTCGTTCGGGGTCCAGTTCCCCACATAGGCGGCGCCGGCGCCGAATCCATTCTGAGGAGCAATGCTGCCCACCGCGATATGCAAAGGTTGGCCAGTGAAGAGAACCTGCGCACAATTTGCAATTGACTTGAGCGAGAAGTTCTCACAGCTTTGCTTGAAGTCGGTGGCTTCGGTGCGGAAAGCGGCGTGGGTCCGGCTCTCCTGCGCGCCGGCTGCGACGCCAGGCAAAATCAGCAACGCAAGAATGACGGGCAGCCTTCGCATATCCCTCCTTAACTACCCGCTTTCCGCCGCGACCGCTTCCGGCCTTTGGGGTGAAGGATCCTGGTAACGGTGGCGATGTACGAGGCGGCTTCCGCCTCGGTGCGAATATCTTCCGGGCGGCGGCCATCGCGCTTCTCTTTGGGCAACCGGGCGCTTTCGGCATGATGGATGTGCTCGAGGTGCGCCTTGATCAGATCGGAGATGGGCCGGTCTTTCCTGAAGGCGGAGGCGGGCGGGAGGGGAACCCGAATGGAAGTGTAATCGCCGGGAGGTAGTGGCGGGAGTCCCTCCCAGAGAACTCGTTTGCGGACCGCAGCTTTTCTTGTCGCCATGCCTGCGCCCTTCTTGATCGAATTTGTTTCAGTGTTCCCGCGTATTGCCAACCGCTCTACGTGTTGAAAACCACCGCGTCGGTTCGCATCGTGTCGAGGGAAAGCAGATCGAGAAACGTCTCCGAATTCTGTTCTCGCATGGTTCCTATGGTGTTACTCCCCATGAAATGCCGCGTGACGGTATTGGGAATCGACGCGTGTTCGAAGACCCTGTCAGTCGGGACAATCAATCCTTTGGGAATCCACGGTGAAATGAGGACGGCCGGCACGCGCACGCCCAGACGGTCAAAGTTGAAGGTGTAGTTGAGTCCCGTGTCGGCAGGGCCGGCGGAGTGGCCGTCCCCCGAACAAGCGGGCGGTGGAACATGATCGAAGATGCCACCGTGCTCGTCGTAAACCACCAGCAGCGCCGTGCTGGCCCACAAAGCGGCGTTGCCCCGAATAGCGTTGTACACCGCGGCGATGAAGAGCTCGCCCGCCTGCACGTTGTGGTCCGGGTGCTGGTCGCAGGCAATCTGTTCGCCATCGTCGTTATCGTGGTCGGTGTAATTCGGCTCAACGAAGTTGTAATCCGACAGTTTGCCGGATTTGCAGTCGGCTAGAAACTGGTCGTAGGTCCCGAAAAGTTCCGGCTGGTGCTGGAGCAGATTCACCACCTCCATGGTCGAACTGGCCTGGTCGAAATAGTAGAGTTTCGCCGTGTGTCCGGCGTCCTGAAGCCGCTCGTAAATACTTTTGCCTTGCGGATAAAAGACATTCATCCCCACTTGTCCGAACGACGTGCCATAGTGCGCAAACGCACGGTTGCAGATGGTCGGCCCGGGGATCGAGGCGAACCAGCGGTTGAAGACGGCAAAGTTCGTCGCCAGCGAGGTGAGCACGGGCAGCTTGTCCTCGGTGAAGTAGTACATGATCTTTTGCGAGTGGGCGAGGTCCTCCTGCTGCTGGTAGTAGCTCTTCACAAAACCCTGCATGTTCGCCACCCGGGTCGCGCTCTGGTCGCCGCCAAATATCTGCAGATCCACCGCCGGGAAATGATGATCGGGGTCAGGGTCGAGCTGGCTCTGAAATTCGGCCAGGGGCTGCTCGTAAACCGGGTTCCCCATCGTATCGGGGTTCCAAAACGTTCCATCCACACCATCGATCGAGGGATTCGTTGCCTTCAATGAACCCAGCATGTGGTCAAAGGACCGGTTCTCCATCATCAACACGACGATATGCTTCAGAGAGTCGAGACCTGGGGGCATATTCTCTTCCCTATTCCAAACCGGCGCGCAAATGCATGAGGCAGCGCCTAAAATCTAGCATGGTTTGAGCACGATAAGAAGCAGCTTTTTGCCGCGATGATCAAAGATCCTTACGGCCCAACGTCGATCGCATTGGACCGATAAGATCCAACGCCAATGCGGGAACCCCATTCGCCAAGTCAAATCATCCGCGTCCCGTGAACAATTCCGCGAATCTCCAACCAGATTCGCCCTTTTTCCCCTTGTTCCCTTATTTCCTCGCCCCTGTTCCCCATGCCGCCGTAGCGCCTGTCAAGCCGCCAATCTCCATTGATCCTTCTCAACCCCTTTATTGTGAGTCACTTCGGCTCCGGCCTCCAAATACATGCTATTTCGGGCTTCTTGCTACACTCAACTTGTATGCGGCAGACTGCCTTGCTCGGCAGCGCCGTCCGGAGATCCAGATGCTCCTCATTGTGTCCGCGTGGTTGGGCCGTCCCGGCGAACGTTTCCAGCGCTGGCGAGAAGTCAAAAACCTTGAAATGGTGCACGTAACTCCTTTGTTTTGCTTAATCTGCAAATAACCTCCTTGTTTTGCTATATTTGCCTCGGTTCGACGCGCCTATAGCGGCTCTCCAATTGGTGTAGAGCAGAACCTCGAACGTTGAGTGGCGTTTTTCCCAAGAAAACGCCACCCGGCACGCCCCTCAAGACTTCACGGGAATTGGAGAACCGCCGTAAACCGCTCGCATCACGCCGGTTACCGACAGAATGGGGGGTGGGGGTGGCCGCACAAAAACCGCTTGCCTCGCGGGCAACCCGGACGGTCCGTTGGCGCACAATGGAATGATCTTCGGGAAGAGAGACAGCCAGATGCCGGTGATCACACGGGTGAGGGTGCGCTATGCCGAAACCGACCAGATGGGCATCGTCTACTACGCCAACTATTTCGTCTGGTTCGAACTCGGCCGCGTCGAACTCCTGCGCTCGCTCGGCCTCGCGTACAGCCGGCTTGAGCTCGATCATGGCTGCATTCTGCCCGTGGTCGACGCCCGCTGCCGCTATCGCGCCCCTGCCCGCTATGACGACGAAATTCTCATCGAAACCAGCCCCGCCTTGATGCGCGGCTCGGTGCTCAAGTTCGCCTACAAGATTTACCGGGAAAGAAACCAAAAGGGAGAAGAGCGGAAGCTCCTCCTCGCGGAGGGAGAAACCACCCACGTGGTCTGTGACGACCAGCTCAACCGCAAGCCGCTGCCCTCCCGCTACGCCGCGGCCCTCAAAGCCATGATGGCGGAGTAACTCACCGCGGATCGAACCCAAACTGTCAGGAAAGCATCACCGCCAGCACGAACCCGTCGTAGCCCTTGACGCCCACGTTCTGCACCACGGTGGCGCTCAAGCGCGGCTCGGCGGCCATCAACTCCATCATGCGGCGCGTGCCCACCACGTCCGCATCCGGGCTCGCGGCCTCCGTCACCTTGCCGTCGCGCACCACGTTGTCCACCACGATCGCGGTCCCTGGCCGCCCCAGCTTCAACGCCCATTTCAGATACTGCGGATTGCTCGGCTTGTCCGCGTCGATAAAAATCAAATCGAAAGGCCCGGCCCCCGTCGCCTGCAACGCCGCAAGGCTCTTCACCGCCCGCCCCAGGCGAATCTCCACGCGGTCGAGCAACCCTGCATTTTCGAGATTTTTGCGCGCTACTTCGGCATGCCGCGGATTAAATTCGAGCGTCACGATCCGCCCGCCGTGCGGCAGCCCGCGCGCCATCCACATGGTGCTGTAACCGCCCAGCGTGCCGATCTCCAGCACCCGCCGCGCCTGCGTCATCTGCACCAGCACCTGCAGCAGTTTGCCCTGCAGGCGCGAAACCTCGATGGCCGGAAGATCGGCCTCGCGATTCGCCTGCCACGCCGCCTCGAGCGCGGAGTCCACCGGCGCCACCAAGTCGCCGAAATAGTTGTCTACGTCTGTCCAAACCGGGTTTCGGGTGCGTTCTCTCGGCGCCATCTACTTCTCCCGCGCCACCACGAACTCCGGCGCCCACAGCAAGGCGCGCTTGAAGTCGGAGTCGCTGAACGCCGCCAAAGCCTGCCGCGATTGCGCCGCATAGCGATCGGCCGCCGCCATCGCATACTCCACCGAGCCGTTGCGCGCCAGGATCTCCTGAATCTCCTGCCGGCTCACGTTCTCGAAGCTGCGGTCGTCCAGCACTCGCTGAATCGTCTTGCGATCCATGGCCGTGCCATGGTCGATGGCGTGAATCACCGGCAGCGTCGCCTTGCCTTCGCGCAGATCGCTGGCCACGGGCTTGCCCAACGCCTCTTCGGTCGCCGTCAGGTCGAGCACATCGTCGACGATCTGGAAGGCGAGGCCGACCCCGCGTCCGTATGCGCCCAGGCACATCTCCTGTGCTTCCGTGGCCTCGGCAAGCACCGCGCCCATGCGCATCGACACCGAGAAAAGGCATGCCGTCTTGCGGAAGATCAGGTCATAGTACTCGGCCTCGGAGATGGCTTTGCCGAGCTTCTGGATCTGCAACAACTCTCCCTCGACCATCTGCTGCGTGAGGCTCACAATCAGGTCCAGGATGCGCAAATTGCGCTCTTCCAGAGCCACTTTGAAGGCCTGCATGTAGAGCCAATCGCCGGCCAATACGCATTTCTCGTTGCCCCAGGTGGTGTTCGCCGAGGGCCGCCCGCGTCGCGTGTCGGCGCCGTCGATGATGTCGTCATGCACCAGCGTGGCCGTGTGAATCATCTCCACCGCCGCGCCCAGCCGGATGGCCCCCTGTTCCGCGTAACCCAGCATATGCGCCGCCAGCAACAGCAGCGAAGGCCGAATGCGCTTGCCTCCGCCCTCGCGCAGATATTCGGCAATCTCAGTGATGGTGCTGACGCTCGAAGCCGCGTCGCGACCCAACTCCTGTTCGACCGCCACGAGATCCTCCCGCAACAGATCGAAAACCTCCCTGGCCGTCGCTATGGTGGTTGTGCTCAAAGCTCTTCGGGACCGTTATAGGTGATTGTATTGGTTCTTGTCGCCGGCGTCGGCAGTTTCAACCGCTTCAGTTCGTCCGGTAATTCGTGAACTGCAAATCCACGCCCATGTCCCGGGCGCGCAACATCGCGATAATCGACTGCAACTCGTCGCGGTCCTTGCTCGAAACCCTCACCGTATCGCCTTGGATGCTGGCCTGCGCCTTCTTCTTTGCGTCTTTGATCAGCCGCACAATCTCCTTGGCTTTTTCCACGGGGATGCCTTGCTGAAGGCTGATCTTCTGCCGCACGCTTTGCCCGGCCGCGGGTTCAAGCTTGCCGTAGGTCAGGTTCTTGAGCGAAACTCCGCGCTTGACCAGCTTCTGGCTCAAAATGTCTTTTACCGCTTCAAGCTTATATTCATTAGCCGAGGCCAGCTGAATGCCGTCGCTGCCTTCGAGGCTGACCTGGGAATGCGAATCCTTCAGATCGAAGCGCTGGCGAATCTCTTTGAGTGCCTGATCGATGGCGTCGCGGACCTCCTGGATGTCCACCTTGCTGACGATATCGAATGAGTTGTCCTGGGCCATGGCCTGCCTATCCTAAAGAACGATGAGTTCGACTGCGGCCGATGTCCCCTGACGTCCGGTTCGGCCAGTGCAACTCTATCAGTTTCCCACGTCTGGCTGCGGAAGAAACAGGCGGAAAAAGTTTTTCGTGGTGGCGGCGGCGATTTCATCCCGGTCCAGGCCCAAGAGATCAGCCAGCTTCTGAGCCGTCTCCACAACCATCGCCGGCTCATTGCGCTTGCCGCGATGCGTCGCCGGCGCCAGCCACGGCGCATCCGTCTCCACCAGCACGCTGTCGAGCGGAACGCGCCGGGCCACGTCGCGTAGCGCCTGTGCTTTGGGATAGGTCAGATTGCCGGCGAAGGAGATCAGAAAACCCAAATCCAGCGAACGCCGCGCCTCATCCCAGCCACCTCCGAAGCAATGCATAATGCCGCCCAGAGCCGTTCTTGCCCAGTTCTGCTCCAGGATCTCGAAAAGATCATCCCAGGCATCCGACGTCCCGTCCTTCGGCCGGCAGTGGATCAGGATCGGGCGCTTGCGCAAGGCGGCGATCTCAAGTTGACGGATGAATCCCTCGCGCTGCACGTCATGCGGCGCGCCCTGGTGAAAGTAGTCGAGGCCGATCTCTCCGCAGGCGATCACCTCAGGATCGGCCAGCAGTCGATCGAGCTTGACCAGCGCCGCATGATCCGCTTCGGCAGTGCTGTGAGGATAAATGCCCGCGCTCGCATAGAGCCGCGGAAAATGGGCGCCGGCCGCGCGTTGCGGATTGAACTCCCGGCAGATGTCGAGCGCCCGGTGCATCTCGTTCGGCCCTTCGCCGATGCCGATCGAAAGCACCGCGCCCACGCCGGCTTCGGCCGCGCGGGCAAGCATCGCCGCGCGGTCGTCACTGTAGCGCGGACTGTCGAGATGAGCGTGGGAGTCGATGAGCAAATGTGAGTCTCAATGCCGTAGCCGGAGCCGTGGCGGGCCGATGAGCACAAAGAAAAAATCGTTACCTACTTTAACCGCGCGCCGAGTGGAACTTCTTCCAGGAACCCCGCCAGCACCGGCGCGCCATCGGGTAGTGAGGCCGCGAGCAACATCCCGTTCGACTCCAAGCCTCTCATCTTGCGGGACGCCAGGTTGGCCACAATCACGATCTTGCGCCCAATGAGCTTCTCCGGTTCGTAATGCTGCGCGATGCCGGCGAGGATCTGTCGTTTTTCGGAGCCGAGGTCAATTTCGAGGCGCAAAAGTTTGTCGGCCTTGGGCACCCGTTCGGCGACCAGGATCTGCGCCACACGGAGATCCACCTTGGCGAAATCGTCAATGGAAATTCGCTGCGGTTCCGCGGAGGATTCCGCTGCCGGTTCCGGAACGGTTTGGGCGGCGCTTGCAGTCGAGGCAGCCGGCGTCACGCTCAGCCGGCTACTCGCCTGATCCGCAGGAACCGGGTGAACGTGCGCCGTCTCCAACGGCTGTGACGGATCGCGGGGCGCCGCGGTGGTGGGCGTCAGTGAGTCACCGGCGCGGGCATCGTCCCTATTGACCGCTGTGGTGGAAACCGTTGAGGGCGCCGCGGTAGCCGGCCCCGGAGCCACGGTCTCGCCCTGGGCGGCTTCGATCGCGGTGCGGTTGTTCTCGTCTTCAAGATTCTGCATACGCTCGATGGCATCCCTTTCCGCGCGGGGAAACAGCGGTGCAGGCAATGCGAACCTTGTCTCCGCTTTCATCCCTCCCCACGCCAGATCTTTCAAAAACGCCTGCCGCGCCGAGTCCTCGATTTCGCCTTGGCCAAGCTGGCGCCATACCTTGGCTGCCGCTTCCGGAAGCACGGGATAGGCAAGCGCGGTAATGATGCGGATGGCCTCGGCCGCCGTCGCCAGCACCCGCGCCTGCAAATGCATATGCGCGGCTGCCGGGCGGTTGGCGGGCTTTTTCCAGGGCGCGTTGGCGGTCAGGTAGCCGTCAGTTTCGCTGACCAGCAGCCAAAGCCTTTTCAACGCGTCAGCAAAATTCAGCTCATCAAAAGCCGCGCCGAACGCGGCGATCGTTCGCTCGGCGCTCAGTCGCAGCGCGGCTTCGGCGCCCGTAGGGGCTCCAAAGTGCGGAACGTCGCCCCCAAAGTACTTCAAGATCATGTTCCCCACCCGGCTCACCAGGTTACCATAGCCGTTGGCCAGGTCGCCGTTATAGCGCTGCACGAGCGCATCGAATGAGAAGTTGCCATCTTGCCCAAAGGGAATCTCGCGTAAGAGAAAATAGCGCAGCGCGTCTGCGCCGAGCACTTCCATCACGGTTTCGGCGCGCACAATGTTGCCGCGCGACTTCGACATTTTGCCCTGGTCGAAGAGCAGCCAACCGTTAGCGCACACTGAGCGCGGCGGCGGGATGCCGGCGGCCATCAAAAACGCCGGCCAGTAAACGCAATGGAAGCGGCTGATTTCCTTTCCGATCAGGTGCATGTCCGCCGGCCAAAATTTCTTAAATTTTTCCTGGTCTTGGACATCATCCGAGCCATAACCGAGAGCAGTAATGTAATTCGCCAGCGCATCCAGCCACACGTAAACCACGTGTTTTTCGTCGCCGGGCACCGGAATGCCCCACGAAAAGCTGGTGCGGCTCACGGAGAGATCTTTAAGTCCACTGCGCACAAACGAGATCACCTCGCGGCGCGTCGACTCCGGTCCCATGAACTCCGGATTCGCCTCATAAAATTCGAGTAGCTTGCGCTCGAAGGCCGAGAGCTTGAAAAAGTAATTCTCTTCGCTCACGGTTTCCGTAATTCGTCCGCAGTCCGGGCAAGGTGTCCCGGGCGGCCCTTCGATCCAGGATTCGTCGCTCACGCAGTACTGGCCCGTGTACGAGCCTTTGTAGATATAACCGCGCTCGCGTAGCGTGGCGAACAAATGCTGCACGCCGCGCTTATGCCGCTCCTCGGTGGTGCGGATGAAGTCGTCGTAGGTGAGCTCCAGCCGGTCCCACAGCCCGCGAAACTCTGCGGCGATGGCGGTGGCGAATTCCATCGGCGTCCGCCCGGCGAGCTTGGCGCTGCGCTCGATCTTCTGTCCGTGCTCATCCGTACCCGTCAAAAACCAGGTGTCAATGCCCATCGCCCGTTTGCGCCGGGCAATGGCGTCGCACACAATCGTCGAATAGGCGTGGCCCAGGTGCGGCCGCGCGTTCACGTAGTAGATCGGCGTGGTGAGATAAAAGCGAGATGAAGTCGTTGCGGAATTGGCCATGCGCGGGATCTTTGCTCGCGTTCGCCCCGACGGCAGGCGAGAATGGTGCGCGTAACTTCTCTTCAATCTTAGGGTGCCGTGTCGAGGCCGGTCAAACCCCGCGACGCATGGCGGTCTGTTAGAATCGCCTTGAAAATCAAGGATTTTCGAGGCATTCAATTTGGTTCTGGAACTGCAAGAGAAGCTCGGTGAGGCCATTCGCGCCTTGATCTTAAAAAACTATGCGCTTGACTTGCCCAACGTTTCGCTAGAAACTCCACCGGACCTGCGCTTGGGCGAAGTGGCCTCGCCCATTGCCTTTGAGTTGGCGCGCAGGCTGCGCAAGGCGCCTAAGATCATCGCCCAGGAAATTGTGACTGGGCTGGGCGCGGTGGAGGGCTTCTCCGGCTTCGAGGTCGCCGGCGCCGGCTACATCAACGCGCGGCTGGACCGTTTGGCCGCGGTTTGCACGACGGCATCGGAAGAAAACGCTCACCTCGCAGCACCTGGCACGGAGGGCCATGTGCTGGTGGAGCACACTTCGATCAATCCCAACAAAGCCGCCCACATTGGCCATTTGCGCAACGCCATCCTGGGCGACACTTTTGTGCGCCTGCTGCGCGCCACCGGCTTCAAAGTCGACGTGCAGAACTACATCGACAACACCGGCGTGCAGGTGGCCGACGTCGTGGTCGGTTTTCTTTATCTCGAAAGTAAGTCCGTCGCCGAAATCCGCGCTTTGGCTGCCGACTGCGGGGAACGCGCCGAAGGCACGGGCTCCCACACCGCAGGCATCGATTACTACTGCTGGGACCTCTATGCGCGCACTTCGCAATGGTATGAGCAGGGAACCGTCGAGGAAAAAGAAGCGCGCAAACGCCTGCGCTACGACACGCTGCACGCGATCGAAAGTGGCGGCAACGAGATCGCGAAAATCGCCGACCTAATTTCCACCGCGGTCCTCCGCCGCCATCTCGAAACCATGCTGCGGCTCGGCATCGAATATGATTTTCTGCCCCGTGAAAGCGAGATTCTGCACCTGAAGTTCTGGGAGGCGGCTCGCGAGGAACTCGAACGATCTGGTGTGCTGTACGAAGTGACTCAGGGAAAGAATGCTGGCTGCTGGGTGATGAAGCGTCCGGGCTCCGAAGCCTCGGCGGAAGAAACCGACGACGAGGCTAAGGTGATTGTTCGCTCCAACGGCACAGTAACCTATGTCGGCAAGGATATTGCCTACCACCTGTGGAAGTTCGGGCTGTTAGGACGGGATTTCGGCTACAGGCCGTTTTTCCGCTATGCCGACCGCGAGTGCTGGGTCTCCACGGAACACGGTGAAGCAGCTCATCCGCACTTTGGCGGCGCCACGGCCATTTACAACGTCATCGACGCGCGACAGTCCGATCCTCAGGCGAATGTCATCCAGGCGCTGCGTGGTATGGGCCACGCCGCCGCGGCGGACCACTACACGCATTTCAGCTACGAAATGGTGGCGCTCACGCCGCGCTGCGCCATCGAGCTCGGCTACGACGTTGCGCCCGAAGACCGAACGCGCCCCTACATTGAAGTGAGCGGCCGCAAAGGCTTTGGCGTCAAGGCGGACGACCTGATCGACAAGCTCATCGCCGCCACGCGCGCCGAGGTCGATGCGCGCCGGACCGGAGGTATCGGCGAGAATGCCGAAGCCGAACGGCAGAAAATCGCCCACCAGATCGCCATCGGCGCCTTGCGCTACTTCATGCTGAAATATACGCGCAACTCCGTTATTGCTTTCGACTTCAAGGACGCGCTCAGCTTCGAGGGCGAAACCGGCCCCTACCTCCAATACGCCGTGGTCCGCATCCGCAACATCTACCGCAAAGGCGGTACGACGCCGGAGGCGGCGTTGGCGGAGTTCGCGAAGCAGGCCGGGCAGCAAGTCAGCGAGTCAGCAAGTCAACGCTCCACGGCCGCTGCGCGTGACGGACTTTCGCAATATCTCAGCGGCGAAGAGAACGAAGACATCTGGGCCCTGTGGCTGCGTGCGGGCCGTTTTTCTCTGGTCCTGGAGCAAAGCATTGCCGCCTCCGAACCAGCGTTTCTGGCCAAGCATGCTTTTCAGTTAGCGCAGGAGTTCAACAACTTCTATCATAAGCATCACATCCTCACCGAAGAGGACCCGCAGCGGAAGGTGTTTCTGCTGGCCACGGCCGCCGTTGTGCTTCGTGAGCTGATAAAAGCGTTAAGTCTGCTCGGCATCGAAAGCCCGGAAGCCATGTAAGGAGCAGTTCGGGGCTTGTGCAGCAGCTCATTCCGGCTGGACTTACAGATCTCCGGCTACAGCAAGTGCATTTCGACTTTTGGCCGGGTCGCCCCGCCTTCTCGCACCCAGAGCGCGCCGGTTTCACCCATCTTCTCCAGTAGGCTGGATCGCGAAACCTCGTGGTCCCTACGCGGCAACCCTCGTTATCCATCCCGCGTCGAACCAGGGAACGCTATGATAGGCTCCGGGTAGATCTCTCGCTGCAATGGCGGGGGCTCCTCTTTTTTCTGCTCAGCAAGATGGTTCCTCTGTTCCCCGGCCCCACAGAAGGCGTGAGCGCGTGGACCGGTGGCTGGATCTGGATGGGGCCAGGCTCAAGCTGGCGCCTGGCTCGTGGAGAGACGCGCATGAGCGCCGTCAAGTATGACTTGGTCGTCCTCGGCTCCGGCCCGGCGGGGCAGCGCGCCGCTGTCGCCGCAGCCAAGATGAACAAGCGCGTGGTGGTGGTTGAGGCGCGCTCGGTGGTGGGCGGCGTATGCATCAACACCGGCACGATTCCATCCAAGACCATGCGTGAGGCCGTGCTTCATCTTTCCGGGTACAACTACCGCAACATTTACGGCATGAACTACCGGGTTAAGGAAAAGATCACCATGTCGGACCTGGCCTTCCGCGTGCAGGCGGTGATTAAAACCGAGATTGACGTAACGGAGGCCCAGCTTTCGCGCAACGGCATCGACATCGTCCACGGCATTGCGCGTTTCATCGACCCCCACCAGGTGCGGGTGGAAGGCCCGCAGGCCGAAATCACGCTTGAAGCCGGAAGCATCATCATTGCCGTGGGAACCAAGCCCGCTTCCACGCCCAAAGTGCCCATCAACGGCCGCACCATCATCAACAGCGACCAGATTCTCGGCCTTGAGTCGCTGCCCTACTCGCTCATCGTCGTGGGGGGCGGCGTCATCGGGGTCGAGTACACATGCATGTTCGCGGTGCTGGGTGTGCGCGTCACGCTGATCGAAAAACGCAACCGCCTGCTGGATTTCGCTGACCAGGAGATTATCGAAACGCTGAGCTACCATTTGCGCGATAGCCGCGTGACCCTGCGCCTGGGCGAAGAAGTTGAGAGCGTCGAAGAGTTGCCGTTGGGCGCCGTGGCGGCGAATTTAGAAAGTAAAAAACGGGTTTCCGGCGATGCGCTGCTCTACGCCGTGGGCCGCCAGGGGAACGTCGACGATTTGAACCTCGCCGCAGCGGGCCTCGAGGCCGACAGCCGCGGCCGCATCGCCGTCGATGAGCATTACATGACCAATGTGGATCACATCTTCGCCGTCGGCGATGTCGTGGGCTTTCCTTCGTTAGCCTCCGTCTCCATGGAGCAGGGCCGCATCGCCGCTGCCCGCGCGTTCAACGACCATGCGGCGACGTCCAACCCCAGTTTTTATCCTTATGGCATTTACACCATTCCGGAAATCAGCTTCATCGGCAAAACAGAAGAGCAGTTGACCGATGAAGATGTGCCTTACGAAGTGGGCATGGCCTACTATCGCGAGGTGGCGAGGGGCCAGATTCGCGGCGACACCACCGGCCGTCTAAAACTGATTTTCCATCGCGAGACGCGCAAAGTTTTAGGCGTGCATATCATCGGCGAGGGCGCCAGCGAGCTGGTCCACATTGGCCAGGCGGTGATGACTTTCGACGGAAATCTTAATTACTTTATCGACACCGTGTTTAACTACCCTACGCTCGCCGAGTGCTACAAAGTTGCGGCGTTCAACGGGCTGGGGCGGCTGCTGCGCTATCAAACACAATAGCTTCGATCCCCGGGAGGGCTGGCATGACAATCGCCATCGGCGCCGTGATGACCGAGCACATCGTGGCCGGCAGGCTTCAGGATCAGCGGCTGACCGGAAAACCGACCCGCTATCCCGATGATCCTGAAGCGCGCGAAGTGCTCATTCCCATCCCGGCCGCGGAGCTGGTGGAGTTGCTGGCCGAGCAAATTCAACCTCTGACCGCCGGTGGAGATCCACCAGACGCCATCGGCGTGGCTGTCCCCGGCATTGTGCGCGCGGGCGTGGTGGAGGACTCGCCGAACCTGCCCCAGATTAAGGGCATGCGGATGGCCGAAGCGCTGGCCAAAGCGCTGGAGGCCCGCGGGGTGGCGGCGCCAGTGCATGTGGCCAACGACGCCGACGCCATCGCCGCCGGCGTAGCTGCCACTCGCGGCCAGCTGAACAAGCTTACGCGCGTGTGGACGATCGGCAATGGCATCGGCTATGGACGATGGCCTTACGTCGAAGGAGTGTGGGAGGGCGGCCACATCACCGTGACCCTCGATCCAAAGGAGCGCTTCTGCGGCTGCGGCGGCGTGGGCCACCTTGAAGGCATCATGGGCTATCGCGCCATGCGCATGCGGTTTCTCGATATGGAGCCGGAGGAAATTTTCGCCCATGCCAAGAAAGGCGACGCGCGCTGTCGGGAATTCGTCGATCTGTGGCATCGCGCCCTGGCCGCGGCGACTGCTTCGTTCATTCACCTGGCCGGACCAGGGCGTTTTTACTTTACCGGCCAGAATGTAAGGTTTTTGGAGCTGCCCCTGCTGCGCAGCCATTTGGAAACCATGGTGCGCATGAGTCCTCTGCAAAGTTATTCACTCGAGATCCTGGAGCCCGATGACGAGACGGCCCTCCTGGGCGCCGGCGTGAGCGCCATCCGCGCGTTGGCGCGGTGATTGCAGGGGTGCGGGCAGCTAATCTCCTGAATCAGAAGTAAGGCCCATAATTCCGACATCTAATCAGGATTAACTCTGGTTCAAGTTCCACCCCAGATGCTGCGTCTCCTGTTTCCCAAGGATCCAAATTTATGCAGAAAATCAATGATTCAGGAGACTAGTTCTTGCACAAGCGCGTTCCCGATAACCGGTCATGCCAGCTTAGGCTCTCGTCATCGAAGAGAATCCAAGCCACGCCCAGGCCCATGGGCGCCAGCGACAAGATGAACGACCCCAGCCGGCGGATGCGCCGCCCTCGCGTCGGAATTTGGCCGTCGAGCGTGCGCAGGCGGATATGCGCGTAGCGCATGCCCGGCGTGGCCCGCGCGAAGATGAAGAAGAGAGCGTAGTATACGAAGCCAATTCCCGCGAGCCCCAAGGTTGCGCTCAACGAGGCCTGGCGCACCGCCGGCAGCGCTTGCGCGTGCGAAACGGCGGTTGTCGCGGCGGCCAGGAAAGCCGCGGTGATCAGCGCGGCATCGACCACCGCCGCCATCAGGCGCAAGTGAAAAGGAGCCGACACGGGCCGAGCGACCGCTTCAGGTTCTGGCGCGCTCTCGGCCGTCAACTCAGGCGCCGGCGCGGCGGCAGCTTCGGCCAACGGCGCGGCCCCCTCGTCTTCCGGCTGCGCCTCCAGCTCGATGCCCGACCATCGCGGCCCCGCCCACGCCGTTGCGGCGTCGCCAGCGCTGTCCGCGAACGGCCTAAGCGAAATCGCGCCCGGATCTACCTCGAAGATGCTTAATTGCACGCCGCATTCCGCTGCGGCGCGCGGGCCCTCAGCCAGCCGCGGGCGCATCTTGCGCGTGGCCACCAACTCGCGGGGAAACTCGATGAGATTGGCGTGAATAGGCTCGGCCGGCTCGACGCTTTCGATCTCCTCCCTCTCTTGTTCCAGAGCATCGGCGGCTGCGCGCAATCGACCTTCCTCAACGTCCGTTTTAAAAACCGCGGCTCCGTGGGACACTTGGATTCCCGCGGGCTTTGCCGGCCGGAGCGGCAACTCCGGATCCCAGCGAACGGTGAGCGCGGGCGGCTCAACTTGCGTTGCGGCGTAGGATTCGTCAGAGGTCTTGGCCCACGCCGGCTCAGGTTTCACCTCGGCTGCCGGCTGAGGGAATTCCTCCTGATGAGGAAGCTCGCTGAAAAACGGCTGAGCGCCGGCGGCACTTGCCGACGCTGCGGCCTCAATGCCGTCGAGCACGGATTGCGCGGCAGCCCTGGCCTTGAGAGCGGCCTGCGAAGCCGCTTCGGCGGCGCGCAAGGCGGCGCGCGCCTCGTCGGCCAGCATCTCGCTATAGCTGGGCGCCTCGGCGAAGCGCGCCGCAACGCGGGCTGCGGCCTCCATGGCCCGGCGGCTGGCGCCGTGTTGGGTTTCGACATGCGTCTTCGGCTCCGCCGCCGAACAACCCTTCCGGCCGCGATGTTCGGCGATGCGCCGGTTCACTTCCTGTTTCCACGAAGGCGAGAGTTTGGCCGGACTGACCGATGTGCTCAAAGCTACTTTGTCCCTTCTCCACCGGGGCCAGACCCCAAGGAAATCCAGCCCCATCGTCTTCCCCGTATCTTCGGGGCAGACGCAGGCCGAAGATCGCGGAGATGGTTCGCAAATTGAGGAGGTTTTTCGCGGAGAAACACGCATACGCACGCAGCAGACCACCTCTGCGGGCGAAACAGGCATCCGGCTTTTACCCAGGCGCCAGAGCGGCGCGGAACGCTTCCCCTCCAAGCCTGCTTTGCTATGCTGAGCCTTAAACGAGACTTGGCTTGGGATGCGTCCTCGTACTTTAGTGTTTATCACGCTCCTGGTTCTCTGTCATCCGCAAGTTGACGGACAAAGGTTGACCAACGGGTTACCCCTCTCTCAGAGCCAACCCGCCGCCGATCCCACTGGAGTGCAACTTTCGTCGTCTTCTTCTCTTCCCGATGATCCCGGCCAGGAGCTTTTGCCCGTTGCAAAACCGGAACCCGCGCCTGCCTCCGGAACTCCCATCGAATGGGAAGCCGAAAACCAGACCTGGATCGGCGATACGGTCACGCTCTCGGGAAAGGTGGTGCTCCATTATCGCGATTACGTTCTCACCGCCGACGAGGTGACCTACAACCGGGCCACGACGGAACTTCAAGGCGACCATATCCAAGTTACCGGCGGCCCGGAGGACGTGCTGATCGACGCCTCGCACGGTGAAATGCGCCTGAACATGCACACCGCGCGCTTCTATGACGTGCACGGATCGCAGGGGGTAAGGACCCTCGGCCACACCGTCGTCTACTCCACACCCAACCCCCTCCTGTTTTCCGGACGGGTGCTCATCCAAACCGGCGAGGGCGATTACAAGCTCATCGATGGAGAGATCACCAATTGCCGTCTTCCCCACCCCGATTGGCGGATTCTCTCCCACTCCATCGCTCTTGCTAACGGCGCGGCCTCGACGTCCAATTCGGTATTCGAGTTCCTCGATGTGCCGGTCTTCTATCTGCCTTATCTGCGCCATGCCGCGGTCGCGAACGGCCGCACCAGCGGCTTTCTCATCCCGGTGATCAGCAACGGATCGTCGATCCGCGGCTATACCCTCGGTGAACAGGTCTACTGGGCCATCAACCGCAGCATGGACATGGTTCTCGGCGCCGAGTACTTCAGCAAGCGCGGTTGGGCGCCCAACGGCGATTTTCGCTATAAGGGGCCCGGCCTCGATCACCTCATCGCACGCTGGAACGCGCTGCTCGACCGCGGCGTCGAAGAGGCGGTGACCAACGCACAGACGGGCCAGGTCACGAACGAGCTCGTCAACCAGGGCGGCGAGGACGTGGCCGCAGAGGGCATCAGGACTTTCTCTCCGGAAACGCGCCTCGCGGGCACAGCCGAGTATCTTTCCAGCTACGTCTACCGGCTGGTCTTCAACGACAACTACACGCAGGCCACCAGCTCCCAGGTGAGCAGCGACGTGGCCTTCACCCACGCCAGAAACGGCCGCATTCCCTCGGCGTCTCTGGACCGCTTTCAGACCTTTGCCAGCACCACCAACGGCGATGAAGTGCGGATTCTCCATCTACCCAATTTGCGTTACGACGTGCTCGACAAGCCATTGGCCGGCTCGCACGTTTACTGGGGGTTGGCTTCGTCGCTCGATTACCTGAGCCGCTCAGAGCCGGATTTCCATGCCCGCAACGTGGGGCGTTTCGATTTCTACCCCCACATCGTGCTGCCTCTCGAGGCCGGCGGCTGGAGCCTGCTCGCCGAAGCCGCAGTGCGCGACACCTCCTATACCATCAGCCAGCACCCCGACCTGACCGGGGCCAATAGCGGCGTTCCCACCATCAGCCACGATCCCCTCAGCCGGCACGATGTCGAGGCCTCGGTCGACCTCCGGCCTCCCCCTCTGGAGCGCGAATTTGTCCTCCCCTGGGGAAACAGGGTGTTGCGCCACGTCATCGAACCTGAGCTCACCTATCGCTACGTCACCGGCATCGGACCGGCGGCCCGCAATGCCCTGCTTTTCGACACCACAGATATCGCCACCGACACCAGCCAGGTCGGCTACTCGTTCACCCAGCGCTTTTTTCTTCGGCCGGAAAACGAATCGCCATGCGACCCTGATGCGCCCGACGCCGGCCTCTGTCCCGCCCAGCCCCGCGAGTGGGCTACCTGGCAGATTGCGCAGGAGTTCTTTATCGATCCCAACTTTGGTGGCGCGCTCATTCCCGGCCGCAGAAACGTCTTCGCCTCCACATTGGATCTATCCGCAATCGCCTTTCTCACCTCGCCGCGCAACCTTTCGCCGCTCATCTCGCGCTTGCGTTTTGAGGCCATTCACAACTTGCGCGTCGAATGGGATTTCGATTATGACCCCAAGCGTGGTCAAATGGACGCGGATAACCTCTTTGCCGGCTATAGCTGGGGCCGCACCACGCTCGGTGTCGGCCACGCCTTGCTCAACGCCGTGGACGAAAATACCGGCGGCGCCTCCCTTTCTACTCTAAAAAGCCAGCTCGTCAAGCCCTTCCTCGAGTTCGGCAAACCCAGCGGCAAAGGTTTCGACCTGGCCGTCAACGGCGGTTACGATTTTGCCCAGCATACCCTCCAATACGCCGGCGCGGAAGCGGTTTACAACTGGGACTGTTGCGGACTGACCCTGGGTTACCGGCGCTTTCAGTTGGGCACGGTGGGCACGGTGAGCCGTGACGAAACGCAATGGCTTTATAGTTTTACGCTAGCCAACTTTGGCGTGGTCGGCGACATTCGGCGCGCCAATTCGGTCTTCCGGGACCCGACTCTTCCGCCTGCCTACTAGGGCCTGCGATTTCCTTTCCCCCATCTTCGCGTCCATTCGCCTGGGCCGGGAAAAATCCTGATCGGACGGAGTTCGGCGATTAGTCCGCTGGAGTATCCTTTCCTGAGAGGAAACCAAATTGCTGCATTTTCGCTTACTGGCCGCATTGCTCGCTATCGGCCTCACCGCGGGCTGCAAAGCCCAAACCACCGCGCCGTCCAACCTGCCGGCCCCGCTCCAGCGGCGCATTGAGGTCATGATCCGCGCTCAATACGATGTGCCTTCCGACGTGAATCTCACCATTGGGGCGCGCCAGACCAGCCAATTCACAGGGTATGAAACCCTGCCCGTCATCCTTTCCAAAGGCGGCAAGACCCAAGAGCTCAGTTTCCTCATCTCGGCCGACGAGAAAAAGCTCGTTCACTTGAGCACCATCGATTTGACTAAGGATCCTGCCACATCCATCGATATCTCCGGCCGTCCCATCCGCGGCAACCCCGACGCCAAGGTCACGATCATCAACTTCGATGACCTTGAGTGTCCGTTCTGCGCCCGCATGCACCAGGAGCTCTTTCCCGCCACCCTCGAGCGCTACAAGAACCAGGTGCGCTTTGTTTACAAAGACGACCCGCTCACCGATCTGCACCCTTGGGCCATGCACGCCTCGGTGGACGCCAACTGCCTGGCCAACCAAAGCGGCGCCGTCTATTGGACCTACGTCGATTACTTGCACGCGCATGGTGATGAAATTACGGGGCCTGATCGGAATCTGCAGAAGAGCTTCGCGGCTCTGGACCGGATTGCCCGCCAGGAGAGTACTGTCGGCAAACTCGACGAGACCGAGCTGAACGCCTGCATCGCCAAGCAGGATGAGACCGTGGTCCGCGCCTCGCTGAAAGAGGCTGAGACGCTGGGTCTGGACGGCACGCCCGAGCTGTTTGTCAACGGCGAGCGGATCAACGGAGCCGTGCCCGAAGATCAGCTCTGGGCGGTGATCGACCGGGCCCTCCGTGCGCAGGGGGAAACACCCCCGCCCATGCCTGCGCCGACTGCGCCCGCCAAGCCGCCCGCGGGGGCAGCCGGCGCCGGAGGAAAATAACGCTTAGCGTTTGCCGCTTGACGACCCCCGTGGATTTATCCTTGAGTGCCGGGACCTTTCGAAGCTCGCAGAGCGGGGGCAGTTGCCGGCTGTTGATCGAGCGCGGCAATCGGGGCGCGCAACCGCCCTGTGCGGAAACATGAGCCGTCGGGGCGCGGCTCAAGTTGCGCCGCATGAGGAACCGGTGGGTGCTTGGCGTTGGCGCCGAAACGCGAATTCCGCCAGACTGACCCACTCTTCATAGGAGAAATCGCATTGCACGTTGAATCGTTGACCCGGGCGCGTTCTGGCTTCGCCCTCCTTCTTTTTTTGAGTTTTGGAGTTTTATTGCCGGTCGCCGGCTGCCACCGTGCGCCGGGCGCGGATGTGGTCGCCACGGTCAACGGCAAAGAGATTCTCCGCTCCGACTTGGATCGCTACTTTCAGGCCAGTCTGGGCGACAACGCGCAAAAGCTCTCGCCTGTCGAAGCCGACATTCGCCGCATGCAGGTTCTCCACCAGATGATTCAGGACGAGATTCTGCAACAGCAGGCGGCCAAGGAAAACCTGGCCGCAACCGACGAGGACGTCAATGCCCGCCTCACCGAGATCAAGGCGCCCTTCACGCAGGACGAGTTCTACAACCAGCTCAAGCAGCGCAATCTGACCCTTGACGACTTCAAGCAAGAACTGCGCCGAACGCTCACCAACAACAAGCTGTTGAACAAAGAGATCGAGTCGCGCATCAACATCACCGATGCGCAAATTGCCGCCTACTATAACCAGCACAAAGCGGAGTTCAATTTCGTCGAGCCCCAATACCACTTGGCGGAAATCGTGGTCACAACCTCGCCATCGCAGCAGGCCGGGAATCTGCAGAACAGCAAGGCCACCGGTGCGGCGGACGCCAAGAAGAAGATTGACGCGCTGCACAATCGCCTGGAAAGCGGCGAGGACTTCAGCGCCCTGGCCATGAACTTTTCCGAGGACCCCAACACGGCCTCAAACGGGGGCGATATGGGTTTCGTGGCCGAGTCGGCGCTGCGCAGCGACCCCGCAATTTATGCCGTGGTCAGCCAGTTGAAACCCGATCAGTTTACCGATGTGCTGCCTCTCTACGACAGCCAGGGCCCGAGCCACAAGCTCACCGGTTACGCCGTTTTCAAGCTCATCGGGCGCGAGCCGGCGGGCCAGCGCGAGCTGAGCGATCCCCGCGTGCAGCAAACTATTCATGGCCTGCTCCACGAGAGCGAGAAGCAACTGCTTCAGACCGCTTACTTTGAAATGCTGCAAAACCAGGCCAGGGTTCGTAACTACTACGCCGAACAGATCCTCAAACAGGGCGCTCCCTAACCTTGCAACGGCCCTTGGCCTTTGCAAGGCCGGCGGAGAACTTTCTCCGCCGTGCGCGCCATTGTCTATCGGTCTCTGCCGGCACAGCCTCACCCGCACCACTATCGATGCAATCATCCTCTTTCCCTGGGAGCACCTGGAGCGCCGCCGCCCGGTGAAATTACTGTTGCGTATTCTCGCGGGGAGGAAGCTTGCCTCCGGCTCGACAGCCCTCCGCCGCGATTCAGCTTGCGCGTCCGCCTGCGGTTTTGCCAAACTGGCCTTGGCTGCTGGCGATGGTTCTTCATTTCCTCATTCAAGGGCGTGTGCAAGGGGTTGGCTTCCGCTGGTTCGTCCACCGCGAGGCCAGTGAACTGGGTCTGCGCGGCTGGGTGCGCAACACCGAGGATGGCGACGTGGAAGTGGTGGCCTCGGGCGAGCCCGACGACCTGGCGGATTTGCGCGTCAGCCTGAAACGCGGCCCGCGCAGCAGCCGCGTCGATCGCGTCATTGAACATACTTTAGCCGAAAACGAGGCGGAAGAGCTTACCGCGTTCCGCATCGATGGCGCGTGGTAAAGCAGGGATTAATGTTCAGTGGTCAGTGATCAAAAGGCAGTTGGATTCGTTTATTGAGACCGCCTGGACAGGAATAGATTCCCCATGGTTCGCAAACCCGCGGAGCAGTTTCAATTTGACGCAAGCGTGCTCAGTCAGCTTGCTTGTCCGGCTTGCTTCGGGGACCTGCGCCTCGACAAAGCTCGCCTGGCCTGTACCCGCTGCCCGCGTAGTTACCCGATTGTGGATGGAATTCCCGTCCTAATCGCCGCCAGCGAAGATACCGCCAAGGCCCGTGATCCTGAGCCCTGATCACTGACCATTGTCTACTGAATCGCCGTGTCCGACCCGGCTTCTTGGGCTGCCGCGCCCCGTCTTGGTTGGCTGGCGAACTCGTGCTCGAGGCGCTCGTTGGCGGCGGTCTTCGCGAACTCGTGGGCCACGCGGATGCTGTTGTAAATAGCAACGTCATTCGACGAGCCGTGACCGATGATGCACACGCCGCGCACGCCCAGCAGCGGCGCTCCGCCGTATTCCGTGTAGTCCAGCCGGCGGCGGAAATCGTTAAAGGCCCTCCGCGAGAGCAGCGCCCCCACTTGCGCAGTGACCGTGCGCGTCAGGGATTCGCGCAACACGTCGCGCACAAAGCGGCCCACGCCTTCACTGGTCTTCAGGGCCACGTTGCCCACAAAACCATCGCACACAATTACATCGGCGTGGCCGTTGAAAATGTCGCGGCCCTCCACGTTGCCGATGAAATGGATGGGCAGCGCCTTCAGGAGCGGAAATGCCTCGCGGGTGAGCTCGTTGCCCTTGCTCTCTTCTTCTCCGATCGAGAGCAGGCCCACCCGAGGTTGGCGAATCTTCAACACAGTGCGGGCGTACATCTCACCCATAACCGCGAACTGCGCCAGGTTGTGCGCCTTGCAGTCCACGTTCGCGCCCACGTCCAGCAGCACGCACGGATTGCCTTTCGCCGTCGGCATGGGCGTCGCCAACGCCGGCCGGTCGACGCCGGGAAGCGCGCCCAGCACCATCTTCGCCGTGGCCATCGCGGCGCCGGTATTGCCGGCGGTCACAAATCCCGCGGCTTTGCCCTCGCGCACCAGCTTAAGGCCCACGCGCATCGAGCTGTCGCGCTTGGCGCGCACCGCGTGCGCGGCCTTCTCGTCCATCCCGATGCGCTCGGAAGCGTGATGAATCGCGATGGGCAGATCCTCGTTCTCAAGGTGCTCGTCGAGCAGGTCGCGCAGCTCCGGCTCCGGGCCCACCAGATGCACACGGACGGGCAGAGCGCGGCACGCCAGGATAGCTCCACGAATCTCCGGTTCGGGAGCCTTGTCGGAGCCCACGGCGTCAAGCGCGATGTCGATGAGCATGGAGGCTCGGCTTACTTCTCAGCTTCCTTGACATCCAGAACGGCGCGGCCTTTGTAAGCTCCGCACTTGGGGCACGCGCGATGGGGAAGTTTCTTTTCGTGGCAGTTAGGACACTCCGACAGGCCGGCCGCGGTCAGAAAATCGTGGGCGCGACGATTGGCGGTGCGGCGCGTCGAGTGGCGCCTCTTCGGATTCGGCATTGCAGATTCCTTTCCTCTTCTTCGCCGTTGCCCCGGCTTTTCCGCCCTCTCCAGCAAAGAGCGCGCAAAAAATAGCGCACCACAACAGCGTGGGTGCGGACCCGGGCCGTCTTGCAGGCCCCGGCAGCGGCGAAACACCATGCGGTGCTCGGGTTTCAGGGCTTGACCCGGCCGCGCAGACCGGCCAGCGCCTCCCACCGAAGATCTCCGGGACCCTCGTCGCAGGTGCAGGGCTGATTGTTGCGGTTGGCTCCGCAGCGCGGGCAAAGTCCCTTGCAGTCGGGCCTGCACAGGGTCCTGACGGGCAGGGCCAAAAGCACCTGTTCGCGCAGCACATCTTCAAGCCACAGACTGTCTTTCTGATAATAACCGATTTCGGTTTCGGGTGCGGTAATCGAGCGCTCGGGAGCTCCGGCGTCGGCCCCGAGAGGGCGGAAGATGAGGTCGAATTCGGCGCTCAGAGGTATGCGGACAGATTCGAGGCACCGGGCGCAGGGAACCTCGAAGGAACCTGTGTAGCGTCCCCTTAAACGGATGTCGGCGACGATCTCGCGGGCGGAACGGCGCTCGTGGAGAATTTCGGCCCGGCCGGAGGCGCCAAGCTTCCCCGTCTGCTGCGCTTCGGAGCCGAAATCGATTGCTCCCGGGGCCAGCTCCACGTCGAATTCGATCGGCTCCCGTTCCAGCTCGCTGACTTTGAATTCCATGCTTTGAGCCTACGGCGCAGCGTCCCACGCGTCAATTCGAGTCGTTGACCCGGCGCACGCCTGAGGGTTCCAACATGCCTGATGGCGTGAAGCAGAAGCTCAAACCCTTGACCGGGTGGTTTTCTATTGGTGCGTTGCTGGCTTCTTTCGGATTTGGACAGTGAACGGGAGGCAATCAAGTCCAAAGATGAAATCCATGGAGCCGCGGGCAGGACTCGAACCTGCCAATACTGGTGTTGCATGCCAGCACGTTGCCTCTTCGTCACCGCGGCCCCGGTGGTTTGCTGCGCCTTTGTGCTGGTTCCCAGCTTAGGTCTGATCTCTCTTCGGCATCAATAGTCAGAAAGTAGTAGGTTTCCGCTAGTGAGCAACGCACTGCTAGGACACCTCCCCTTGACTAAGCTGAGAGATCTTGCGCGGTACACTGGATTTGGATGGTCTTCGTCCTCGACAACTACGACTCGTTTACCTATAACCTTGTCCAGTATCTGGGCGAGCTGGGCGCCGAAGTCGTCGTGCGCCGCAATGACGAGCTCACCCCCGAGCAAGTTGAGGCCCTCAAGCCCGAGCGGATTCTGCTCTCGCCCGGTCCCTGCACTCCGCGCGAAGCAGGCATCCTGGTGCCGCTCATTCGCCACATGGCCGGCAAAGCGCCGATCCTGGGCGTATGCCTGGGGCATCAGGCCATCGGCGAGGCTTTCGGCGGGCAAGTGGTGCGCGCACGGACCCTGATGCACGGCAAAACCAGCTCCGTGACGCACAACGGTAAGGGCATATTTGCGGGATTACCCACGCCGCTCACCTGCACCCGTTACCATTCTTTGATCGTGGCCGAAGATTCGCTGCCCAGGGAACTGGAAATCACGGCGCGGACCCCGGAACCGGATAACAATGGCGCCGTCATCATGGGTTTGCGTCATCGCGAACTTCCCATTGAAGGCGTCCAGTTTCATCCCGAAAGCGTTTTGACCGAGCACGGACACGAGATGATCCGCAACTTCCTGGAAATGTAGTAGGAATGCAACTGTCCGGCTGCCGCTTCGGTCCATCCCTCCTTCTGCTCCTGGCGGCCTCGATTATCCCTCTCGCACTGCGCCCGCTCCACGCGCAGTCAACTTCCCCGCAACAATCCCCGACGGCTCCGCAATCGCAGTCTGCTTCGCCTGACCCTATCGCCATCGTTCCTCTCGACGCAGATCATCCCGGCCAAGGCCCCACAGTTACTGGAGCCCTCGAAGTCACGGGCGGCAACGCCACTATCACGGCCAGCGGAGCGGTAACCGCAGGCCCGCGAACCACCGATGTGATATTGCCCCGCCGCGGAACCTTGCACGTCTGCGCCTCCACCACCGTCAAGCTGGCCACTGACGCCGGCGTTCCCCCGGGCGAAGCGCAAGGTCTGCTGATGGCCATCGACCATGGCGCCGTCGAGATGAGCTTCGCCAACACCTCGGCCAACGAGCGCAACGCCGACGTCTTGCTGACCCCCGATTTCCGCATCCTCATCGGCGGTCCCGGAGCCTCGGAAGTGAAGGTCCGTTTGGGCGCCGGCGGCGACACCTGCGTGGATAACTCGGGGACCGACGCGCCCTACGTCGTGGTAACCAGTCTGTTCGGAGGCGGCCTTTATCGCGTGCAGCCCGGCCAGCGCGTCATGTTCCAGCATGGCAGCTTGCGCGAAGTCGTCGACCAGGAGAGTGAACCGTGCGGCTGCCCGCCCACGCCCGCCGCCGCGCAAGGCAACGAGTTTCCGCTGGCCCAGAGCGAAGGCCTGGCGCCCACGCCGCCGGAATCCCCAGCTCCCATCCAAAGGTCCGCCCCACCGCAGGTGACGCCGCCTCTGGTCTATTCAAGCTCCGCGCATGCGCCGCAGCCCGCCGCCATTCCTCCGCCTGCCCCAAGTCCGCCCGTCTCTGCAACCCCAGTGCAGACTCCGCCTCCGCCAGCGAAAAAAGTCAAGAAGCCTGGGATCTTCGTTCGCATTGGCCATTTTTTCCGGCGCATCTTTGCCGCCGATTGAGAGGTCCGCGAAGCGCCGTTCCGCGTGATTGAGGTCACTGTTGAAAACTGTTCTGGCCCGCTATAAAACAGCGAGAGCTGAAGTGTCGCCGTCGTGGAGCGAAGCAAGCGCTGCAAAAATTCCGTCTCCGCCGCCGACCATCTTCGACGGGAACGCGCGGGTCAATTCGTGCGGCCATCGGAGCCAAACAGGCGGACGGCGCCCGGGAATCTGCTTAGATGGGAATGGGTATGGGCCAAGCGTTCCGAGTCACGGTCGTTTCCCGTTGCCGCGGTTTCGCTCCTTTTTCTGAGTGGACTCCCATGTGTAGCTTGACGTGGAGCTCGATGCGGATCTCCACGCGGGCTGCGGTAACGATCCTGCTTTTGGCTCTTGTCATCGGGCCAACGGGAATCTCGTCCAACGCGCAGCCGCCGGGGCAGGTCGTCTGGCAAGGAGTGCTGCGCGACCCTCTCGGCGCTCCGATCGCGGGCGCCAGGATTTTCCTGACTGCGACCCATCTCTCGAGCCACGCAGTCACGGCGAAGGATGGTCGGTTCCGGCTCTCGCCCTTGGCGGCCGGGCCATATCGGCTCACGGTGGAAACCGGCGGGGCCAAAGCCGAGTACGCGCAGCCGATTGAACTCGCCCCAGGCGCATTGGCGGCGGAGCTAACCCTCTCCAGCCGCGGCGAACTCACACTCAATGCTCTGAGCAGCAACACCGGCGACGGCGGCGAGCAGCTTTCCAGTCAGGCCGTCAGCTCCCTGCCCTTGAACAAGCGCGATTTCAGCTCTCTTCTACTGCTCGCCGCCGGGGCCATGACCGACGCTAACGGCGCCACCAATTTCACCGCTCAATTCGCCATCAACGGCCAGCGCGGCGTCGAAGCCACCTTCGCCATGGACGGCGCCGACATCAGCGATCCCGAGATGGGCGGGGCTACGTTCACCAATTTCAACGTCGACGCCGTTGAGGAAATCCAGTCGAGTTCCGGCTGGATGCCGGCGGAGATCGGCCGCGGCGCGGCAGGCTTTACCAACATCGTCACCCGTTCCGGCGCCAGCGGGTTTCACGGATCGTTTTTCGAGTTCGTCCGCAACTCCGCTTTCGACGCGCGCAATTTCTTCGACTACGCCACTCCCGCCTATCCGGGCCGCATTCCGCCCTTCCGGCGCAACGAGTTCGGCCTCACCAATGGCGGTCCCGTCTCCCTTCCCCGCCTCTACGACGGGCGCAGGCGCAGTTTTTACTTTGCGGAGTATCAGGGATTTCGCCAGGTGCTGGGCACAACGCAGGTGATGCCCGTGCCCACGGCCGCCGAACGCGCCGGCATCGACAACTTAACCTATCCCGACGGTTCCACTGACACCCTGACGGTGCCTGTCGATCCCAATATCGCCGCCATTCTGGCTCGCTATCCGCTACCCAACGATCCTGGGGGCTCGTTTCAGGATCGCACCTATGCGACGCCCTCCAAAGTTGTCACCAACGCCGACCAGTTCTCGCTGCGTATCGATCACAGGTTCTCGCCCCGCGACCAGTTCTTTGCGCGCTTCACGCTCGACAATCTCACCGGCCCCACGACAAATCCCGACCAAACGGCGATCGATCCGGCGTTTGGCATTCAATACATCGACCGGCAGCGGAATGTTGTCGGTACTTACACGCGCACGATTTCGCCGCGCTTGACCATCGAGTCGTCGGTCAGCATCATTCGCTCAACTCCGGGATTCCCCACCACTGACTACTCTGATCCCGCCGTCAAATTCAACGATGGCTTATTTGAAGCGTTCAACGGCGCTGGCGGATCGGTGATGCAGGCGTACGGCAATCTCTTCCAGGGCCGGCAGAACCTCTCCTACATGGTTGGCCGCCACGCTTTTAAGGCCGGATTCGAAGCGCGCATGAATCGCGATACAACTTACTACGGCATCAGCCCCAACGGTGAATACGATTTTGGCGGAGGTACGGCCTACGCCACTGAAGCCATTCCCTCAAAAAGCGGCCTGCACAATATACAACCCGGCGACCCATTGCCTGACACGCTGTCGAGCTTTCTCTCCGGCAGCCCTTTTGTCTACACCATCGCCATCGCGCCGCCATATTTTTCGAGCGGCTCGCACATCGGCGCTGCCGCCATCAATCGCAATGACTTCAACATCTATGCTCAGGACACTTGGAAGGTCACGCCGCAGCTCACGCTCAATTACGGTTTGCGCTGGGAGCTCTACACGCCTATAGCCGAGCGCGCGCGCCGCACTTCCGGATTCCTCAACCTCAATGGCGAACAAGAGTTTGTCATTAATCCTCAACCCGGCTATCGCACCAACTGGAATGGCTTCGGGCCGCGCATTCAAGTTGCATGGCAAGTTAGATCCAATTTAGTGGCTCATGCCGGGGGAGCCATCACCGTGATCCCGCCTAATATCTGGCAGGATAACTTCCTCACCGGCACAACGCCGTTTTCCGTGTATCCCCGTCTTGTGGCCGCTTCCACCTTTCCCATCCACTATGGATTCCGCATTACGCCGGCGCAATTGCCCAATGTCTACACTCCCGCGGGCGTAAACATCTTCGCTTCAGGAAAAACGAACACCGTCGCGCCCAACACCGTGATGGATGTGAACCGCTACGAGCAGGACGTGGCCGCGCTCACCCCCAGCCACGTGGTCAGCGCACTCAATTTGAGCGGCGTCGATCGGTCCTTCGGCAACGCCACACTGTTTACCTGGACTCTTGGGCTCGAACGCAAGCTCGGCGATCTCACCGCCGATGCTGGCTATGTGGGTACGGCCAGTGAAAAACTGCCCGAGTCCATTTTCCCCAATGCCTATCCCGGCGCCAGTCCAGGCTTCGCGCCACATACCCAGTTCGACAGCCAGGGTAACGTCACTGGCGGTTTCGGCGTGGAAAACATCATTGCCGCCGCCGCGCACTCTATTTATCATGCGCTGCAAGCCTCGCTCTCGGGCGCGGTGCGGCATGGCGGGCCGGGCGTCCAGGCGAGCTACACATGGAGCAAATCCATCGACAACACCAGCCAGGTGATCGGAGGCACGGGGTCCACAGGCGCGGTGACAATTCCGGTTCCACAGAACCCATTCGACACCCACCCTGAAAAAGGTCCGTCGTCATTCGATGTCACGCACGCGTTCAGCTTGAGCGTGGCTCAAGATCTGCACTTGGAAGAGATCGGTTTTTTTGAATCAATCGGTCGCAAGGCGACCCGCGGCTGGGAATTACTCAACATCTCCAGTCTGAGTTCCGGTTCTCCGTTCACCATCTATTCCGGCGTGCAGCAGACAGGCTATGGCTCGAGCGGCGCCGATCGCCCCGACCAGATCGCCACGCCCCATCTGTCCACCACGCGGCGCAACCGTGAGGATTATTTCGGGCAGGGCGCAAACAACGCTGCGGACTATTTCTCCATCCCCATCCAGATCCCCGGCGGAACGGGTCCCAACCAGGGCCGCTTCGGCGCGTTGGGGCGCAATAGTTTCCGCGGGCCGGCCTTTTATGACCTCGACTTCGCACTCATCAAAGACACTCCTTTCGGCCGCCGCCGCAGTGGGGCCGAGGACGTGGACCTGCAATTCCGCTCCGAGTTCTTCAATCTCTTCAACATCGTCAATATGGGCCTGCCAGCCAACATTCTCAACGGTTCGGGTTTTGGAGAGATCAGCAAAACGGCGGGCAACTCCCGGCAGATTCAATTCTCGCTCAAGGTGATCTACTGACCTCAGTCGCCGCCAGCTCCTCGCCCCTCGTTCCCCCAGTTCCATGTTCCCTAATTCTCTTGTTCCTTCGTTCCCTCGGTCTCTCTTTCCGCCCCTCTACACTGGTCTTATGGAAGTTCTCTACGGGCTGCATCCCGTCGAGGAGGCCTTGCGCGCTGGGCGGCGCCGCTTCGACCACGTGCTG
Organism: Acidobacteriaceae bacterium; assembly: GCA_030041305.1. Classification (GTDB taxonomy): domain Bacteria; phylum Acidobacteriota; class Terriglobia; order Terriglobales; family Acidobacteriaceae; genus Telmatobacter. The sequence continues at coordinate 34,313 of JASHOC010000051.1, forward strand.
GTGGCGAGCGAACGGCGCGACGAGCGACTCGAGCGCCTGGTTTCCGCCTGTCGCGAGGCCGGTGTGCGCGTGCGCCAGGAGCCGCGCCGGCAATTGACGCAAACCGCAAACACCGCGGCCCATCAAGGCGTTGTCGCCTTGGTCCACCCACAGCAATTCCTCCAACTCGAAGATCTGTACGCCCCCGGCCCGTGGCAAAGCCGGAACCATCCGCAATCGCGCCGCCTTATCCTCGCCCTCGATGGCGTCGAGGACCCGCAAAACTTGGGCGCGCTGTTGCGCGTGGCCGACGGCGCCGGCGTGGACGGCGTGCTCCTCACCGAGCGTCGCTCCGCCCCGCTCCGCGCGGCAGCGGTCAAAGCCAGCGCCGGCGCCGCCGAGCACCTCCGCATCGCCCGCGTTGTCAACCTGGTGCGCGCTCTCGAGGAGTTCAAGCGTCAGCATCTCTGGATCGTGGGTCTCGACGAGTGCGCCGCCACCGAGTACGACCAATTCGACCTGACCGGCGACTGTGTCCTGGTGCTGGGCCGCGAAGGCGCCGGCTTGCACGAGCTCGTGCGCCGCACCTGCGATCACCTGCTGCGCATTCCCATGGCCGGCGGAGTCAGCTCGTTAAATGTTTCTGCAGCCGGCGCGGTCGTGCTCTATGAAGCTGCACGGCAGCGCCGCGCGGCCGCTCGCGGACGAGCCGCCGCTCTCCCCGTTCCCTCGACTGCGTCCAAATCTAAACAGCAGAAAGGTCTCGGTTCATGATGTTGGTTTTCGCCCGGAAGTCGCGGGCGGTAGAAAAATGCAGGCTGAGCGTCGGATCGGCCCGAGCCGCCGCCCTCGCCGTCTTCACATGTTTGGCCCTCCCGGCTTTCACCCAAACCCCATCCAACTATCCTCAATCCAGCGGCCAGGTCATCTATTTGCGATCGACGAATCTTGAAGGCCAGACGACCACCACCGTTGGTCCGGCCGCAGCCTCCACTGGCGGACAAATGGTGAACGCGCCTGTAGCTGTCAACGCCGAGCGTCAGGCCGTCACCTTTACTGGTTTCGACATGGACGTGCATCTGCGACCCGCCGAGCAGTACATCGCGGCGCGGGCCCGGGTGACCGTGCGCAATACGGGCGCCGCCCCGCTCGCGCACGTTCCCCTGCAAATCTCCTCTTCGCTGAGTTGGGAGCGAATCCGGGTCTCCGGTCGCGACGTGGCTTACACCGTGGCCACGCTCAACTCCGACGCCGACCACACCGGCCAGTTGCACGAAGCCGCGGTTCCTTTGCCGCAGCCGCTCGCTCCGGGCGCAACCCTGCAGCTCGACGTGACCTATGCCGGCAAGATCGCACCCAACGCCCAGCGCTTGACCGCCATCGGCACTCCGGACGACGCAGCCCTGCACTCCGATTGGGATGGCATTGGCGTCGAGTTCACAGGTCTGCGCGGCTTTGGCAACGTGGTCTGGTATCCCGTCGCCAGCGTCCCGGCCCTCCTTGGTAACGGAGCGCAACTCTTCGACGAAATCGGCCGGCAAAAGCTCCGCGCAGAAGGAGCCCGCTTCCAGTTGCGCCTAACCGTCGAGTTTCCTCAGGACGCAACGCCCACCGTGGCCTTGATCAACGGACACCCCGCGCCACTCGCGGTCACCGGCGGCGGCGCGGGCGTCCCCGGCGTGGCTACGGCTGATTACCAAGCTTCGACCCTCGGCTTCGAATCTCCCAACCTGTTTCTGGCCGTCCGCAAACCCGAAAAAATGACCAACGCTACACTGTGGACGCTGCCCGCCGACGAAGCCGCCGTTCCCGCCTGGGCTACGGCCGCATCCACCGTCACCCCATTTTTGCAAGACTGGATGGGCGACCAGCCGCGCTCGCAGTTGACCATCATCGACCTGCCCGACCCGCTGGATGCGCCCTTCGAGTCCGGCGCCCTCCTGGCTATGGCCGTCGGCCAGGCCTCGCCGGAGCAGTTGGACAGCGTCATGGCCCACGCCCTCACTCACGCGTGGATGGATTCGCCGCGCGCCTGGCTCAATGAGGGCGTGGCCGACTTCATGGGAACACTTTGGATCGAAAAGAACGACGGCCGCGCCGAGGCTCTCGAATCGCTCGAAGCCTCGCGGACCGCGCTGGCCATTGCCGAACCCTCCAGCCCCGGCGAAAGCGCTGGACAGCCGCTGGGTCAGGCTTATTCGCCCATTTATTACCGCACCAAGGCCGCTTATGTCCTCTGGATGCTACGCGACTTGGTGGGCGACGCCGCCCTATCATCCGTCTTCCGCGCCTACAACCCCGCCCAGGACCAGATCGCCTCAGACCAGATCATGAGTAACCTTCCCAGTTCCCAGCCGGGCGAATTCGAGAATCTCGTCAGGCGCGCGAGTCCGGGAAAAAATCTCGACTGGTTCTTCGCCGATTGGGTTGATGCCGACAAAGGTCTTCCCGATCTGACCATCAGCAAGGTCTATTCCGAGCCCGCCGAGGCCGGCGCCACCCTTGTTGGCGTCACCATTGCTAACTCCGGTTACGCCGCTGCCGAGGTGCCCGTCACCGTACGGACCGCTCTCACCTCCGTTACGCAGCGCATGCTTATTCCCGCTCAGGGCGAAATCACACAGCGCATCCTGGTTCAAGGCGCGCCCACCAAAGTGTTGGTCAACGATGGCGGCGTGCCCGAGACCGAAGCCAGTGTCCACGTCACCACCCTCGGAAATCCCGCGGCCGGTTCGTCCAGCCAGAATTCGATGCCGTAATGTTCACCCCACCCCCTTCGCGACTCCCCATCGTCTCGTGACGATATATCGTCTTCGTCACTTCGTCTCGTCTGCGCCATCGCAATTCCCGCCTTTTCGCGCTAAGCTGCTCATTTTCTTGGTTCTATTCCGGCTTGTGACGGGCGTCACAAATTTGGCGCCCCGCGTGCAGCATAGAGGGCACGGCGCAGGACGAGCCAGCTTACGTTGAAGATCACGATGAAAGATAATTCGAAAACCATCAGCCTCAAACTGGAAGGGCGGATTGTCGGACCGTGGGCAGCCGAACTTGATCACTACTGGCGACAAAACACCTCCGCCCTCAAAGCCAAGCCGGTTTCCCTCGATCTTCGCGACACCACCTTTGCCGATGCAGACGGAATTCGGATCCTGCGCGCCATATACGCGGAAACGGGAGCCGAGATCCTCACCGGCACACTCTGGACGCAGCATCTTGCCGATGAAATCACCCGGAATCATGTAGTACAGGAAATGGAGGAAATCTAACATGCAAGCCATCCACGACCATGCCACTGGAAATCAGATTCCCGCTTACCGCAAAGGCGATTTCTTCACGCAGCTCTCCCCCTCTGCGCTCGAGGGGTTCGATTCCCTGTTGTTTCCCTCTTCCTATCCTGCGCACACCGTCATCTTTTCCGAAGAGGAGCCCGCGACCGGCATCGCGGTCGTCCTCGAGGGTGAGGTGAGGCTCTCCATTAGTTCGAGCGACGGCCGCCGTTTGAGCTTCTGCATCGCCAGGGCGGGCGAGGTGCTGGGCCTCACAGCCGCTATCGCCGGCCGTCCCTACGAAATGACCGCCGAGGCCCTTTACCCGGCCAAAATCGCTTACGTGAGTCGCCAGGCGCTCCTCCAGTTCCTTGCCCGTCACCCTGAGGCCTATCAGGCCGTGACGCGCGACATGATTCACAGCTTCAATCTCGCCTGCGAGCAATTGCGCACCGTAGGTCTCTCCGCTTCGGCTCCGGAACGGCTCGCCCGTTTGTTGCTGGGCTGGAGCGAATCAGCCGAGAAGAGCGATGCCTCCGCGCGCTGCCGCCTTTCCCTCACGCACGAGGAGATCGGCGAGTTCATTGGCGCCTCGCGCGAAACTGTCACCCGCACCCTCACCGTCTTTAAGAACCGGCGCCTAGTTGCCGTTCACGGATCCACGCTTACCATACCCAGTCGCAACGCGCTCGAAAGCTACGCGCGCGGCTGATCGGGCTCTCTCTGCTCTGTTTGGTTCCCAGCCGTTCGGCTTGCCGTTCGTTCCGGCGCGCGATGGAGAAGGCATCGCAAGCGCCGGAGCGAACGGCTCCTTCATGTTTGACCCCATATCGGGAAACCAGAGACGGCGCATCTGGGAGCCGCACAATCAAGTCCGGGGTCCCCAGCGACAGGACTTGGTCGCTGGGGTGGAAATCGACGCGTCCCCCGGGGAGCAGCGAGCCGTCGCGGAGCCAGGCGGGTACGCGGTCTCTGGTTTCGCTGTAAAGCGCGCAACCACCGCGAACGATCATTACCATGGAGTCATGTCGGGGATGCGGATTGCAATCGTCGGCGGGGGAATAGCGGGACTCGCCGCCGCCTACGAAGTCGAAAAGGCGCGCGCCCAGGACGCGGCGCTTCAGTACACACTTTTTGAATCGCGTTCGCGCTTTGGCGGTTCGCTGGCCTCTGAAGTCGTCAATGGCGCAGTCCTCGAAGAGGGCCCCGATTCCTTCCTTACTGAAAAACCTGCAGCCGCTGAGCTGTGCCGCGAGCTCGGGATCGAATCCGCGCTCCTGCCCTCGAACGATGCCGCCCGCAAAACCTACATCGTCGTTCACAACCGCCTCGTTGTTCTGCCCGATGGCCTCATGTTCCTGGTTCCCACCAAGCTCGCCGCGACCGCCTTTACCCCCCTTTTCAGCGTGGCCACCAAACTACGCATGGCTCTCGAACTGCTGCACCCTCCGCGTCTCCATCACCCGACCGACGAGTCGGTGGCGGCTCTGGTGGAGCGCCATTACGGCGCCGAGGCCGTCGACCGCCTCGCTGACCCGCTGTTGAGCGGCATCTACGGCGGCGACGCCGCCCAGCTCAGCGCCGGCGCGGTTCTCCCCCGCCTGGTTGATATGGAGGCTCGCTCTGGCTCCCTCACCCGCGGAATGTTGGCCGCCCACCGGAAAATGCACGCTGCGGCAAGAACTTCCTCCAAAACGCCAGAGGGCGGAGCCCCGCGCCCGATCTTCACGGCCCTCCGTGGCGGCATGTCGCAGTTGGTTGGCGCTCTCGTGGCTCGCCTCGACCCGGCTTCGCTCCGGCTTAACCTGCCGGTCATTGCCATCGAGCGCGTCGCGTCCGGCTGGACGATCGAAGCCGGGGACACGACGGATCTCTACGACGGTTTGATTGTGGCCGTGCCCGCCTGGGCTGCGGCGGAACTCCTCCTCCCCGTGGACACGGCTCTCGCCGCCGAGCTTTCCGCTATTCCCTATTCGTCTTCGATCACCGTCAATCTCCTCTACGACGAGGCTCGCTTGGGCCGCCTGCCAAAGGGTTTCGGTTTCCTGGTTCCGGCCAGCGAAGGCCGCGCCATCCTCGCTTGCACCTTCGCCCATCGCAAGTTTCTCGGCCGCACGCCCCCGGGCAAAGCTGTCTTCCGCGCCTTTCTCGGCGGCGCCCACCGGGAGGCTCTGCTCGCTGAGCCTGACCAATCGCTTATTGCGATCGTCCGCCGCGAGCTCAGTGAGATTCTCGGCCCTCGCACTCTACCGCCAGCCCTCGAGCCCGAACACGCCCGCGTGGCTCGTTGGAACCGCGCCATGGCTCAGTACGCAGTGGGCCATCGCAAGCGCATGGAGCGGATCGCCGACTGCATCGCCGGCCTGCCCGGTCTTCGCTTGGCCGGCAACGCCTACGACGGCATCGGTATCCCCGATTGCATCCGCCTCGGCCGCCAGGCCGTGCGCGATCTCATCGCCTCACGCCACCCCCCCGTTCCTAGTCTTTAATCCCTGATTCCTGAGCCCTTTTCTGTGATCCTCTACAATGAACCGATGCCGGAGCTGCCCGAGGTCGAAACCATCGCCCGTAGCGTGGAAGTGCGCCTGCGCGGCGACCGAATCGTCCAGGCTTGGTTCGGCAGTCATCGCGAGCCCTTCAAAAATTCGCCCTCCCGTCAAGCAGCGGGTCTCGAAGGCTCCGTGATCGTCGCCGTCCATCGCAGCGGCAAGCACATCGTCTTCGAGCTCGGTTCCTCCGCCCGACGCCCGCCCGCGACTCCAGACGCTCAATGGATTGTCCATTTGGGCATGACCGGCCAACTGCTGGTTAAGGAGCCTGGCGCACCCGTCCTCTGCCACACTCACGCCCGGCTCACTCTGGCCAGCGGATATGAGCTGCGCTTCGTCGATCCCCGCCGCTTCGGCCGCCTCGAGTTCCGCAATCTCGCCCGCGCTGGCCGGTTCGCCCCGCCGGGAGCGGAGCCGCTCGAAATCGCCGCGCGGCCGTTCGCCACTCTCTTCCGCGGCCGCCGCTTGGCCATCAAGGCAGCTCTTCTGAATCAGTCGCTGCTCGCCGGGGTCGGCAACATCTACGCCGACGAGAGCCTCTTCCGCGCCGGCATCCGCCCCACCCGCCGCGCCGGCCGCCTCACCCGCGCGGAGCTCGAAAGTCTCCGCCTTGCCCTCCTTGACGTTCTTGATCACGCCATTCGCCTGGGTGGCTCCTCGGTGTCCGATTACGTCGACGCCAACGGCGATCCCGGTTCCTTCCAGGTGGAGCACTGTGTCTATGGACGCACCGGCCAACCGTGCCGACGCTGTGGAACGCCCATCCGCCGTATCCTCGTCGCTGGCCGCGGCACGCACTACTGCCCCCGCTGCCAACGTTGAAGGACCATGCCTACGGTTTTCTGGAGGATTTTCGGTTCAAACTCCCAGAATCCAAACCTCCCCCCTGCGTTCTCGCTGCTAACTATCTGAAAACACAAACGAGTCTAAACGGTCCCGCGATTGCTAGAAGATAGGCGCCAGTGATGTTTCGGGCTGCTGGCAGGACAGGCCCCAGCAGCCTAGATAAAACAGTCCAAGGCATGAGCAGCCGCCCAATGGGCAGCCTTCAAAGGCAATAGCCGGCCGGGACGAAGAAAGCAATACGGTGGGCCAACCACCGATTCAATCAGGCTGGGAGGCCAGTGACCAGCGCTTCCTAAAAAGCCACTCCGTAAGGGAGTGGCTTTCGCGCGTCAGGCCCTTTCTTTTCGAGACCTGATCCGTGATCTCCAATTCCTCGCCTCAGCACTTGCCAGCGGCCCCGCTTCGCTGTACTATCAGAGTTGCCTATCATGCGGCTGACGCGCTTCTCCCGGGTCGGGCAGAGCAAGCTCGCCGCCGAGCTAAGAAGAACTTCGCCGGGTGGTCCCATTATTCGCAGATTCGCGCGGCGAAAGCTCGTATTAGGAAGGGCATCACCTGAGAAAGCGCCGGTTGCGCCTAGCGTTCCTGATCCTTGGATGGAGCTCGAAAAAGGCTCATTGCGTAGAGGCGTCGACAGCATTTTCCAGAGAGTTTGCAAACATGAGAGTCGCGGAACCTTGCGCCCTCGCGTTGAGCCCGTTCGTACTTGGCTGCAGGGTCTTTGCCTTTAGGGACCAGTGAGAGCGATGAGCTTGGAAACGCTCCCTGCGCTTCAACGGCGACGGGACGCGTCGGGGTAATTTCGCGATTGCGTTCGAATGTTCGAAGAATGTGCATGGAGTAATCCGTTTCCGGCCATGTTCCCAAAGCGAGGTTCGTCGCCCCGAACGCATGTCATCTTTCCGAGGGAAATCGGGGAAACCGGTAATCCGGTATACATTTCGGGATCTGAATTGAGAAATAAAGGTTCCAGATAGCAAAGCACCAGGAAGTACACGCATGACGACAGAATCGACTCAGCCCCAGCCTGAACTGGGGCCCGCACCCGACAATGGTCCGGTGCAGTCGCAAGGGCATCGGCGCCGTCGCCGCCGACGCAAGAACAAGTCCAGCCAACAAGGCGCAACCCAGCTTCAGTCGACGCAGATGCAACCGCAGTCACCGGTGCAAATGCAGCCGCAAGCGCCTTTAGGCCACCCCCCCAGGCCAACCCAGATTCACCAGAACCAGGGGCGCAAGAAGAAGAAGTTCTTCCAAAAGGCCTCCGCGCCGCAGGCGCCTCCCGGCAACAGCGCCTCCGCTCCTCTGCAGAGCAAGCGCAGAGGCAAACAGAGGGGACCGCGCGAGTTTGTCGGGCCCATGGATCACAGCTACCGAGCTGTCAACGGCAATGTCGCCGACGGACCGCCGTCCACGATCCAGGTTCCGGGCAATCATGCGGGAAGCTACTACGCTGAAGCTTACCTGCCGTATGCGGCCGCGCCCGTGCGCGAAAATGCGCCCACGCGCATCTTCTGCTTCATTGAAGATCTCTTTTTCCTGGCCAAGATTCAGGAGACGGCCCGCAAGCTGGGCGTCAAGGTCGAGTTCATCAAAGGCGCCGACAAGGATTCGGTGGCGCGCATTGCCGAAGCTCCCGAAAACGAGCGGCCCACCCTGCTGGTCTTCGACCTCAACAACTTGAACGCCAAACCCATGACCCTGATTCCCAAATTCAAGGCCAAGTTCAAAAAGGCCGTCTCGATCATCGGCTTCCTGAGCCACCTTCAGGGCGACCTCAAGATGAAGGCCATTGAAGCCGGATGCGACACTGTCATGCCGCGCTCCGCCTTTTCGCAAAGCTTGCCCAGTCTCCTTCGCCGTTATGGCGTGGAAGAGGAAGAGGACTACGCGCCGCAACCGGTGTGAGAAAAATTGGGATGCAGGAGCTCGATCTGCAGGATCAATCGGTTGAGGTCGAGCGAAGGCGTGCCTGCCGGGGAAGAACGCCTGCCCGCGGCCCATCTCCGCGCTTCCGACGCGTGCTGCCCGTTGCAGGCGCTCCAGCATTTCTTCTTCTGCTGTACGTCGAAGCCTGGAACTCAAGTTGCAATTGCCTCAAAGAACCGCTGCCTTCGATTGAAATTGCAACGGCTATATGGGTGGGAGAAGCGCTCTACCGGCCCCCAGCCGCCGTCTGCAGCGAAAACAGCGCGCCACGGGCCCCGATGAACAGCGTCTTCTTATCCGCCCCTCCAAACGCCAGGCTCCCCGGCCGCTCCGGAATCTCCACCACGCCAATCTGTCGTCCTTTGGCGTTGTAGATGGTAAGCTGCCCAGCAGCTACAAACACATTTCCGGCTGCATCGCTCACCACACTCGTCCCTCCGCGCGGCGCGAACTCGCTTGCCGTCACATGCTCCAGGCTGTCGAGTTTCACGCGATACACAGCGTCATCGTCTTCGCTCGCCGCCAGGTGCTCGCCGCCTACATGGAGGAGCCGCCACTGCGAGGCCTGCACCGCCGGCCGCCAGTCTCCTCCGGCCACGATGGCGTTTGTCGTCCCCGGAGCATAAAAATAACTCCGCGGCTGATTCTCAACCATACCCACAGTCGCCATGTTGCTATGCGGCGCGTAAATCGCGCCCCGATGCTCCAACTGCCACTCCAGCGTCTCGATGCCGAAGAGAAACCCAACCGGCAGCACCAGACTTGTCCCACTCACCGGCGCGCTCAGTGGCTCAATTTTCTTCGTCTCTCCCGTCCTCGTGTCCACCGCATAAACCGACTTGCTATAATCCAGCGCCAGCAGCGATCCATTCCCGGCAAATCCTACCGCCATCGGCGTTTTCACCGCCTCCGTCAACACGTCTGCCTTCTTCGACTCCGCGTCCCAGCGGTAAATCCGATGCATCGCCGCATCGGTAAAATACAAATTTCCGGCATTGTCCACGGTGAGCCCATCGGCATTACTGAAGCCGCTCGCAAGCCGCTCCAGCTTTGCTCCCGGCGCAAACACACCAGCCGGCAGCGGCAGTGGCGCACCCACCTTCAGATCCGCGTTCACCGTGAACACGGTGAAGTCGTGATCCCTCACCCGCACGCCGCTCGTGAAATCAAAAACGCTGTTATCGTACGCTAGCCGCGTCATGCTGAAGTTATGCACGTTCTCAAAGCGCACATCGGTTGAAACCGCCGTTTCCACCGCATTCAGCTTCGGCATCACCTGCCGCGAAACCCGGTACATAAAGAGGTTCGCGAACAGCATGGCTTGCGCGTCCTTCAAGTCCACTGAAAAGGAATCCGCACCGGCCGGGTTCTCTTCCTCAGTCTGCAGCGCGTATACGGTCCAGTGCGACGCATGATAGAACTGCGTTTCGTGATGCATATGATGCTCGCACGACATCTGGTACACCTCGCTCGGCGTCGCCGTGTTCTCCACCGTCAGCCCTGCCTGCGCCAGCGTATTAGAAGTCCAAATGCCGCGAAAAATCCCGCCGCCCCCGTCTTTCACCCACAAGCTCGGATATTGCGATCCCATCGCGGCCGCATACGCCGCGAAGCCCTGCGCCGGCCGCGCCGGCACGGGAAGATTTGGGCTCAGCACCGGATTTCTGCGTCCAAACCCGGCCCTTAGATTTACGTCGTTCACCATCGACCGCGGACCCGCACCCCACACCAGCCCCGCCGCCCGCCGGTCCATCATCTCGGTCGCGATCCCGATCCCGCTCACAATCGCGTCTCCGCCTTTCGCACTCTCCACCACCGGCACAGGCCCGCCTTCGCCCGTGAACTTCGCCGCATCCTCGGTCACCGTAATCTCCGTGGTCCCCGGATTGAATCCGATCAACACGCTATCCGGCCGCAGTCGCAGCGTGTTCGTCACTCGGTACGTACCGCTCGGAAAATAAAGCGCCCGATGACCGTCAATCGCCGCCTGCAGCGCCGCCGTGTCATCCGATCCGTCTCCCTTCACGCCCAAAGTCCGCACATTCACCCACTCCCGCATCGGCGGCAGCCGCGGAATATCTGAGGCCATGGCCCACCTTGCTCCGGCGCGCTCGCGATGCCGAACCTCCACGCCCCGCTCGCGTCCGTCGTCGCCAATTACCTCGCCGATCGTCAGGTGCTCCTCGATAAACGGCTGCAAATTCCCCTTCACCGCAAATATCCCGTTCGCTCCCGGTCCCCCCACCATCTGCGGCACGTTTCTGCACCTCACCTCGTCCAGAGTCACCTCGCTATGTGCCTTCTGCGCGTCCCCCAGCACCACCGCTGCCCGCCCGATGTCTTCGAGCTGCAGGTTGCGTCCATACAGCTCTTCCGTTTTCCCCGGCGGAATTTCGACCGCCACCGGCGTGTGTGCAATCCGGTCGCGCACCAGCGTCATGCCCACTTCCTGTGTATGGATCGCCGCCCGTCTTTGCCCGGTCAAACTCGAATCCATCAACAGAAACTGCCACCCCGGCGCCGTCCGCACCGAGATAATGCCGTATTCGCCTCCCTCGATCTGCAGGTCCATCGCGCCGTTGCCCACGTCCTCAACCGCCGCCCGCCCGTTGCCCACCTCGAACCGCATGTGCTCCAAAAACGAGTGTTGCGCCACGTGAAACCGCACCGCAATCGCCGCCGGGTTGCCGGGGCCGATCTCAAAGTCCACATTGCTGACGCCGCTATAAAACGTAAACTCGTTCGCGTCCACCACCGGCTCTCCGGGCCCCGGCCGCCGCGAAGCGAACTGCAGCATGTATCTCCCCGTCCCCAGAAATCCATGACCCTCCTGGAATCCCGGCGTGTTCGCTCCCAGCACCAACACCGGCCGGTGGGCGCCATACCCGAACAGCCGTATCCCCGACCACAGGTAAATGGTCCGGCTGATCCGGTATCGTCCCTCCGCCACAAACACGATTCCTTCGCCCGTCGTCTCCTGCACGCGGTCGATCGCCGCCTGGATGGCCGCCGTATCGTCCGCCTTACCGTCCCCAGCCGCCCCGAAGCTCCCCGGCCCCAGGTACACAGCATGAGGATCGTCCGGCCGCATTGGAAATGCAGACTGCGCCATCAACGGCGCGGTCGCCGCAATCAACAAAAACACCCATTGCAATTGACGCATCGAGAGAACACTCCAGAGGAAGAACGCTGATCGAAAGATTTCCGACCCATCGCAAAACTTTTTGAGCGCGCAGAACCTTTCCAACGCACGCGCCACGCGCTGCGTTTCAACCGACAGACTTATACGCTGACTTGTTCGAACTCGATCAAACTAGATCAGCTCATTCCGCCCCGTCTGGCTCAGCTCTTTCACGATCTTGCCCACGTCCTGGGAGTGGTCGCGGTGGGCGATGAGGAGCGCGTCCTCGGTATCGACAACCACCAGGTTCTCCACGCCCACCAGGGCCACGAACTTTTTGGGGCTGAAGATGTAGTTGTCGGTGGCTTCGATGGCGAGATGGCCTCCGACGTCGGCTACGTTGCCTTCAGCGTCGCCGCGCAAACGCGTCTCGAGCTGATATTCGTAAAGCGACGCCCAGGAGCCGAGGTCGTTCCAGGTGAATTCGGCAGGGACGCAGTAAAGATGCGACAGATGCTCGCCCTTGGCCGATCGCGGCTCGAGGACAGCGTAATCCACGGAAATGTTTTCGCACTTTGGGTAGAGCGAGCGAAAGACTTCCTCGAACTCAGCCGATCCAAAGGCCGCGGCGATGGATTCGAGCAGCGGCGCGGTTTCCGGCAGGTGCTCCCGGACCGCGTTGGCTAAGGTGCGCGCCGACCACAGAAACATGCCCGAATTCCAGTAGTAGTTGCCGGCGGCGATAAACTCATCAGCCCGGTTCTGGTTGGGTTTCTCGATAAACCGGCGCACGTGGAGCGCGGAGTCGTCCTTTGTGAAGTCGCCGGTCTCGATGTAGCCGTAACCGGTTTCGGCGCGGACAGGCTCAATGCCCAGCACCACAATGTTTTCGCCCGCCGCGGCCACTTGAATGGCCTTTTGCAGGGTTTTGAGGAAACGCGGCTCGTCGGCGATCACATGGTCAGAAGGAAAGACGCCAAGCACGGCGGCGGGATTCTGCTTTTCGATGAGAAACGCCGCCAGGCCGCAGGCCGGTGCGGTGTTGCGAGCAATCGGCTCCTGCACGATATGCCCGGCAGGCAGACCTGGCAACTGGTCGGCAATCTCATGGGCCAGGTATTCGTTGGTGATAATCCACGTTTTTTCGAGCCCGGCCAGCGGCTTGAGCCGCTCCACGGTTTGTTGAATCATCGAGCGCTCGCCGTCGAGCGCCAGCACTTGCTTGGCGCGGGCACGGCGCGAGCGCGGCCAAAAACGGGTGCCGCTGCCGCCAGCGAGAATGACAGGACGAAAATCGATTTCCTTCAAAATCATTGAATTAACATCGTATCCGACAAAGACAACGTTTGCACAGTGCAGCGGCCACAATTTCGGCAGAAAAATGCCCCCACGCGCCCTGGATTGGACCAGATTCGTGGCGAGCGCTCCACCAAGTCTATTAAGGCCCGCTCGACTGAAATCCGCGGACCGGCCCAACCCCGCCGACGCTCTCGCCCGCTGCGCGTTCTGCTCGCCTGAAAGCCGCGTGCCGCGCAGTGCGCCGACGTCATCAATGCAAATGCGATAAGCTATCAGGAATGCAAGGCCTCCGTCAGGGTTCGATGCACCTGGGCCGTGTCGCCGGAATCGATCTGTTTCTGCATTGGACCTGGTTTGTGGTGGCAATGCTCGAGATCGGGGCCCGGGAAAGCCGCTATTCCTCGGTGATCTGGGGCGCTCTGGAGTATTTGGCCCTCTTCCTCATTGTCCTTGTGCACGAATTCGGGCACGCGCTGGCCTGCCGCCAGGTAGGGGGAATCGCAGACCGCATCGTGCTTTGGCCGCTGGGCGGAGTCGCGTACGTGAACCCGCCGCAGCGCCCCGGTGCTATGCTTTGGAGCCTTGCCGCTGGACCTTTGGTAAATGTGGCGCTGGCGCCCATCCTGGGCGCGGCGGTGGGGATCAGCCGATGGCTGGGATGGGCGTACACGGCGCCTGCGGCCTACCACTTCCTATGGATGGTCTTTGGGATCAACCTGGCCCTGCTGGCCTTTAACATTTTGCCCATCTACCCGCTCGATGGAGGCCAGATTCTTCGCTCCCTGCTCTGGTACATGATCGGGCGCGCACGCAGCCTGATGGTGGCTACGGTTCTTGGATTTGTGGGCGCGGCCGGTTTGGTTGGTGTTGCCCTGTGGCTGCACTCCACCTGGTCGTTGTTGATTGCCGGATATTTGCTCTTGAACTGCTGGAGTGGTCTGAAGGCCGCGCGTATATTGATTCGCAACGAAAAGCTGCCGCGGCGCGAGGGCTTTGCCTGCCCGAACTGCGGAGCCAAGCCTCCCATCGGCGCCCTTTGGCAATGCGCCCAGTGCGGTCAGGTCTTCGATACTTTCGCAAGCGGGGCTGCTTGCCCCCATTGCGGGTCTCAATTTCCCAATACGATGTGCGGTGAGTGCCAGCAAATGCGCCCCATCAACGATTGGGTTGCCGGCGCCTACGCTCGGCAAAGCGCTATCGGACGCAGTTCCGCAACGACGTAGCCGCGCTCACGGCGTTCCATCCCTCGCCGTCGACTGGAGCGGATCTTCCCGCGGGCGAGAAAACTCAACCCCGTTGGATCCTCAGCGCAGGCCGGTCAGGAATTCGCCCATGCGCCGCACGCCCTCGTCAATGTTCTGCTTGGTCACGGGATACGAAAGCCGAATATGCTCCCGGGTGCCGAAGGCCTCGCCCGGCACCGTCACCACGTGAGCCTCGTGCAGCATGCGCGCGGCCAGCTCGGTGGCCGTGCGCATGCCGCCCTTGCCTAAATAGGCTGAGATATTCGGGTAAACATAAAATGCGCCTTCCGGCTTGGTGCAGGTGACGCCGGGAATCGCAGCCAGCCGCTCCAGCATGTGATCGCGCAATTCAATGAATTCCGCGCGGAATTCAGAGACGCACTCCTGCGAGCTGTTCAATGCCGCCACTGCGGCCTTTTGCACAATGCTGGCGGCGTTTGAGGTGGACTGCGACTGCAGTTTACTCAAGTTGGCGACCACCGGTTTCGACGCCAGGGCGTAACCGGCGCGCCAGCCCGTCATCGAATAGGTCTTCGACAGCGAACCCAGAACCACGAGATGCTCCTTGGCCCACGTAAACGATCCGCCCGAAACAGGCTTGCCAGCGTAGTTCAGGTAGACATAGCACTCGTCCAAAAGCAGAAAAATACCGCGCTCGTGGGCGAGCCGGACGATGCGCTCCAGGTCCTCGGCCGACACCACCGAGCCGGCGGGGTTCGAGGGCGAATTGAGAATAATTGCCTTGGTGCGCGGTGTGACGGCCCGTTCAATGGCCCCCGCAGTGATGCGGAAGTTCTCTCCCTCGCTAGTTTCAAGGAAGACGACTTTGCCGCCGCCATACTGGATGATGTCTTTGAAGCTCACCCAGTAGGGAACCGGCAGGATGACTTCGTCGCCATGATCGACGAGCACCTGGATGGCGTTGAACAGAGCCTGCTTGCCGCCGGTGGAGAAGATGGCCTCGTCGATCGAGTAATCCGAGCCAAAATCGCAGGCATGGCGCTCCACGATGGCCTTGCGCACGTCGGGAATGCCGGGGACCACGGTGTAGCGGGTGAAGTTGGCCTCGATGGCGTCGATGGCCGCGTCCTTGATATGGCGGGGCGTGGCGAAATGCGGCTCGCCAGCGCCGAAGTCCACCAGGTTGGCGCCTTGGGCGCGCAGCTTGGCGGCCTCGGCGGCCACCGCCATGGTCGCTGAAACCTCAATGCGGCCGATACGCTCGGCAAAAACTTGGGAAGGGCTGGAAACTGTCATCTCGTCTTTTATCTTGCCAGATTTGCGGGCGAGGTCAAAACGCGCGGCACAGGGAACCGCACCAGTTCACAACGCCAGGCGACGCAAGCGCTCAGGAGGTCCCGTTGATCCGCGCCCGAAGCCGTTTGAGCACATTGGGTGGCGCCAGACCGGTGATGTCGCCGCCAAAGCTGAAGACCTCCTTGACCATGCGTGAGCTGACAAAGGAGTAGCGACCGGCCGGCTGGAGAAAGACCGTCTCGATCTCCGGCGCCAGCCGCCGGTTCATGAGCGCCGTTTGAAATTCGTGCTCGTAATCGGAGATGGCGCGGATGCCGCGAAGGACCGCCGAGGCGCCCTGCTGCCGCGCGAACTCCACCATCAGCCCGTCAAAGGTGGCGACGGAAACGTTGCCGAGTGACTGCGTTACTTCCTCGAGCATTTCCACCCGTTCCTCCACCGTAAACAACGGGTTCTTCACCGGGTTGACGAGGATAGCGACCGTGAGCCGGTCAAAGAGCCGCGCGCCTCGCTGAATCAGGTCCAGATGGCCGTTCGTCGGCGGATCGAAGGTGCCGGGATAGATGGCTTTGACGGACATCGGCGGCTCTTCAGGATTCTAGCAGCCAACCGGCGCGGCGCCGGGTTTCGCCTCCCCGCTCTGCAGGGCAAACGCATCTTAATTCTCCACCCCGAGGAGGTGGAGCAGGTAGCTGTGGTCCCAGGCGGCCTGTAGGCGCTTGCCATGGATGCCGAGTTTGCAGGTTCGATCTTGCTTGAGCAAGTTGAGGGCGATGCGGTTGAGCAGGGAGAAGTTTTGCGCCGCATGGCCGACGCGTTTGCGGCTGTGGTCCTCGTTGAAGGCTACATCCAGCACCCAATGCAGTTT
>JASHOC010000052.1 GCA_030041305.1 Acidobacteriaceae bacterium
CGCATCCTGGACAGCGAAAACCCGTCGGCCAACGCAGCCGCTCCAGATAGGCAACGCACGATTGCTCGTCGGGAAACCACGCGCGAAACTGCTGCCAAGTGCCTGGATAATCAAGCTGTTTTGAAACTTCAGACGCGCGAACCACAATATCTTGAGTCTACTGTATTAAGGGAGCTACCCCACTATTCAAATTTCAATAGATCTTCTTTGATGTACATCAATTCGATACCAGTGGTATTTTCAGGATCGAGATTTCGAGAATACTTACGATTCTCGTCACTGTCCCAGTGTTCGAAGACACCCAGGCTCATTACCGGATTGCCATCCTGGTGGTAATCTGTTCCCGACGGAGGATGGTCGGCGAGCGCCTCTTTCATCAAGTAACGATTGGCGTTTTCGCGGATCATAATCCTCGGATGGCCGTTCTCATCGATATTGTTCTTCGTTTGCGAATAGAGAATGTCGAGCCCGACCGAGTCGATGGCGACTCCATCCAGCGACGCAAGAATGCTTGCCGGCCAATCTGTGTTCGCATACGGTTCCACTCGGTTGAAGAACGGGGCGTTCGGAAAGTGCAACGGATAGGACATGTGCCTGCGAGCGCAATAAAGCCCGTCGAGAAGGTAAAGGATGGTCTTCGCGCCCAGATACGGCGACGCGGAGAGGTCGACAATCGGCGAGTACGCGTGCGGCGTCCCGCCCAGATTGGTGTTGATGATGCTGTGTAGCTCGCCTGGTCCTCTGATCGATCCGAAGGGTTCTTTCCCGTCAACGTGACGCCTGTCTTCCCTTCATCGCCGCCCTCGGCCGCCGCATAGGGGTATGAGTGCCCTTTCACCAGCGCAACGTTCAGGATGTAGGTCGCGTCTTTCACCTGTTGCGGAATAAAGCGGGCATTGCCATAGTGGCTTCCCGAATAACTTTGTCCCTCGACCCAGAGCGCCTGCTCGAGCCCATGAATTTCCCCATACGCAGGATGCGTTTGATGCTCAGGGTCCGGCGCACCCCTTTGCACAAAGCGCACGTCTTTGTAATCGTTCCAGATTTTGTCGAGTAATCCCGGATAGATATCGCGCTGCGCGTCATAAACCAGAATGTTCTGCGGTTCGACGTGCACAAGGGTTACCAGTTGGCGGACCAAGGCCAGCGTGACCTGCGGCGAAACGTTGACCAGGTTGGTGGGGACGACCGGGTTGCTGTTATTCATGTTCACTTTCACAGCGACAATTTCGCCGGGGCGGTATGCGTTCGCGCCTCTGCCCTTGTAGCGTTTGCCATAGTAGCTGAAGATCGCCCGCCAGGCTTCCTCATCCGTGGTCTCACCGGTCACGTTACGCACCAGCGTCGAGATCATCGCATCGACGCGCCCCTGGTCCGTGCTTGCATCCATCCACCATTGGTCAGTGACTGAGCCCCGGTCGCCACTCCAGTATGCCGCTTTGGGATCGCGAACCCACACCACGCGCCCAGGATGAATCCCCTTCGCATCTCCCAAGGGCACATTGCGCTTCTTTGGCGCGTAGTTGTACTTGGTAACGATCTCGGCCAACGCGTATTTGTCAACCGCGCCAGGAAGGCCCATCAGCGCAAGTGAGGCGGCCGTTGCTTTCAGGATTTCGCGGCGGGTCGAGTCGTAAGTCAAATTCGTCACCTCGAATCGTCATTTGTCACGCGCGTACCTATTCATGCCTCCGGCACTGAAACGACGCACGTCTCGCCGGGCCTTACACGAACGTCGCAAAAAGATTCCGCCATGCCTCCCCACCGAATGCGGCTTTGCGCCGTCAACCTTTTCCCACTAACGAGCAGAGCAGCGGTCTTTCCGGGAAACCCTGCCCGCCAGCCAAGTTCCGGCCCCGCCTCGTTTGTCAGCTCTGTTTTCGTTGTCGCCTCATGTTTCACCCCGAGGGTGTTCAGACCGGCAGGCACGTGTCGAAGCGCTGCCCATTCGGTGGCGGGGGTGAGCTGCGGGAAGGTCTCGATGGTTCCGTTCTGTTGCAAGGGCCGAATTCCCATCAACCCCGATCCAAGATTACCGATCACCGTAAAAGAAACTTCAGGGTATTCGCGACGCTTCAGATTTGAGTCCATCAATGCGGTCAGCGCCGCATAGCCAGCGCGTGAGCGGGCGCACATGTAGAAAATGTCCGGCATATACGATCGACCCTCCACGCCGCCAATCACTCCGCTCTGCGAATGCAAATCCGTCTGCAGTCGCTGCTCCAGAACATCCAGGCTCGCATCAGCCTTTGGCCCCGCGGCGGTCAAGCCGTAGTAGAGCGGAAGCTCGACCATGCACCTGCCATCACCTTCTTTGAGGTCGGCATGAAATTTGCCGTCTTCCTCAATCGCGCTGAAATAGCAGTTGCGCGCCGGATCCCACCACTTGTTGTTGTAGAGCGCCTTCAAATCATCGGCCTTCTTCTCGAACTCCGCGGAGGCCTTCGCTTTGCCGTTGGCGCGCTCGATTGCGGCATAGCCGCGGTAGGCGGCAAACTGCGCCGCGATTAAATCGGACCCAAGCAAAACCTGGCTTTGCAGGTCCTCATCGTAAGTCGCAATTCCCATGTGGCCGTCCGAAGGCAGATGCTCAAGCAGGCCGTTGTTCTGCCGGCTCCACGTCGCGACATAATCCGTTACGGTATGCCGGTAGAAATTCAAAAAGACGTCGCCGAGATATGCATCGTCGCGCGACCATAGCCATTGCCGGTAACACGCATCGACCACATCGAAGCTGGCGGGCAGGTCGTACCAGAAATCATGGTCGTTGCTGTAATCGACAGGCGCCGGCAGATTGTCGCGCGTGATCTCCCACCACGTACACCACTTTTTCGACGCCGAAATGTTGGCCGCAAAATGGCGCAGCATGTTCAGGGTTCTCGGCCCGAGCCCCAGGAACTGCGCCCCGATGCTCTGGTGCGAAACATCGCGCATGCAGAATGCATCTCTCCCGGGTAGTGCTGCTTCATACCACGGTCCGATTAAACCGTCGGTGCGCGCGTAGGTAAATGCCTGTTGCTTGGCCCAGTGAAAACCGTCGACGAGCTTCGCGTCGGAAGACTCAAACTCAATTGCGCCCTCTTGCGGCTGGCTCTCGTGCGCGCCTTGCGCCGCCAATGCCGCACGCGCGTAGCCCCAGCCTCTGGATGATCCCGCCAGGATGAGCGAGGCCGCGGAGGCTTTCAGCACATCTCGACGAGAGTATTCGTTCATCATGGTCACCACTTTCCTCAACCCTTCCGGCTGCCTCCCTCACTCTGAAATGCGATTTTCACGATCCAATTTCAGGGTGATGAAGACGCGAAAATCATTCTTGAGCTGCAGGCTGTATTCCCAGCTGGACTTTGCCAGCCACATCGTGGCTGATTCGGTAGTCATACGACTCGCCGCGGAGCTTGAGGCCCTTGATGGTCACACCCTTCCACGCAGATGGCAAGATCGGCGGATAAACTGCCGTCAAGCCCTGATCGGTAAGGCGCAAGCCGGTAAAGGCATAGAGGAAGTTTTCCAGGAACCCGCCACTGACACAAAGAATGTAGAGGTGGTTGTTCCCTGGGGTCTCGCTCCTCACGTTGAACGGAGGCTTCAGGAACGGCCCATTGCTAAACTTCAGCCTTCTGTATGATTCTTCCGCGTCCCCAACCGTCGCCGCGTCGATGCTGACGATTACGGGAACCATGTCATTGATGCCATTTATATTCGGAGTAAGATCTGACAATGATTTGACCGCGAATTCATAGTCATTCCGCCGCACTGCACTGCTCATGGCAAGGTCGAGCGGTGGATAGGTGAGCCAGGTAAGCGAGCTACCCATCCAGGTCTTCTGATCGTGAGGAACCGTCTCATCGAAATCCAGGTGGCGCAGCTCTTTCTCCGAAAATGGGATGTACATTTTCTGCGCGATCTCCGCCCACCGCGGATTGGGCGGTTCTCCCAAAACTCCCGCAGCCGCCACAGCCACCCGCAGCGCTTTTTGACTTACGGCATTGGTGAACGAGTCATTGGGGACATCGTTATAAATCTCGTCGCCCGAACAGACGTGCAAAAGTTCATAGCGGTTCTTTTCAGGGTTGTAAGTCACGCGGCTGGTCAGGAACTCCGCGGTCGCATGAATCACCTTGTACCCGTAGTCGCGCAACCAGGCCTTATCGCCGGTTGCCTGATAGTACTGCCACTGGCTGATGGCAATATCGCCGTCGAGATGTATTTCACGTGCGCCAATCGGAACAAAGTCGTGGTCCGTCGACTCGATACCCTTCTGCGGGTCAGACTCCCAAGGATACATCGCTCCGCGGTATCCATACGCCTTGGCGCGAGCTTCGGCGGCGGGAAGTGTGCGGTAACGGAACCTGACCAGCGACTTTGCCCGTTCCGGATGCAGCAAGACGAGAGCAGGGAAATCCCAGGAGTCGCTGTCCCAAAAGACGTGACCCCAGTAGTTAGGACTTAGACCGCAACCTTCCATCGCCCAGGTGGTATTCACCGTAGAATTCTCGTATAAGTAAAAAAGGTCTGAGTGAATTACCCGCTGTATCTCGGGATCCCCTTCCACGACGATGTCGGATTGCCAAAGCCGATGCCATGCCGACACGTGTTTGGCAAGCAAGGAGTCGAAGCCTTCGCCGCGTGCTTCTTTTGCCCAGTCGATGACCGAGCTTTTGAGGCCTCCCCAATTTTCCTGGGACGCTGCTACATATTTCGTGAATGTGTATGTCCGTCCCTGCTCGACGCGCAGGGCGATTTCAAGGGATACAAGCTGCGGGGACTTATATACTCCAGACTCCGTAAGTACGGCACCCGCAGGCAGTCCAATAACGGCCGCATCGGCAATCTGAGCACCGCCGACAGCTCGGCCCGTAATCCACAGAAGCCGCTGGGCGTTGCTGGCTCCGAAGGATTGGATATCAACATAACCGGGGTACCATTCTGCCCCCCGTTCGGGTGCGGTGGGATCGGAGCGTCGAATCTGCGCTTCAGTTTCAGCTTCGGATTCCCTCAATTTTGCGGCAGGAACCGCTGCCAATTGGAAGCGATGGGCGGGTGCAGGGCGCGGACGCAAAGTGAACCTGAGGCGCACAGTCCCGGTGAAGCCGGGTGTAAGACTCAGGCTGGTCACCCCGACGTGTGTTGAGTCTTCGCTCACGAAAGTGGTCACCCCAACACGGGTCGCATTGCCACTGCTTGTAAAAACATACTGAGTCCTAAGGACTCCGTCGTACATTTGCAGGGTCTGGCGATAATCGAGAAAGCTGCCAGCCGTGATCGGGGTGGCATTGAGCCACGCAGCACCGTCGAAATAATCCATTTCCCCCCAGCCCGGGAGCGCCGCGGGACGCGGCGTGTCGCCCGGCGTATAGTCGATCACTCCCACCATGAAACTCAACGTCGGGTCGGTGCCGCGAAGTGAGCTGCTCGTGGTGAAAAAGCCGTTGGCAAGATAGGTGGGGTAGTAAAGGCTGAAATTATCTTGAGTCGCGGTTAGATCGAAGTCGGGCCGGCTGTCAGCGAGAATTCCTGGCATGAAGAAGAGGGGAAACAAGAAGGCTATAAGAGAGCCCGTTTTTTTCATCGGAGTACTTTCGGCAATATCGTGGATATTGATGTTTTGCAGGAAGGCGATCCCTGTAAAGAATCGGCGTGGAAGTCAAGAAACTGATGGCCGACATGAGGAATGCTCACTCGACCGAGGATAAAATGGCGGGAGCCCTTACTGACCCCCGCCGGCTAGGTTCGACAAGCGCGCAGCGCTCAGAACGAGAGGGTCATTCCGAGCTGGCCCTGACGCGGCAGAAAGTCGCTGCTGACCACTCCGAACGTCGAGTCGGGTTGATTCGTGTCCGGGGGTTGATAGTTCACGTGGTTGAAGATGTTGAAGAAGCTCGCCTGGAACTGCAGGTGCATGCTTTCGGTCACGTGGACCGCCTTGGCAAACGTCAAATCCCAGTCCTGATAGCGTGGACCGTAGATCCCGCCCTCTCCAACCCCGGCGTTCCCGAACACAAATCCAATCGGCTGCGAGAAGCAGCTGAGCTGGAACCAATCTTCTTTGGTATGAGGATTGACAGGAGACGCGCAGTTGTAATTGGCGCGCTGCCCGCCGTTCTGGGGCAGTAGGTATTCGCTGCTCGCAGTCATCAGCAGAGGTGCGCCGGAGCGGAAGTTGGTGATGCCGCTGATCGACCACCCGCCCACAATGTCGTCTTCCAGAGTAGAGGTCGAGTTGGCGAACCTTTGCCCGCGTCCGAACGGCAAAGTGTAGACGTAGGTGAGGGTAACGACATGCGGGTAGTTGTTATGCTGCCAGCCTGCCGTGTCCAGCTCTTCCTTAAACCAGTAGGAATCGAGCGGGTTGTTGATGTTGTCCATCATCTTCGACCAGGTATACGCCGCGGTGAAGGTCAGGTTCGCTCCAGTCCGGCGCTGGAACAGGAACTGGCCGGCGTTGTAGTGCGACTTGCCTCCGCTGTTGCGGAAGTCGATGGTCGAGACGTTGGGAGCGATATTGTAGTACGGCATGCAATTCGGAAAGCTGGGATACTGTATCGTGCCGTATTGGGCCTGCAGCTCGGCATACGTCGGACCACTAGTGAACGAAGTCGGATTGCACTGGTTGAGTTGCCAATCGTGAAAGAGATAAGCGCCCGCCGTGCCCACGTAAGCGGCGTGGATCGACATGTTCGCGCCGAGCGACCGCTCGATGCTGACATTCCAGTTGACCGCCCGGTCCTGGCGGAAGTTCTGGGCAACCTCGTACACGCCGAAGCCTACCGGCGGTGCAATGAACCCGCCCGGCGTGATGGAGGGCAAAATCAGCGGCTGGTACACCGATGGGGCAGTCCCGTTGCCTGGCAGACCATTGGCCAGGATCAGCGAACCGCAGGTGGAGTACTCCGCCGAATTGGGATTCGCGGGGTTACCGCCGACGCCGTAAGGTGTCGAGCAGTTCGACAGAGGCGCGCTGTTGTTTTCCTGCTCGTCAAACGGATAGTTCCTCTCCAGCGTGCCGCCGTCGGCGCCAAAGTTATCTGGGAAGTAGCTGAACCCAATGGCCGACCGGAACGCCGTCTTGCCATTGTCGGGCGTGTAGGCAAAGCCTGCGCGCGGTGAGATGTTCCACTTCTCCGTGTTGACGTTGGGGCTGCGGTTGCTCGAATCCGCGATTTGATTCAAACCCGCATTGGGGCCTGAGATGACAAAGTTGCTCTGGTTGTTTTTGGTGTCCACGGGGGCCGTGTAGATGTCGTACCGGCCGCCGAGGTTCAAGGTCAGCTTGCTGTTCACGCGCAGATCGTCCTGAATAAATTCTCCGATCCACCTTACCCGCGTGTTGGGCACATCGAAGAACTGATCGCGATGCGAGCCGTCGATAGCACCCACCAGCCAATCGGCAATTGCGGCGCCGTTGGAGCCGGTGCCGGTGTAGTTGCCGGAGGCATAGAACTGGCCGCGAGGATCGTTCTGCGGATTGTAGCAACGCGCTTCAATGGGTTGAATGGAGATGCCAACCTTCCAGTTGTTCCGGCCCTTGACCCAAGTGAACGCGTCATTGACCTGGAAAATGTTGGAAAGTCTGCCCAGGCCCTGGGGCACCCAGCCTGGATCTCCGGTGCTCATGAACGGGCCGGAAATGTTCACATTGGCGACGCCGCTGGTATCAGGGAAGGCGGCGATATTGCCGTTCGGAACTCCCAAGTCATTGTTCTCGGCAATTCCATAGGCGGTGGAGAACTCAGTACTCGCGAAACGGCTGAAGCCAAGGCGCAATTGGTTGATCATGGCGCCGTTGCTGCCGAACACGTGGTCCCAGCCGACTACGTCGTTGGTGGTTTGGTTGATTGCGTTGGCGTTTCCGTTGTTCATGAAGATGGCCGGTGACGTGCTAGCCCCGACCAGCAAAGGCTGTTTGAGGTTGCGGTTGCCGTACGACATGCGGGCAAAGAAGCGGTCATGATCTGAAAATGCATAATCGACGCGGGCGTCTTCCTGCGGCATCGATGCATCGCTCAATTGCACATAGGTGGCATTGTTGACTTCCCCGGAAAGGTTGGGCAACGGCCACACGGATGATTGGAGATAGCCCGACGTCGACCCGGCGATCGGCACAATATCCGCAGCCGGAACGGTGTCGTAAGTTCCGGCAACCGTAACCGACGAACTGGCCGTGCACTCTGCTGGGTTCGGCAGTCCATTGGCCAGGGCGCTGTAATAACAGGCCATGGCGTTGGTAATAGGACCAGCGCCGTTGGTGTCGAAGCCCGACAGATTTCCGCTGCGGGCTGCCACCGTGGGCACGCTGGTGATACCGGAGGACCCCTCAGCGATTTTCAGCCACTGCAAGTCCGCTGAAAAGAACAGCTTGTTCTTGATGATCGGGCCGTCGACTTCGGCGCCAAACTGATTGGAATGGAAGGGAGGATTGATTTTGCTAAAGTAGTCAGGCTCATTGAAAACGGTATTGCGGTTGTATTCAAAGACCTGGCCGTGAAACCTGTTGGTTCCCGTCTTGGTCGTGATGTTGGAGACCATGCCGCCGAATGTGCCGTATTCCGCGGTAGGATCGCTGGTTTCGAGCTTCATTTCACCAACGAAGGCGAAGGGAATCTGGATACCCATATACGCGTTCATCAACTCCACGTCGCTCACCCCATCCACCAGGTAGAGATTTCCCTCGAAAGGAAAGCCGTTTGCGGAGGTATAGTCGCCGCCGCCGCCGCCGCCGGGAGCCGTCGACGCAGCCCCTGACGCGTCTTCAGGATTACCTGCGCCCCAAGCTGACGGCGTCGTTCCCGGCGCCAGCTGCATGACTAACGCCACGAGCCTCCCATTGACCGGCAGGTTACTGATTTGTGTCTGGTCAATGGTCTCGCCGAGGTCGGAACTCGTTGATTCCACAAGCGGAGTTTGACCCGTGACCGTGACCTGTTCGGTGACCGCGCCCGGCGAAAGCGTCAAGTCGACACGCGTATCCTGCTCCACAAGCACAACGTTGTGTTGTGATGTGAGCTTCTTAAATCCCTTGGCGTCCACGGTTACGGTGTACTGGCCCGGATTGAGATTCGCGAACGTGTAAAAGCCCTGCGGACCCGACATGGTCTTACTGGTGACGCCTGTTCCCTCACTCGCGAGTGTGACGCTCGCGTTAGCTATGGCGGCTCCGGTAGAATCCAGGACCGTTCCCAGCAGGGTCCCTGTCACGGCTTGGGCCGACGTAAACTTCACGGCCAGCGTAAACAGCACAAACAGCACTGCGATGGCTACTCCTGATCGTTTTTGCATAGCGCCTCCAGAAGGTTTTTTTTAGATTGAGTTCGAGCGC
Organism: Acidobacteriaceae bacterium; assembly: GCA_030041305.1. GTDB lineage: Bacteria > Acidobacteriota > Terriglobia > Terriglobales > Acidobacteriaceae > Telmatobacter. The sequence continues at coordinate 9,317 of JASHOC010000052.1, forward strand.
GGTCGATCGAACACGCTCCTGTTGCCGTTCACAAAGGAAGCTCTCCCACCTTCTCCCAGCCCGGAACTGATAATCCGGGTTTGGCAGAATCTCTGCGAATGTTGCCGGTCATGTTGGTGCCATCTATCACTCATTGACAAGTAACGGTGGGGTTACGGAACCATGAAACACGACGTTCGAACGTCAACATTATTATTTTCTTCGCGTTCCATGAGTCTTAAGGGTGGGCGTTACATCGACGTTACAGCGCTGCAAGGTTGAATCCACGGTATAAATATCCCCGGGCAGTGCCTCCGGCTTATGGTGTGGGTCGCTTAAGCCGGTTCTCTGGGACAAACTCCCGAAATGTCAAAACTCACTGCGGAACTGGGGCTTCGTCACCCTTGGGTTCGAAGACTGCGTTGATCGCATGCGGCGCCTTGCTATTTCTTTGGATTTGACTCACTTACAGTCCAAACACCCGGTAAATTCCCGCCGGCGTCTCATCGAAGCAATCTCAGTTCTGACGGATCTCTCCAGCTTTGAAAAACAGGCACATAACGTTGCATTTCGGCTTGTAAACTGCCGCAATGGTGGAATCACCTGACTAGAGCCTGTTATGAACTTTGCGCCCGTAAATCCAATGGAATCAGCATGAAATTTTTGAAGGTACAACAAGACAAATGGAAATCGTAGGCGCAGCCGGAACCGAGCATCCCCAGTATCCGCGTTTTGCTGGGATTTTCGGCATTTTGCTCGCTTGCGGCACCCTTCAAAGTTAATAACAGGCTCTAGGAGTGTGTCGGGAATAGATTCCCTCCGCAGTTGATTTAATTTTGGCGCGAGGTAGTTGGTTTTACGATGCCTCTATGGGCAAGAGCTTTCTTCCTGATGAGGTCAACCAGTCTCTGCTGTTCCCCCCGTCGCTGCATGATTGGCTTCCCGACGGACACCTGGCGCGTTTTCTGGTGGACGTGG
>JASHOC010000053.1 GCA_030041305.1 Acidobacteriaceae bacterium
ACTTCGTGGTGCATCGGGGAAGACATCCGCTGGATGATTTCGAGCATTGGGCCGGAGCGGGTGATGATGGGCGCGGATCTGCCCAGCAACGTCCCGGTGGAGTTCGCCAAATACCGGGCCCTGGACCTAGCCTCCGAGGTCTACGACCGGGTAATGGGGGGCACCGCCGTCGAGGTCTTCCATCTCAAGTGGTAAGGGAACGATCTGGTTGCTCCTCGTCGGGTAGATGAGAATGCGCTCCCCCGAGCCGTAACCGCGCACTATTTGAAGCGGGTAAGCCCGGGATCAGTCTGGCACAGAGTTGTAGGTGCGTACAAGACAGCCAGGTTCAGCGACACTTATTGTAGACGTTGTTTCTCATTTCTGCAGGCTCGCGGTTTCTATTTTCGCTCCTCGAATCCATTCCAGGATCGTCCGATATTCATCACTCGATTCGTTGCCACGCCACCGTTGGCCGCCATTGTGTGTTGCCGTATAGTCGCCTACATTGCCGGCGCTGTCTGTCGGCCGGGTTGGCTTAATCAAAATCAGGCTCTTGCTCGGATCGGAAATGTTTACGACGCGCATGGCGTATTTGTAATTTTCTTCGCTGTCCTGATCGGAGAAAACACCCTGGGCGTTGGGTGGGCTGAGCTTGAAAATCACATGGCTCGCGTGGCAGAACACGCATGCTTTGCCGTCCGGCCCCGGCTTTTCCAAGATAGGTTCGATTTTGGTGACGAAATAGCGGAAATCGAGCACCGACCCGGGCTGGACGTCGCTCAGCGCCTCGCCCAGGTTTTTCCCTTGCAATACGCTATTCGCGATGAGCTTGAGGCGGGGGTTGCTCGACTCCCGCAATTGATTCATTGCGGCGCGAAAATCTGCCCGTTGCTCGACGCCCTTGACCTTGCGCAGCGTATCCAACGCCGCCGCGCTGGTATTGCCATCTGGATTCGGCAAGCCAGCGACAACCGTATCCACAACGATGGGATAGTCGAGCGGCTCCTTGATCTTCAATTCTGCCGCGTGCCGGTTCAGATAATCCTGATCCTGCGAGACGGCTCCGCCCGCGATGCCGAATCGTTTCTTCAGGAACAATGGATTACCCGCATCCTCAAGCAGAATATTCAGCGTGGCGTTACTCAGGTTGGCAAAAGCCGCTTTCACCAGGGGCGCCGTTTTTGGATCTTGGAGGAAACGTTCGAGGCAAATCTCCACGGCAGCGCGTTCGACGGCGGGCGTGTAGGAGCCCAAGCCCGCAAAAACCTGCTTCTGGATCTTGGGGTCGGCCATAAGAGCGTCAAACGAAGAGGCGGCATCGAGCACCTGTCCATAGTTTGCCGGCCTCGGCGTCTGTTCGAGCATCGACCGCAGCGCGTCCTGAACCTCCGTTTGTTGTTGCCATGCGGAATTTGCAGGCAGCGCCGCGAGCAGAGGAAGCACCACGGCCTGGCTGTCGGGGTTCCCATGCTTCAAAATTTCAACCACTTTCGAGACCAGGTCCGGATCGGGCGCGCTCTTGCTCTCCAGGTTCAGGATTCCCCGTTGTCCATCCTCATACACATAGCGAACCGTCTGCCGCACCTCGGCGCTCGGGTCTTCTGACAGGTTCAAAACCGCCAGCGCGAATCGAGGGCCGCTGGCTTCGCTCAACGTGCTGCCCGCTTTCAGCACATTGATCTTCATGGACTCGTCGGCGCCCTTCAGGCAATCCAGTAAAGCTTCCTCCAGTTCCGGTCCAGAACTCTTGAAGAAGTGAATCAGGTCGCTATCGTTGCCGATGCGCGTCTGGAAAAAACTATTGTGCACGTCGTATTTGAAGTCGATTGCTTCGCGATAGGGCGGATACTCGTAGCCGGGGCGATGCAGATCGGGCACTCCGGCTACATATTTCGTCAGCACCGCAGGCAGGCCGATCGATACAGTGTCCGACTTGAGTTCAGGCAGCGCATAGTGGCGGATGTGAAAATCCCATAGCGCAGTGAGGATTCCCTCACGGCCCATAGGCGTGCCTTCACGCAATATTTTGGCGAGCACCTGCGCCTGGTCACGCACCACCTCTTCATATCCGGCGTTGATGCGATTCTTATCCTCTTCCTGCGCGCTTGTCCGCACCCAGGCCGCGAGGTATCCCGTATTTTCATCGAGAAGATCGTAGATGCTCTCCTGCAACCCGCGGCGAACCATTGGATCCGTCTCCGTGTTGAGGCGGGTCGCCAGCGATTCAAGAGTGTTGCGGCGCACCTCGGGGTGATCGATCTGCCAGTAGTACCAGCGCCACACGCCACCCGCCGCCTCAAACCGGACATAGGGCACAGGATCGTTGAGCGCCCGTTCGAGCGCCGCCAGAAGATTCGGATCGGAAGTCAAATCGCGGAAGTGTTGATTGAAGACACGTGCGGCTCCCCATCGCGCGCGCGCGTCGGGCGATCCCAGCGCTGCGATCAGCATCTTGCGGCCCTCAGGCGCGACGCTCTGCCGGCGCGACAGCACCATGCGCAGCGCGTAGGCGGAACTGATTTGCACCATCTTGGTTGGGTCGCCAAGACCCCTGATTAAAACCGGCAGAGCGCCCGGGTCCGCCATGTGGCCAAGAGCACGCGCGGCGGCTTCCCGGGCGAGCGGTTGGTCGCTGGTTGCCAGCACACGGCGAATCTGGCGCAACACCGGCTCCGGAGCCAGATCCCAGAACTGATCCAGCTGTTCGAGCAGAAGCGGGAGATCGTTTTTGGCGAGTACAGTTGGAGGCGCGGGATACGCCGCGTCCCAATCCTTGGCCTTGGTCGTGCCCGGATAGAGCGTAGACAGAGCCATCACGGCAAACTGGGTCGCGCGGAAAGGCGTATTGAAGCCCTGATAAACCGGGTCGCCTTCCCAACTGCCCTCAGGCCGTTGCGCCGCCAGCATAGCATTGACAGCGCGCGCCAGGTGCTCGTCGGTCTCCGGCCGCCGGCCGGCCTCGGCCAGGGCAAGCACCGCATTATAGGAAATAAAGTCCGCAGGCTTGGCGCTCTTGTCGAAAGGATATGGCCATCCACCTTCCGAAGTCTCATACTCGTAAAGCTTGTTGATGAGTGTGCCAATCTGCGCAGAGTATTTCTCGCGATTGATTTCCGAGAAGAACATCATTTTCCAATTTAGATCGATCATGTTCTGCGGCTCGTAGGGCGCAGCCAGAGACTCCACATGGTCGCGCTCGGCAATCCAATCCTGGTCATGGGTTTCGTTGTAGGCCAGGTTGAAGGTCTGCCAGCTCTGCAGCGCGATCTCGAATGGGCTTACATCCGGCTCGCAGCCATCGGTTTCGTTGCCCGGCATCACGGTCACGCCTTTGTAGTGAATCTTGAGAAACTTCGCATAGGGGATGTCGAAGTCTTTTCGCGGCGGATCGTGGGTGACATTCTGCTCGAAGGCATGCTCAATCAGGGGCAGACGGCTTGCCACGGTTCGCGCACTGTAGATGACGCGCACCCAGTTGACGCCGGGTTCGCCGTACAGCGGCCGGGCGTTGTTGTAGATGCGATCGGTAATGAATTCGAGCGACGAGCGCTGCGTGGGAGCGTAGCCGTTTTGCACCGCTTTGAGGTACCCACGCGTGCTGAACTGCGATGGATGGCAGGCGATGCAAAGCTGCGTTTCGGAGTGTTGCATCACGGTGCGCAGCGCCACCGCGCCGCGCCGCGGAGTATTCGAGAGCCAGGTGTCGCCCATGTCGATCAGGAAGTCCATGCCCGAGCGCACGGCTTCATGCGGGTCCTTCGTCGGCGGCACGCTGTACTCGTAAGTGTGCAGTTGATAGGCAGGATGGTCGGCCGCCACGCGCACATAGTATTCCTGGCCGGGCTGAAGAATGCGGGTACGGAACTTGTAAAGCCCAGGGTAGTTCTGCGTCGCCTCTACCTGGTAAACAAACTCTCCTGTCGTGAACGGGACCACATCGGGCTCTCCCGCGGCATCTTTCCCTAGCTGGAAGATGTCCACATCGAGGGGCACATCGCGGTCGGTAACCGTGAGCTCAAAATAGACCAGCTTGGGCTGCTTCTCGCGGAAGGTAAACCGAAACCACTGGAAGCCTTTGAGCATGGCCGCATAGCCGTCTTCGCTCTTCGACGGCGCGTAGGGACGTTCATCGTCGCTGCCAAAGATCGTCTGGCCCAGTTCAAATGGCTGTGCATCTTGCCACGCACCATTGGGCGCAGCCGCGATCACGCCACGTTCGAGACCGGCAGATTTTCCAGCGGCGCCCGCTGTGGGTTGAAGTATGTTCTTCAGCGTTGCATTGATCGCTGGAACCTTCGCTTCTGAGGACGAAGAGAGATTCACGGTCACCGGACCCGCAACGCGCGGCCGCACGGTCAGATAGAAGTCGAGATCAGCCGGGTGCAGCCATTTCGACTCGATCTCGCCTTTCGCGTCATTCACCGTTACATAGACCGAGTCATTTCCCTGAAGCTGAGCCGGATCCTTCACGCTCAACGTGACCCCGTAGAGCGCGCCGGCGTGCGCCGTGCCCAGCTGGATGCGTTGCGTGCGCGGTGAGGCTGCCTGATCGGCATGAACCAGGCGATTTACGTGGATTGTCGCGCCAATCGTCAATAAAGCGATGGAGAGAGGGACGATCGCATAGCTTGCAACTCTGCGGTTTACCGGTGTCAGCCCCATGTTCAACCTCACCACGGGAAATTGGGCGTGCGTAGATTCTACATCCCCTTCGGATTTAGGATCGGTTCTTCTTTTTGCCGGCTCGCACATGGCGCCGAAAACAATCGAGCGCATGGTCATTCACGATGCCGCAGGCCTGCATCCAGGCGTAAACAATCACCGGCCCCACAAATTTGAACCCGCGGCGCTTGAGTTCCTTAGAGACGCTTTCTGCAAGCGGTGTGCTCGCCGGAACCGGCCCCGTGTTTTGAATCGGCTTACCACCCGCCAGCTCCCAGACCCAATCAGAGAAATCGATCCCCGCTTGCCGCATGTCGAGAAAGGCGCGCGCGCCGCCAATGGTCGCCTCAATCTTGGCCCGGGAGCGGATGATGTCCGGATCTTCGAGAAGCCTGTCGATCTCGCGTTTGCCAAAGCGAGCCACCTTCGCTGGGTCGAACTGCTGAAACGCCGCTCGAAAAGCATCTCGCTTCCGCAGCACTACGATCCACGCCAACCCTGCCTGGAATCCTTCCAGCATGAGACATTCCCATAGGGCACGGCCGTCGTATTCGGGCACTCCCCACTCCTCATCGTGATAGGCACGCAGAAGCGGATCGCTCTCAGACCAGTGGCAGCGTTGGCGCAATACGCTCATCATTAGACGGAATCAGAAATCAAATTTCGTATTCCTTGAACCCGTGGATCAAGCGATCGCAAGGCGCACAATGATGGCCGTCCTGGCGAGAGTAGGGCTCTGGCATCCGGGCGAAATAAAACTCGCTCCGCCCATGCGAGTACGTTCTCGACATCGTGCAGCTGGCGATACGAGTTGGCGGCTGAGGTTTTGGATCGCTGCCCATTCTCGCCGCCCCCAATTTGTGAAACGCCATGCCCGGCTGTTCAACCATCGATCCGCTGTCGATGGTTCTTCCCGCCGGCAGCGTGCCGGAAAGTAATAAACCCAGCTGAAGAATAATAGAACATCAGTGAGCCCCGCGCCAGATCGAGGTTTTCGGCAATCACCCAATTTCGATGCCCAGTTTCGTCGACTTGATCGGTTCTCCCTATCTCCCCAAGCGCACTCCCTCTCGCAAGGGCAGGTTCTCTGACGATCCCCCCACGAAGAACGTGTATTCTCCCGGAACCAGGCTCCACTCGTCCTTCTCAACATCAAAAATCGAGAGATACTCCGTCGGAACCTTCAGGGAGACCTGCTTGCTTTCGCCCGGACTCAACTGTGCTTTTTGCCAGCCTATAAGGCGCTTGGGAGGTTCTCCTGCGCTCGGGGGAAGCAATGCATAGACCTCGGCAACTTCCGCCCCGCCCCGGTTGCCCGTATCTTGAATCGTAAAGTTGACGCTAACTCCTCCGTGAATATTCACCCGCAGGCCGGAGTATTGGAACTTGGTGTAGGAGAGCCCAAAACCAAAAGGAAACAGCACGGCTTTCCGCTTTGCCTCGTACCATTTGTAACCAACGAGCAATCCTTCGTTGTAATAGAGCTGCACGGGAGGTTGCTCTTTATCGGGCCCGGCAAACAGGGAGGCCAGATGCGCGAAAGCGCCGCTCTCCCGCTCGGGTGGAGGTTTCACGACCGTGGATTGGGAAATATCGGCATCGCGCAGAGGAAAAGTGATCGGCAATTTGCCGCTCGGGTTCACCTCTCCGAACAGAACGTTGGCAACCGCCTCCGCTCCGCGGCTCCCTGCATACCACGCTTCTAGAATGGCGCTTACCTTGTTGGCCCACGGCAACAGGGCGGGACTGCCCGTTTCTAGGACCGCAATCGTATGCGGATTCGCGGCCGCAACCCGCTCCACCAGCGCGTCCTGGTCCCCGGCAAGAGATAGGGTGGCAAGATCCATGCCCTCGCTCTCCCATTGATCGACAAAAACAAGCGCCACATCCGCCCTTCGCGCCAGAGCGGCAGCCGCAGCGGGATTTGTTCCCGGATCGTATTCGAACCTTGCATGCGGCGCTCGTGCGCGCAACGCTTTTAGGGGCGAAGCCGGAAACCACACTTCCCGCCGCCATGGCGCACCCTCGTCGAAATGCACAGCGCTCCCGGCCGGCGGATCGACTTGGCCTGAACCGCCCCCGGAGATCATCGCCACATCGGCATGTGCGCCGATGACGGCAATGCTGCGGAGCTTGGCGGCGTCGAGCGGAAGCTGCGCATCCTCGTTCCGGAGCAAGACAATGCTCTCCTCCGCCAGGTGCTGCGCGATGTTGAGATCGCGATCGGCATCAATGGGGCCTTTTCGGGGAGGATCGTCGACGATGCCGCTGGCAAACTCCGAGCGCAGGATGCGCCGAACGTGTTCGTCCATCTCGGCCATAGGAACCTTGCCCGCGAGCACGGCCCGCTTCATCGCTTCTCCATAAAAGACCGACGATGGCTCTTCCTGATCCAGGCCGGCCGCGGAGGCCTTAACGGTGCTGTGTGTGGCGCCCCAATCCGAAAGGACAAAGCCGGGAAATTTCCAGTCTTTTCTGAGCACCTCGGTCAGCAGATACGTGTTCTCGCAGGAGGGCTCGCCATTTACGCCGTTATAGGCGCACATCACAGCCCCAGCATGCGAATTGCGTAATCCAATTTCAAATGCCAGCAAATCGCTCTCGCGCATAGCTCGCTTATCGACATTGACATTGAGCGTGTGCCGGTCGGTTTCCCGGTCGTTCATGGCAAAGTGCTTCATATTGCCGATGACATGTTGGGCTTGCGTCCCCGCCACTTCCTGGCCGGCGATTGTGCCCGCAAGAATGGGGTCTTCTCCGAGGTATTCAAAGGTGCGGCCGTCGCGCGGCTCGCGCGCCAGGTTTACGCCTCCACCGAGAGACATGTTGTAGACCTGGGCGCGCAATTCCCGTCCGAGCAACGCGCCGTATTCATAGGCGGCATTCTCATCCCAGGTGGCCGCCAGCGCGAGATTGCCTGGCAGCGCCGCGGAATACCGGCCGTTCCTCCGGCTGCGCGTCACGCCGTAGGACGCATTCGTCAACTGAATTCCGGGGATGTGCAGGCGTGGAATGCCTACCACGTATCCCACCCCTCCATTGGAATGCAGCACCTCTAGGTTCATCGTGTTCCAGTCGAGGCCATGCCAGCCTGTCCCGTGTAACAAGGAGATCTTCTCGTCCAGAGTCATCTGTTTCAGGACCAAGCCGGCCCGCGCGTCCGCAGAAAGAGCGCGGTCCAACCATGGATACTGGAGGGCGTTGTTGGCATTCTCATTGGGGGCGGACTGCGCTGCTGAGGACGGCGACACGACAACAAGCGCCAATAGCCCCAGGGTGATCGAAATCGCCCGCCGCGCCCGCGGATACAGATTCATCGCTTCTTTCCCTCACATCAAGCTCTATGCTACGCAGAGCGCACCGTTACGTGCCGGAAAGCGTGCAACTGGCGTTTGGCCAGACAGGATGTGCAGGAATGCGAGCCGCTCGATCACTGTGGGCGCCGGTCGAGTGAAGGCCGCTACAGCCGCGCCGACGCTGGTGTTGGTCTAGAGCCCGACTTTGGGAGCGTAGATCCGGGGCCTGCGTACAGATCATGGATGACGCCGACGCCACGTCCTCTGCACTGGTCACAGAAGGGGGCGACCGCAACCAGACTCTTCGCTGGACTGCTCAGATCGAGCCCGGCACAGACTCCTTCCCCGCGTGTCGTGCAGGTGGCAACTCCGCGGCGCCTGCGCGGGAAAATTGATGGCGGAGAGACAGGGATTCGAACCCTGGATAGAGTTTCCCCTATACACGCTTTCCAAGCGTGCGCCTTCAACCGCTCGGCCATCTCTCCGTTTGGCGGTCGCCAGCTTGAATGTACCATATCCGGCTTGCGCGAACGCTCCCTAAAGAGCTTCATTCCTCGGGACGCATTCTCCTTCCGCTGCCGAGTGAAACCGTTTACTTCTTCGCCCGGCCTGCGGTATAGTGCCTTCTTACCCGATTCTCGGCAAAATTGCCGCTATGAGCAGTAACTTAGGGCCTGTTAACAATATCGGGATGGATGGCGTTGCGAGCCAAAATCGGGCTAGAACCGGGGTCCCCACGGACGGGTGTTGGTGCGTGGGGTGGAGACGAGGCCGAGCCCGAAGGCTTTGGCGGCTCCAAGGTCGAGGGCGAGAACGAAGTATGGCCCGATTTTGGCCGCAACCCGAAGGGACGGGGCCGATTTTCCCGATTTCGTTGTCGCTCCTCGCTAGCGGACACCCGGTATGCGTCGCTCCTCGCTCCTAGAACTCGAAAAAATCGGCTCCCGTCGCCGCCATCCCAATAGTGTTAGGAGACCCTAGGTTGGAAAGAGGTTTACCTTTGCGTATCTCTCGCCGCAATCTTCTTCGCTCTGGACTGGCCTTTTCCGCCTCGTCCCTAGCCGGCCGCACAAGCTGGGTGCGGGCTTGGGCGCGTGTCGACGCGCTCCTCGCCGGCGAACCATCGGCGGCCGCGCTGCCCGCAGTTGCGCCCCGAGAACGATTGCTCTTCGACCTCGCTTGGAAATTCAAGTTTGGCAACGGTAATGACCCCGGGCGCGACTTGGGCTTCGGTGTGAATCAGGGAGACTTCGCCAAGACCGGCGATTTTCCCTTCGCCAAGGTCGGCTATAACGATTCCGATTGGCGCGTGCTGAACCTGCCTCACGATTGGGCCGTGGAACTACCCTTTGTGTGGGATGACGAGCTCAAATCGCACGGCTACAAGCCGCTGGGCCGGCGCTATCCGCTCACCAGCGTGGGTTGGTACCGGCGCGAGTTCGACATTCCCGCAAGTGACGCAGGCCGGCGCATCGTGGTCGAATTCAATGGCGCCTTCCGCGATGTATTGATTTTCGTCAACGGCTGCTTTATCGGACGCAATAACAACGGCTATGCGCCTTTCCACTTCGAGCTGACAGACTTTCTCAACTATGGCGGCAAGAATTGCATCACGGCGCGCGTGGATGCGAGTTTCGGCGATGGCTGGTTTTACGAAGGAGCCGGCATTTACCGCCATGTATGGCTCACCAAGACCGACACGCTGCATCTGGGCCCATGGGAGAGCACGGTGCGCCCCACGCTATCTGGCGATTCGGCCGCGCTGTCGCTCGCTACCGTGGTCGAAAACCATGGCAAGGAACCGGAAAACGCCACGGTGAGCTGGGAGATATTCGACCCCTCGGGCAAGAGTGTGGCCACGGCGCAAGCGCCGGCGCAGGAGATCGATGCCGATGGCTCATCCGCCTTCGCCGGCAGCGCGAATGTGAACAACCCCGCGCTCTGGTCCGTCGACGCGCCCGATCTCTACTCAGCCGTGGTCACCGTTCGCTCCGGCGGCAAAACCCGCGATGCGGAGCGAATCAACTTCGGCGTGCGCACTGCGCGCTTTGACGCCGAGAACGGATTTTTCCTCAACGGCAAATCGCTCAAGATCCAGGGAACATGCAACCACCAGGACCACGCGGGCGTGGGCGCGGCCGTGCCCGACCGCCTGCAATGGTTCCGGCTTGCCGTGCTGCGCGAGATGGGCTGTAACGCCGTGCGCACCTCGCACAACATGCCCACGCCCGAGTGGGTAGACGCCTGCGACCGCATGGGCATGATGATGATGTGCGAAACGCGCCAGATGAGCTCCAGTCCCGAAGGTCTGGCGCAGCTCGAAACGATGGTCAAGCGCTATCGCAATTCGCCGTCGATCATTATTTGGTCAATCGGAAATGAAGAGGGTCAACTGCAGAGCCGGATGGCGGAACAGGGCGCCAAAATCGCCGCCACCATGGTGGAAAAATGTCATGAGCTTGACCCGACGCGCGTGGTTTCGGCGGCCGTGAACGGCGACAACAAGCAGGGTGTTTCCGACGCGCTCGACATCGTCGGTTTCAATTACAACCTCAAGCTGCCCGATCCCTTCCATGAGGCGAATCCCACCCGCCCTGTCTTCGGATCGGAAACCTCGAGCGCCATTTCCACGCGCGGCGAGTACACCACCGACCCGCTGCGCAACACCGTCAACGCGTATAACTCCGTCGTCCCCTGGGGCGAGACGGCCGAGGAATGGTGGACGTTTTACGGCACGCGCGAATGGGAAGCGGGCGGTTTTGCCTGGACAGGCTTCGATTATCGCGGCGAGCCCACGCCCTACGGCTGGCCGTCCATCAGCTCTCAATTCGGCATCGTCGACACCTGTGGGTTTCCCAAAGACACCTTCTATTACTACAAGGCGTGGTGGGGAAAGGAGCCCATGCTGCATCTGTTCCCGCATTGGAATTTCGAGGGCAGGGAAGGCGACGAGATTCCGGTTTGGGTGTACTCCAATCTCGATGAAATCGAGCTGTTGGTGAACGGCAAGAGCCAAGGGCGACAAAAAGTTCCGCACCTCGGCCACGTGGAGTGGAAGGTCCGGTACGAGCCGGGCGCTATTGAGGCCCATGGTTACACGGCGGGCAAACTGGCGCTGACCGAGAAGCGTGAAACCACCGGCCCGGCCGTCGCCATTCGCCTCACCGCGGACCGGACTGAAATCGATGCCGACGGCGAGGACCTGGCGATGCTCAAGGTGGAATCCCTCGATCAAATGGGCCGCCCCGTACCGACCGCCTCCGACCTCATCGTCTTCCGCGTCTCCGGTGAAGGCGCACTCATCGGCGTGGGCAATGGCGACCCGAACTGCCAGGAGAGTGATAAAGAGCCGCGACGTTCGCTCTTCAATGGTTTGGCGCAGGTGATGGTGCAATCGACCAAGCACGCGGGCCAAATCCAAATCAGCGCCGCGTCGCGTGGCGAGCCGGGGCTGACGCCGGCCAATCTCGTCCTCACCACCAAGGAAGTCACGCCGCGCCCGGCGGTCTCCTGAACCCCGACTGTGACGCCCGCTGTCATTGGCCACGCTGGGGTCTTCGACAGCCGTCCTTTCTCAAATCACCCACGAACCTCTACATCCGAGCGCCCTGTAGATTGGTAGCATGGGCGCCGAGCAGGCCAACTGGAAACGCGAATTGCGGAGCATGGTTGCGCTCGCCGTGCCGGTCGTGCTCAGCGAGTTTGGCTGGATGGCGCAGGGCGTCGTGGACACCATCATGGTGGGCAGGCTCGGGCCGGCGGCCATCGGCGCCGTGGCTCTGGGCAACGCTGTTTATTACACGCCTTCGGTCTCCGTCATGGGGCTGTTGCTCGGTCTCGACACCTTGGTGGCGCAAGCGTACGGACGCAAGGACCACGACGAGTGTCACCGGTGGCTGGCGCAAGGTGTGTATCTGGCGTGCTTTGTCACCATTCCGATCATGCTTCTCATCGCGCTGGCCAGTTTTGGTTTCACACGCATTGGCATCACGCCGCAAGTCGCCGCTCCGACCGGCGGCTATCTGCGTCTTCTCGATCTGGGTACGCTCCCTCTGCTTCTGTACGCGGCCACGCGGCGTTACCTCCAGGGTGTCGGGGAGGTTCGAGTCATTACTCTCACCTACGTGTTTGCCAACCTTTTGAACTGGTTTGGCGACTGGGTGCTGATCTACGGCAAGCTCGGCGCGCCGGCGCTGGGCATCAATGGCTCGGCCATTTCCACCGACGCATCGCGCGTGCTCATGGCGGCCATGCTGCTTGGCTTTGCGTGGCGCTATGAGCGGCGCCGCGGCCATCCACTCTTCCGGCATTGGGCCGGGCCGGCGGTGGCGCGGCTGCAGGCTCTTGTGCGTCTGGGCGCTCCAGCCGCCGGGCAGATCATTCTTGAAGTGGGCGCCTGGAACCTGGCCACGGTTTCTGTGGGATGGCTGACGCCCGTGGCGCTGGCCACGCACACCATCGCTCTTAATTACGCCAGTATGTCGTACATGGCGCCTCTGGGCGTCTCCGCAGCAGCCGCCATTGGCGTCGGGCACGCCATCGGGGCCGGCGACCCGGCGCGCGCCCGTCGCGCCGGTTGGCTGGGGATCGGGCTGGGGGTCAGCTTCATGTTGCTGGCAGCACTTGCCTTCCTCCTTGCTCCCGTTCCGTTGATCGCTCTGTATACGCGCGATCCACGGGTGCTTGCTGTGGGCCCGCGCCTGCTGTGGATCGCGGCGGCGTTCCAAATTTTCGACGGCATCCAAACCGTCTCCACGGGCGCCCTCCGCGGCCTGGGAGAGACGCGGGTTCCCATGTTCGCCAACCTGGTGGGGTATTGGGTCTTGGGCCTGCCTCTGGGCCTGGCGTTATGCTTCTGGCTCGGCTGGGGCATCTACGGTTTGTGGATCGGCCTCACATTGGCGCTGGTGGTCATCGCCGTCACCCTGATCTTCCGCTGGCGGCGCGACTCGGCCCGGTCTGCGTTGGCGGTCGATAACGGTTTAATTGTCGAGGCTCCGGCGGAAAACAGCTATTTTAGCTAACCCCGGTGGCATACCCCCACCCCCTGTTTTTGCGCAAATTCTTGATTCTCAATCGAATTGCGCGGACCTATCGCCGCAAATGTTTGATCCTGCGGCGTTTACTCGAAAGATCCTGAGAACAAAGGGCTTATGGCTTTGCAATTGGGCATTTGTTTGGGTTTTGCCGGTTTTCTTCCGCTCCCATCTCTCATGGATTGCCTTCGCTTCGTACCGGCTCCCACGCGCTGCCGATTTTTTCTTATCAACAAGTGTTTCATTCCAAAAGACTTGCAGAATCAACGATCACAAGTGTTTGAAAACAAAAGGGTTATTTTTCAACTGATGGAAAACAAAGGGCTTACAGGTTTCAGTTGTCAGTTGTCAGTTCTCAGTTCTCAGTGGTCAGGGGTCAGAGACGAGCCCTTATTTCGTGGAACGATCTGCTTTTCCGGCTCGATGCTCTCTATTATGACGAGACGCACAGAAAATACCGGCAAAGAGAAGGGTTTTGTTTTCTGTGGTTTCGGGATTTTTCGCTTGACAGGGCGTGGGGTGAACCCCTGGGGTGCGACAGTTTGTGTTTTGACAGTTCGTTACTGGTTGAAAAACAGCATTCATGGCTCGAGCAAGGTGTGCTCGAAGGATTTGGCGCCCACTGCGGTGCGGAAGCTGCCGGTTGAATGACGAAGGGTGGGCCACCCGGCGAATCATTTTCATGGACTTGAGCCAGGGGCGGTTTCGTAGGCTGTGAGCTATGGAAGTGCAATTCACCCCCGAGACGGAAAAGAAGCTCAACGCCTTGGCCATGCAAAGCGGACGCAGGACGGACGACCTCGTTGAGGATGCGATGGCCGGATACCTGGATGAAGTCGCCCAGGTGCGCGCTATGCTCGACCGCCGTTATGAGGACCTGAAAAGCGGAAGGGTGAAGCCGATTCCCGGCGAGGAAGTGTTTGCCCGCCTGCGCGCCAAGAGCGAGGCCCGCAAGACCGAGCCTGGTTCGTGAGCGGCTATGCGTTTCACCCGGAAGCGGAAGCCAATATTAATGACGTCTGGGAATATATTGCCGCCGAAAGCCCTGCCGTCACAGACCGCGTAATTACCGAGATCGAAAAGGCCCCTGGATGGCCTTGTGCCGTTTCCCGGCGTGGGCCACACGCGCCCGGACCTGACCTCGCGGCCCATGCGCTTCATTTTGGTACACGACTCCCTGATTGCTTATGCGCCGGAGACGAAGCCTTTGTGGGTTATTGCCGTGATCCACGGACGGCGCAATCCGCGTGATCGCCGCCATTCTCAGAGGCCGGAAGCAATTCCGCGAAGGGTCTATGTGAGAAAAGGAAAGACGCTCGACCTGATGCTTGGTGGGAAACAGAAAACGTTGGCGTGAAGGAACCCCCAACCATTTTCAGGCGGTTGTTTATCTAGGCCCGAAATCCTTGGTCGCGTCCTGCAGGGCTTTATAGCCGCGTTGGAAGCGATTGGAAGTCGCGTCAAACGCGATGGTCTGTCCTTTTGCCTGCGCGGCGGCGATTTGATCCTTCGCTAGATTAAGATCCTGCAGAACACTGTAGAGCGTGGACGCCCCGATTTGGCCGCCGGGATCCCGACCGGTCGCGGCGATGTAACCGCCCGTCCGGTAGCCGCCGGATTCATAGACCTTGGTGGTGTTATTTCCTTCATGTTCTTTGACCTCCCACACATCGGTGTTGGCCGTGATGCTGCTGGCGGCATTCGCACGCGGATTCATCGAATCGCCGACGGCGGTACCGAGGCCCTTGAAAACTTTAGCCGTCTTTTTCCCTGCGCCGGCTTGCGTAGCCCCGCCTTCGAAATCGGCGGTAAAGTCGGCATTGGCGGCCATGCCTCTGCCCGATTGCGTCCATGTGACCGTCATACCGTTATCTTTGATCGTCACCAAACCGAGTTTCGAATCATTGATAACTGCACCGTCAGCGGTCAAGTGATCGAGGGTGGGCGGCTTCTCGCTTGCGGGTGTTCCCGCTTCACTGGCGCGCTGTTGGGCGAGGGCCGCAGCCGCGTCGCTCTGTTGACGGAGGGCCGCATTCTGATCCGTGCTCGAACTGCCAGCCGGGGCATTGCTGTTAGCCGTGCCGCTCTTCAGAGCTTCATAAGCATCGAATGCTTTTTTGATGACAGGGTTGTAGTCGA
Source organism: Acidobacteriaceae bacterium (assembly GCA_030041305.1). Classification (GTDB taxonomy): domain Bacteria; phylum Acidobacteriota; class Terriglobia; order Terriglobales; family Acidobacteriaceae; genus Telmatobacter. The sequence continues at coordinate 15,116 of JASHOC010000053.1, forward strand.
CGCCGTTAAAGTATCCGCCGGGCGGGCTAAGAACGGTATAGTTGTTGCCTTGCACGGAAACCATAGCCGATTGGCCATTGGTCGTGTCCGTAAATTGGAGCATACGGCCACGGCTGAATTCGGTAACGGCATAGTCCTTGCCGTCTACCTTGACCAAGGTCTGCTGCTGGGCCTGGGCGAGAGCAGCCGCAGCCGTCGCCGCCACAACGATTGCAATTAGCCTCTGCATCCAGCTTTTCCAGTGGCGGGGCACAGCCTTGCAAATCATTTCATGGATGTTGGGGTTGGTTTGTGCTGCGCAGACCGAAGGCGGTCCTGTCGGGATTCGACAGATGGGCGGTTTTTCTCGGCTCATTTGAATAACTCCAGGCGAGTGGGCCTGCTTCCTGCAAGGGCCTATCAGATCGAGAAGATGCATTGAACCCGGATGCGGAAAGGCGGGGGAGCCGCGAGGTATACCTCTCCTGATGACTCGGTAGACTCAAAGTTCGAGGCGCCGAATGCAACACATAGTGTCACAAGAATTGTGTAGCGGATCTTAGACGGGATTTCACGATCGTTCAAAATGGGTAGGTTTCGGGACGGACACTATGGAATGTTCCTACACATTGCTGCGTAATCACAGCGCCAATGACGGCATGAATAAGCAACAAATTCATGGAATAGACCGATTTGCTTAAAGGCGTTTAGTACCTATCCATTTGAATCCTGCACATTTTGCGCAGAATATTTCTGGCGATGTACGTTTCGGTCAGTATTCATGCGGGATTTCGGCATTTTTTCAAAGGCTCCAACTTTCGGGAAAATGCCAGGTTTTGGTTCCGGCTACGCCGGGTTAGGTGTGCGCCAAATTCGCAGCTGAAGCCCATCTTTTCCGCCGCACATGTTTTCGGATAATCAACGATCTTAAAAATGCGGGATTGCGTTTCAGAGGGATAGTGCTGAAGAAAGCCGGTCAGCACATCGTCGTATTGCCCGTCCGACAAATCTTCCAGATCATGAGACGGACATAGACGATGCGCCTCGGCGTTGTATTGTTTCCACACTTTAGTCCAATCGACTGTTTGCGCCTGCGCAGCGCTTGACGCCAAAATTAAAGATAGTGGGGTAGCTCCCTTAATACAGTAGACTCAAGATATTGTGGTTCGCGCGTCTGAAGTTTCAAAACAGCTTGATTATCCAGGCACTTGGCAGCAGTTTCGCGCGTGGTTTCCCGACGAGCAATCGTGCGTTGCCTATCTGGAGCGGCTGCGTTGGCCGACGGGTTTTCGCTGTCCAGGATGCG
>JASHOC010000054.1 GCA_030041305.1 Acidobacteriaceae bacterium
TCGCGCGCAATGGAGCGGAAGTCCCCATCGACGACAGCGCCGCGCCCATTCGCGACGATCGCGGCGAGGTGACCGGCGTGGTGTTGGTTTTCCGCGATGTGACCAACGAGCGCAAGGCCCAGGAGGCCATGCGCACGACAGAGCGGCTGGCTAACGCCGGCCGGCTCTCCGCCACCATCGCACACGAGATTAACAACCCGCTCCAGGCGGTCGCCAGCCTGGTCTACCTCTCCCGCACCATGCCCGGCGTGCCCAAGACTGTCACCTGGCAACTCTCCCTCGCTGAACAAGAGTTGCAGCGGGTCGCGCACATCGCGCAACAGGCGCTTGGGTTTTACAAAGAATCGCAGTCCTCTGAATCCGTCGACATGCCGGCTGTGGTTGAGTCGGTGTTAGCGCTCTACTCGAACAAGTTGAAGAGCAAAGACATTCGCATCGAGCGCCACTTTGACCATTGCCCACAGATGCAAGCTGCGTCCGGAGAACTTAAGCAGGTGATTTCGAACCTGGTCACAAACGCTGCTGACGCAGTGCACAATCAAGGAACCATTGCCATCACGCTTGAGGGCACAGAGCAGGCGGCCCCAATGATGTTGCATATTCTGGTTGAAGATGATGGACCTGGTATCGCCCCGGAATACAGACCGCACTTGTTCGAACCTTTTTTCACGACGAAGCGAGATGTCGGCACCGGTCTCGGTTTGTGGCTCACCAAGGAAATCGTGGAACGACATGGCGGTCGGATTGAAGTTGTTCCTCGTGCCGGTGGGGAACCAGGAGCGGCATTTAGCATTCTTCTGCCGATTTCTTCCACCCCTCTCAGTGCCGCGGCCAGCGGTGGCGAGGTCAATGCCTTTCGACCTTCCGAGCCAGGCGGTCGCATCGACAACGAGGACCTCATGCAGGAAGGGGAATAACATGTCTCAATCTCCCAAACAACTCCGGGTCTTTGTGGTCGACGATGAGGACGTGATCGTATCGAGCCTTGCGATGATCCTGCGCTTTCAGGGAGGCTTCCACGCCACATCGTTTACAGACCCCTTGAAGGCTCTCCAGGCCGCGCATGCGGAGCTTCCCGACCTCCTCATCACCGACGTGGTTATGCCCCAGATGTCCGGAATCGACCTGGCGATTCAGCTGCGCGGTGTTTGCCCGGATTGCAAGGTCCTGCTGTTTTCCGGCTCAGCGTCCACAGCCGATTTGCTCGAAGCCGCTCGCGTCACAGGCTACACGTTTGAGCTTCTGTCGAAACCGGTGCACCCGGCCGATCTTCTCGCGAGCATCCGGACTCTGACTGAAGGCGCTCAGACGCTCTCTCCGCAAGAGCTACGGTCTGGACTCTGAGCCGGACAGCCGAGATCTCAGAAAACATCGCTTTGTTTTTGGCGCACTGCCTCTCGCTTTGTAGTTGCTCTCTTCATGCCAAATCGCCGAGGCGCTCATCGACGCCAAAGGCGTGTTGCGGTCGAATTACGGGCTTGACGGATATTACCGCTCAGTAAACGGCTGCGCGGCGCGTTAGTCGAGGAGTATCTTTTTGTCTGGCGACGATGGGATAGGAATCCGAAAGCCGGTCCTATCTCCTTCGCCGGCGATGCTCCTGGAACCGGCGTTGTACCCTCATCTTGGATAGAAAATCCTTCCGTAAGGCAGTCCGTGGGATCAGGGAGCCGGTGTTTGGCTCCGGAGGCTTAATGCGTCGGCGCAATTTTCTCAAGATGTCTTTTGCCACAACCGCGGCCACGATGGCGGATAGAACTGCGTTTGGCTTTTCGCAGTGGCAAGACCGGCATGATTACAACTTCGACAAAACCATCTCGCGCGAAGTGCTGGGTAACTATCTCTCCCGCGCGATTTGCATGGAGGGCCTACTGAATGGCCGCGGCAACTTCGACGACAATCTGCGCATGCTGGGCGACGTAGGGGCAAAATACATTGCGCGCAGCATCTGCCTTTGGGGCGGCGAGGCCAAGCTTCTGGACAATTTCGCGCGCGCCAAGCAGCAGGTTCCGCAGGCGCTCGCAGCGGACCAAGACAGGGTTCTCGAAGCATGCATCTTTGAGATTGTGACTCCCCAAGTGGAACAGGTTCCGGCGCCGGACTGGGCCTTTATCGCGCTGGGTATGCCGGTGGAGAAGCGCAACTTCCGTTACGAAGCCATCCTCTATCCGCCGGAAAAGCGCACCCGCTCGTGGGGCAGATTGGGCGGCGTTCCCGATGTGAGCCAGCCCGAAACCCAGCTTTGGTTCTATTTCCTGGCGGCCTCCTATATTGACCTCGGGTTTGAGGGAATTCACTGGGGCCAGGTGGAGATCATGGATCATAGCGATCCCCATCTCGATTACTATGCGCGGGTGTTTGGCTTGGCGCGCGACTACGCAAAACAACATGCACGGCGGGGTATGGTGTTGTGTAATGCGCACGTACCCAGCGGCGGCCTGGTGCGCGACGGCCAGTTGCTTCTCGACTTTCACGCTTTCCCCTTGAGGATCAAGGAGGCTCCGGACCATCCGCAGGAGGGGGTATTGGAAGTTGGCTATCGCGACAGCATCTTTCTCCGCAGCAAGGGCGGGCGAACGTACAGCGGCTGGGAGTGCGCTCATCTGCCCTATCTTGTGGAGCTTGATAACTACGGCTCGAGCCGGCACCCCGGCGAAGCGGGACAGGGTGGTGACTGGGTGTGGGGCTACGACGAAATCAGCTGGTTTGCCAATCAAAGCAAGGAGTACCGCAGCCAGTGGCTTGGCTACGCCTGGAAATGGGTGAAGAAGACAGATCCGGATGGTTATCTGGAGATGCCGGGCGAGCGGACAGAAACTTCTCCGCTCAATGGCCGCCGATGGTACTCCGCCAATCGGCCGAGCGCTGCCGTTCCCGATGGCCTTGATGATGAGGACACGATCCGCGCGATATGGAAAAGTGACGGATGATCGAAACCCCGCGGATCACAACCGCTCGTAGAGCCTTCCGTGCCGGAGCTCGGGCGCAATCTCCGCGGATCGGATGATCGCCGTCACCCGCTGGTGCCACAGCTTATCCCGCCACATGCCCACGAACTGCGGCTCGCAGAAGTTGCTGCTCGCGATCGCCAGCCACCTCTGGGTCGAGGCCGCATGCTGCGCTCCCAGCATGCACAGCGCCTGCACCCAATCCCAGGTGAGCAGTGGCCAGTCCTTGTAGTCCACCACGCCCCAACACTCCGTGGTGATCAGAGGCATGCCGATCTTCCGCGATACATCGGCGAAGGTGTCGATGCCGTCCACCAGCCCCTTCTGCCAGTACTCCGGCCGCGCCCGGTAAACATCCGCCGCCTTCAGGCTCAGGTTTGTGTAGCCCCTGGCGTCGAACCGCTCATACGCGTAGCCGCACTGACGGTAGAACTCGCCGGCGTACTGCTGCGCCATCCAGATGTGCGGGTCGAGCAGGTCGAAATAATTCAGGTCGTGGTGGAGAAAGCTTTGCTCGTCGCCCGTCGCCACCGAAAACAGAAGCGGCATCTCCGGATACTGCGCCCGCACCAGCGCCACGGCCTTGGGCATCCACGCCAACGACACCGGCTGGTCCCAGTCTCCGTAGGAAACATGGGGCTTGACAAACGGAGCCCAGTCGTCCCCCGGCCACTCATTGCACAGATCGGTATAGAGAATCGCGTCGATCAGCCCTGCCTGCCGGATCAGGTCCAGCGTCTTGACCCAGTTCTCGGCCATCACATCCGGTCCGGTGATGGTCATGCGGGTGTCCTGGTCGTCCTTGCGGTACCAGGTGGAGAGCCCCACCATCACGCCACGCTCTCTGCACTTGCCGATGAACTCAAACAGCGCCGGCAGCAGCACGACGCGGTTCACGTCGGGCGATCCCCAACACTGTGTGTTCCACTCTGGCCACAGCGTCCAGGTTTTGTGCGGATGGGCGGCCAGCAAATGGGGAAACGGATCGATGCGGACGGCGTTGTAGCCGCGTTCGCACAGATCGTCCAGGGCGCGGTCCCAGTCCTCGAAACCCGCACCCGGCCAGCGCCGCTCGATCCACGAAAACTCCCACATGGTGATGGCGCGGGGATGCTTGGCGCCGCCAGCCGGCGCCGCGTTGCGATGCTTCTGCGCAGATTCGGCGCTCGCCTTTGGCTCACCCGGCAGCGCGCCTGCAACCGCTGCCGAAGCCACCCCGCTCAGGAAATTCCTGCGATTCATGACAGTCCCCCGTTCCGCCGGCAAAATTGCCGGATTCGCGCGCATCATTCAGCGCCGGTTTGGGCGCGATGGGCGAGGAAATCTACGATGAGTTGGTTTTCGCGGTCGGCGAGCTGCTCGACGGAGCGGTCACCGGCCTGTTGCGATACACCGTCGATGACGGTTTGGCGGAGGGCTTGGGTGAGGTCGGGGGCGGCGAGGTTGTTCATGGCCGCGCACAAGGGGTCCATGAGCTGCTCCATGAAGTGATGAATGCCGCCCGGGCCGCCGGCAAGATGCCACTGCAGGCTGGGGCCCATGACTGCCCAGCGCAGTCCCGGGCCGTAGCAGATGACGTCGTCGGCGTCGGCGATGCTGAGCACGCCTTGCTGGACGAGGCAGAGGATTTCCTTGTAGAGCGCGGCCTGGAGGCGGTTGACGACGTGGCCGGGAAGCGCCTTGCGGAGAAGGACGGGCTTTTTGCCGAGGGAGGCGTAGAAGGCCATGGCGCGCTCGATGGTTTGGGGCGAGGTTTGGGCGCCGCCCACGACCTCGACCAGGGGGATGACGTGAGGAGGATTCAAGGGATGGCCGACGATGCAGCGGCCGGGGCGGCGACACTCGGATTCGAGAACGTCCACGGTGAGCCACGAGGTGCTGGAGGCGAGGATGGATTGGGGCGGCGCAGCCGCGTCCATTGCGGCGAACAACCTGATTTTGAAGTCACGAAGCTCGGGGCCGCTTTCCTGAACAAAGTCGGCGTCTTGAAGCGCCTCCGTGAGATCGGAGGTGAAAGTGAACCGGTCAAAAGCCGCGTGGGGCGAGGCGTGAGGCGAAAGGCCAAGGGCGGCGAGGGTTTTCCACGCGCGGGCAACGTAGGCGCGCAGGTTGGATTCCGCGTTGGGAGCAGGATCGGTGGCGACGACCTGCACGCCGCGCGCGAGACAAAGCGCCGCCCAACTCGATCCGATGGTTCCGGCGCCGACGATGGCGACCCGATTTACCGCGTTGCCGGAGGACATGGGCGGTTGCTCCTTTCGCGAATGCGTCCCACACGAGAAGATGGCCGCCGGGGGCCCGATGCGAGCGGAAACGACCATCTGTCGTCCGTTGCTGCTGGATGGCACGGACCCCCATTTCTTCCCGCCCCAGGAAGTTTCTCATTTGGATTTGGGAGCATTAAGCTTGCCAAACGCCGGCGCCGCGGATTTGCCCATCCACTCCCGGCAGCATAAGAAATGGATCCGTTTGTAGGTGTGGTGCTCAAGGTACGCGAGGTCGCTCATTTTCTTCGCCAGCTCTTTCATGCTGCTCAGCCTTTGGTCTTTGAGCCCTACCTCCCACCAGTCCCACTGCGGGATTGGCTTTCCAAACCGGATCAACCACTCGCACATGGAATCATCTCGCTGCTTGTCGGTGAGTGTTTGGAGCTTGTAGTTCCATACTTGCGTGGGCGGGGAGGTGATGGATCGCGCCGCCAGGGCCCCCGGGTCTCCGCGCATGATGGGATGAGCGAACGCGAAAGTGATGGTCACCGGGTGCTGGGCATAGAAGAGAATTTCCTCGGCTTCTATGTCGGCCATTCCATCATCGGGATCGTATCCGCCGTGGGTGTGCAGCATCATCTCCTCCCCCCATTTGTCACCCAGTCGTCTGACGATAAAGTCACCCCATTTTTCTTCAGTCATTGCCTTTCGGCTCCCTTCGCTTTTGGCTTGCGATTTGTTGGAATTTTCTCGGAAAGCGGCGCGGATTCAGGACCACGCTCGCAAAGAGGGCGAGGCGGCCGCCGGATCTTCTTATACGAAACCTATTGCCGCTATTTGAGCCCAAAAGCGGAGACGTGCCCGTCGTAAGAGACCACAAACACTTTGCCGTGCGCGATGACGGGCTGGCTGAAGTGGTCCCAACTGGTGAGGCTGTCTTGACTCGAAAAGAGCTGCTTGCCGGTTTCAGCGTCGAAGGCGTAGAGAATCTGATGGCCAACGGGGGTGTTGCGGACCTTGGCGGCGGCGTAGCGGTCACGAATGATTTTGCGACCGGGATTCTGCATGGTTTGCTCGCCGGTGCCGACGGCGAAGACTACGCCATTGGCGACCGCCGGCGAATCGGGCGCCTGGTTGACGCCGGAAATCCATGCCGGCTGCAGAGAAAACTTGTCGTCGTTCTCGATGACCTGAAACGCCATGATGCTGCCCTGGGAGACGTCGCCATTGGTGTGGGGAAACGCGGGCGCGCTTTTGGCGGGCGCGTTCCACATGGGAATGTAGATGTACCGGTCGCCATTGGCGTTCTGCCAGGTAGCGCCTCCGCCCCAGATGCCGTATTGCTCGAGCATGTCGGGGTCGTTGCCGAGTTTGGGCGAGGCGTAAAGGGGAGTGTTGTGGTCAAAGCCGCCGAGTTCGTTGGCGTCGAGCAAATATTCGACGGCTTCTTTGGCGCCAGTGGCGATCAAGGCGTGGCCGTGAAAAACGAAAAGTATCGGGCTGCCCGCGCCCAAATCGAGGTCGTGGGCATTCATGTAGCGCCAATTCGCGGGCGTGAAGCTGTCGTCGATGCCCTGGCCGCCCAAGCGGATAGCGACCACGGATTCGGCGAAAAAGCCGGAAGCTGGGTCATAGCGACCGTCGGCGGTTTCCACGTAGACGCCTTCGGGGCCGAGGATCGGGCCGCCGCGGTTCCAGGGACCGGCCGGGCGCGATGCGCCGGTATACACGTGGTTGACCGTGATGTGGTCGGGATCGTGAACATCTGCGGCGACCATATTGCCCGAGACCATGGATTGGGCTGTATCGCCGCCGCAGCCACGGGCCATGGACGTGTAGATTACGTTGTCGACGAGATTGAGGCTCCAGTTTCGCACGTAGGGCGGCTCAATGATTGTCGGGGTAAGTTTAGGGCTGCCGTCGGCGAGAGAAGCGGCGCGAAGATTGCCGTCGATAGTGGTGAAATAAATGACGCCCTTTGCTTTATCGATGACCGGCGTGGCCTGCTCGGTATCCGTGCACATCCAGTTGGCCTCGCGAACGGGCGCATTGGTGTCGGGGAAGGCTTTTTGCCAAAGAATCTTGCCGGTGTCCGTATCGATGGCGAAGAGGGTGCTGTCCCCTGAGATGGTGTAAGCTACTGTCCTGGCGCCGTCCGCCGTTTGCACGTCTGAAACCACCACCGGCGCGGTGAGCGTTTGCCCCGCGAAGGGGCTGGGGGTGAGCGGAAGTTGCGTGCTCCACACCAGCTTGAGGTCGGAGGCATTGCTGGGGGTCAAGGTGGTTTCGCCGTTGTTCCAGCCGGTGCGTTGCGGATCGTGACTGAAGGTGAGCCAGTCGTCGGTGACTGGCGGCTGCGTGTTGAGCAAGGGGTCCAGCTTGGGCATCTGGAAGGGGCGAAAGGCGGGACGTTGCGGAGCCGCCGCGCCGGATGGTGCTGCCGTCGCACCGGCGGGCGGCGCGGTTTGGCCACCCGCAGGCGCAGCCTGTCCAGCGGAAGGCGCAGCCTGCGCCGCGCCGGAAACAGGCAAAAGCATCACCATCAGCACTGTGGAAAGGAGAAGCTTGGGCATGTTGGGCATTTTATCCTCGAGATTATGAATACGTATACGAAATCATCGGAGCCCTTTTCACGACCATTCCGCGTCCGATAGGATAGACGGGAGATAGTATATCGACTCCAGAGAGGTTTCAATTGAAAGCTAATGCATTTTGGGTTGGATTTGTCGCGTGCGCCAGCCTGACAGTAGCGCTTTTTGCCCAATCGGGCTCCTCCACGCGGAGCGGCGTCTACGCGGCCGATCAGGCCGCGCAGGGGGAAACCCTTTACGCGCAGCAATGCGCGATGTGTCACGGCGCGTCGCTCGCAGGTTCGGGTCAGACGCCAGCGTTGGCCGGCCCGGCGTTTCTTCATAACTGGGTTGGTCAGACGGTCGGTGACCTTTCCAGCAAACTCCAGGCGACGATGCCGGCGACGAACCCGGGATCGCTCAAGCCTGACCAGGTATCAGAGCTCGTTGCATTCATCCTGAAATCAAATCACTACCCGGCCGGGAAGAAATTGCCGTCAGACCAAAATAGCCTGAACAATATTCATTTCGAGGCTCCCGGGCATTAATCCTTCGATGGCCGCCGCGCAGGGTAGTTGAGCCCTCGTTTGCCTTCCCGGTGCGGCGACGCCTCAATTCATGAACCAGACAAATGTCCGCAGACGGCCTACGTTTTTCTGCGCTCGATCTCGTCGATTTGAGGATTGCGGATCAATTCGATATTGGGGAAGGGCCATGGAAACGGGTGCGGAGACGCCTGCATTGGCGCGGCGTCTGCGAGTTCCCGCAACCACGAGCGAACCTCTGCGCGCAGGGGACCGACGACAATGCCGCCGAAATGCCCAGGACGGGATTCGAGCCGGCCGAGCGCCCTGCTTAAGAGAGAAAGCGCCCCGACGGAGTTGCCGGCCTGTAGATGGTGGAAGGCCGCCGCAATTTGAATCAGCGCTTGCAGAAAGCTTTTCTCCGGCTCTTCGAGTCCTAGCCAAACGCTTTCCCAGTGCTCGTGAGCCTCGAAGAACTCAGTTCTGCGGTAGCAGGCTAGACCCTCGGCCAGCGCCCCGCAGCTCCAGTCCAACACCATGTCAGACCTCTGTCACGATTTCATCTTACGGCGGACTCCAACGGCTCGCTTTCCCCACGGCTTCATCTGCATTCCGGGGCTACTCGATGTTGCCAAGCTCTCCGCATTAGGACTCACTTCGTTTTACCAGGCGCGAAGCGTGGGAAAATCCATGACAGGGTCCTCCGAAATAGAATGACTTACAGCATGCAAAACAACGCCATTCGCAGCGACTGGGTGGGGCGAGTCGTCGACGGAACTTTCCCGCTTCTCGAATGGCGAGGGGGCAGCGCAGGAATCGGGGTGTTTTTGACCGAGGGGCCCGGAGGGCCAAAGGCCGCCATCAAGCTCATTCCTGGAGATCGCGCGGCCCTGGAAGAGCGGCTTGCCGGATGGGCCGCGGCGGCGGAGTTGTCGCATCCGCATCTCATGCGCGTATGGCAAACCGGACGCGATTCCATCGAGGGCGTGGAGCTGGCCTACGCGGTGACGGAATATGCCGATGAAGTTCTCGCGGAGGTCCTTCGGGAGCGGCCGCTCGGGCCGGCCGAGGCGCGCGAGATGTTGGAATCGGTTCTCGACACGCTCGCCTACTTGCACGGCCAGGGTTTCGTGCATGGGCATGTGAAGCCGTCGAACATCACGGCCGTCGACGACCGGTTGAAGCTCGCGGGAGACGATCTACAACGCGCCGGCCACCGCGGCCCGCGCGCGGCGGAGGAGGGAATCTTTGCCGCGCCGGAAATCGCTGCGGGACTCATTTCCCCGGCGGCGGACCTGTGGTCGCTGGGCGCGACCTTGGTGGAGGTTTTGACCGAGCATCCGCCGGCATTCGACGCGCGAGCGAACCAGGACCCCGTTGTGCCGGACTCCGTACCCGAGCCTTTCAACGCCATTGCGCGCGCCTGCTTGCGGCGCGCGCCGAGGGAACGGGCGACCCTCGACCAGGTGTGGGCCATGCTTGAGAACAATACTATTGCGCCCATCGAACCGGCGCGGCCGGCTGCGGAGACTGCCCTTACGTCGGCAATAGCCGAGGCTGCGAAGATCGAGACGACGAGCAGCGAGAGCGAAAAAGACGACGCCGGTTTCCGGCTGAGAATAAAGACGCCTGCGAAGAGCCGCGTGACGGCGCTCTTGGCCTTCTTGGTCGCGGTGGCCGCGGCCATCGCAATTTTTGCGGCGCTCTCTCACAAGGCGCGGCAGCCGGCGCAGTCGGGAAATGAGGCGCCGGCTCCGGCGACCGCGCAACCGGGAGAGCAACAAGCGCCCGAGCCGGCTGGAGGCCCGGCGGGGAGCGACGGCAGGGAGAGCCAAAGCCCCGCAGCGGTCACAGAAAAGGGCGAGGTTACCGGCCGGGTGATGCCCGCCGTCCCGGTGAAAGCCAGCCAAACCATTCACGGCAAAGTGCAGGTGGAAGTGCGCGTGGCGGTGGATCCGGAAGGAAATATCTCGAAGGCCGATTTTGCATCACGAGGGGTAAGCCGATACTTCGCCAACTTGGCCCTGGAAGCCGCGCGGCATTGGAGATTCGCTCCGGCGCGCGTGGGAGGCCAGGCGGTTCAAAGCGTGTGGGTGTTGCGGTTTGTCTTTCGGGAGAGCGGAACCGAAGTGAGCGCGCGAGAATCATCTCCATAAGCGCATCGAGCCTGCGATTCACTCCAGCGCGCGCTGAAGTTGACCTCAGGCTCTATGCGACCCGTTCTTCAGGCGCGGGCAGTGAGGAGCCGGACAAGATCGCGGCCGACTCGCGGGCCAGCGGGGAGCGCGGCGCTGCAGTGGCTTCTGCCGGCCGTCCCGTCAACAATTGCCGCACACGCTCCGGGGAAAAGAGCCAGTCTGCAGGCAATTTCTCAACGATGCGGGAATCATCGCCATCGGAGACCCAATTTCGCTCTTCCCAAAGAACCGCCTCGCCGACGCGATTGAGGGCCTCGCGCAGTTTTTGCGCGATTTCGTACGGTGTCGCCAAGTAAATGCGGGGCAACTGGTCGATGGAAACGCCGAAGAATTGCACCAGACAGCAGACCACGCGGGCGTCGTGCTTATCGAGCCACATGTCGATGGCGCGGTGGCACTCGACCACGCTGCCGCCGCGGGCGGCGGCGCGCTTCTGGTATGCCTGCGTAAGATCCCACCTTCCATCGTCGCTGGCGAGCACGCACACCTTGAAGAGGTTGCTCGAACGGGTGACGACGAGATCGTGCCAGGGCCTCTCAGGGCCGGACACAACTGTCACGTCGAGTCCGCAGCGCGCAAATTGCGCTGCGGCGATGCCAGACGCGCCAAGGACGATTTGCCATTGGGGCGGCTTGACCGGGGGATGGACAAGAACAGGCATGGGTCACTCCTCAAGCCGGGCATCATGTTCACTGGGCCCGCCGCGCGGACGCCAGAGCACGGAATTTGCCGATCCGGGAATCTTCTTATCGGCAAAAAACCAAAAAACATAAGGTCGCAAAACGCGTTCGAGCGGTTGCAGAGTTCACGAACTCTTCTGGGGCGATCTCTGCATGCGCGCACACGAAAGTCCCGACTGGATGTTAGGGGAATTCTAATCGAGTTTTCTCCTTCGGCGCGTGATTTAAGTCACCTTTATTGACACTTTGGTAACTAAAAAGGCTTTGCGATCCCACTCGGAGCGAACCGCCCCCCTTTTGACGGGGAGATGTGAACCCGGCCCTATAGCGGTTCTCCAATTGGTGTAGAGCAGAACCTCGAACGTTGAGTGGCGTTTTTCCCAAGAAAATGCCACCCGGCACGCCCCTCAAAACTTCACGGGAATTGGAGAACCGCCGTAAATCGGGACAGCCAAAAAGAAGGCGCCGAAAGCGGGGGAGCGAAAAGGCTGCTCCTTTTCGGCCACGAAAACGGCGGACTCAGAAGCCCATGGCGAGAGCTGACGCCGGAGCAGCGCCGATTCCGGCGGAGACATCGGCGGCGGCCATTTGAAAGGCTGGATGGTGGAAGCTATAAATCGCGAGCTCCACGCGGTCGGAGACGCCGACTTTGTCGAAAATTGATCGCAAATAGTTCTTGACCACCTGCTCAGTGGTTCGGAGCACCTCGGCGATTTCGCGGTTCCTCATTCCTTCGAGCAGGAGCGATACGATGCGAAATTCGGACCGGGTGAGCTGCTGCGCGGCCCTGGTTCCGACCAGATCGCGCTTCACAGGAGCAGCGACGGAGGGTGCGACGAAGGAGGCTCCACGCTGAATGCTGCGGGCGTGATTGAGGACGTCGGCGAGCTCAGAACTGCGCCGCAGGATGCCTGCGACTCCAGAGGCGGCATAACGGAGGCTGGATTCGGTGTCCTCGACGACGAGAAGAATGCGGCTACCCGCTTCTTGTGCAAGAGCAAGCAAACTGGAAAGAGAATCCACGACCCGTGTGGAAGCCACGATCAGGGCGGAAGGGTGTCGCGTGACGGCCTCGCGGAGTAATTTCCAATCTGCGCATTGTTGTAAGACCTGAAAACCCGCTTCAGACGACAGCACACTCGCAACGCCAGCGCGAAAAACCGGCTCGGTATCGGCGACGATCACCTTGAACATGGTTTGCCTGACTCCTGGGAGAGAGATGTTCGGGAGGGCGCGAACAACGATCGATCGTTCATGATGGGCCCGAATGACCCTACGATCTCACGGAGGAGAGGCCGTCTCTGTGATGCCAGTCACTCAACGAAGTTAAAGCAGCGGGAAGGCGGCCGCAGGCCTGGGCCTGGCGGGGTCGCGCCGGCCAGTGAATAATGGGTCGGCGGGCTCAGGATGGCCCCTCCGCCACCGCGCTGCCGCCGGGTCTCAGTCGAAAAAGCCGCGATCCTCGTCGTTCAAATGAGTTTTGGCGGCGGCCACATTGAAGGTGACGCCGAGACCCGGTTTATCCCAAACGTCGATGAAGCCGTTTTTGACCACTGGATCGGGCAAGCCCTCCACGATGTCGTACCACCACTCGGGCTGGCCCTTGGCGTATTCAAAAGCGATATAGTTTTGCGGACAAACTGCCCCCAAATGCACTTGTGCCGCGACTCCGAACAAGCCATCGAAAATTCCGTGCGGGGCCACCTGAATGCCGTGGAGATGGGCGTATTCGGCAATCCACTTCAACTCGGCGATTCCGCCCACATCTTCCGGATCGGGACCAAGCACGTTGACCGCCTGCATTTCAATGAGGTCTTTGAAGTTCTCGCGCAGATAGATCTCTTCGCCTGTGTGAATCCGGGTTGAGGTGCTTTCTGTGACCTCCTTGAAGACCTGGGCATTGGGGTAAGGCTCATAGTCGCCTGTAATCAGGTCCTCGAGCCAGGCGACGTCATACGGCTCGACCGCGCGTGCAAAACGGATGGCGTCCTTGACGGTCCAGCCGGGCCCGCAATCGAACGCGATGCCGACCTCGTTGCCCGCGGCCTTCTTGGCGGCTTCCACGCAGGCGACGACATGGTCGATGCCCGGTTGCGTCAGCAGACCGCGATCCATGTAAGGAGGCATTCGTCCCGTCCAGTGCTGGCCGTACCAGGCGTCCGGGATGGCATTCAGCATGGCGTCGTTGTGGAAGCCGACGGGCAGCTTGATGAGCGTAAAGCCCTCTTTGGCCGACTTCACCTCGGCCGCGAGTTCGCCGTAATCCTGCGGAGTGCGAGGGGTCATTTTGGAGTTGTTCTCGGAGTTTCCATAGGGACGGACACGATCATGGATTTTGCCGCCCAGGAGCTTGTAAACGGGCAATCCGGCGGCTTGCCCGGCGATGTCCCAGAGAGCGATTTCAATGGCGCTCACCGCCGCGCCCCAGGGTTTCATCGCGCCCATGCGGCGGATCTTGAGCATGATGCGGTTCACGTCGGTGGGATCTTCGCCGATCAGATAATCCCGATAGAACAACACCATCGGCTTAAGATAGGGCTTCGCCGACTCGGCTTGCCCGTACCCGGAGATGCCTTGGTCGGTCACGATGCGAACTGTGGGGTTGCGCCCGATAATCGCGCACCGCAAATCAGTGATCTTGATGGCGCCGCCCCCGGCCCGTCGTTCCGCGGTCATCATTTGGCTCGCTCGGGCGGAAAGCGCCGTTGCCGCCGCGAGACCTGCTCCCACAAATCCTCTGCGCGTCCAATTGCCCATAAGATCCTCCGTTGTAAATGTGACCCATCAAAAAAACGATTTGGCTGAACTTTCGGTTTCGAACTTCGAGACGGTCCGATTATACTCGGGCCGCCGCCAGCCTGGCCGCGAGTTGGGAAGCCATTTTTGGAGCAAAAACCAGAAGGAAAACTGGATTGGGCGGTCGCCGTCGAAAGCAACGCGCCCGTCTCTGTACCGCAAGTTGAGTGGAAGAGGAACGGCAGAGAGGTAAGAGAACTGGTCGGGGCGGAGGGATTCGAACCCCCGACCCTCTGCTCCCAAAGCAGATGCGCTACCAGGCTGCGCTACGCCCCGATGACCTGTTTCATTGTAGCGCGAAGGTGATTGGAGCCGAGCAGTGGCGCCCATGGGGTTGGGGCGAATGGATTGGCCGGTTTTGGGTGGCGGATGCGAGCCGCGGCGGGACGCTATTCTGGAATCGGCTTGGGGGTGCGCAACATGCTTTCGGAAGAGCAACGGAAACAACGGCGGCGGTTGAGCCAGGCCAAGGCGAAGGTGAAGCAGTTTGAAGCCAAAGCGCGCCGCGCGGAGCTGCGCGCGGCGTATTGGAGGCGGAAGGTTGCCGATTGTCAATTTGAACAGAGCTCGGCATTCCAGGCGCACCTCTGGCCGGCGGCTGAAGGTGCGCAGGCCGGTCCGCACGAGCCGCGCGCAGAAGCGCCGGACAGAAACGCGGAGCTTGGGAATCGGCCGGACTATAGCGGTTCTCCAATTGGTGTAGAGCAGAACCTCGAACGTTGAGTGGCGTTTTTCCCAAGAAAACGCCACCTGGCACGCCCCTCAAAACTCCACGGGAATTGGAGAACCGCCGTAAGCCCTCTATTCAGCCGTCTCCTGCTGCTTGAGGATGAAATAGGAGATGGTTTGGTCGCCGGAGAGCAGCATCTGGTGGGGAGTGCCGGCGGGGATGTGGATCACTTCGCCCGCCCGCACCCGCTGAGATGCGCCGCCTTCGATGGAGTTACCGCGCGTTTCTCCAGGGCCGATGGACCGGGCTCCGCAAATGGCTCCGCCGGTGATCAGGGTGGCCGCGCCTGCGAGGATCAAAAAAAGATCGGCGACGTTTTCGTGGATTTCGGCCTCGCCCGTGCGGCTGCGAAAGGAAAGCATAGCGGCGTGTTGAGGGTATTGGCGGAGGGTTTCGCTGGCCGAACCGTCGCCGAGGCGGGCGAGTTTGCGGAGATAGGCGGCGCGCTCGAGTAGGACGGCCGACGTCCAGTGGTCGACAGGGTTACGCTGCCGGCGCGATGGGTGTGGCGTAAGGTTTTCGCCTGCCAGGTTTTTGAGAATTTCCGTCGACAATTTATCCATTTCCACGGCTCATGCTCCTTCCAGCGACGCCGGATTTTCTGTTTTTCGTAATTCGAGCTTGGAGGATGGTCGCCTCGGCCCCGAGTGAGGGCAGTCCTGCCAGTTCGCGGGCGCGACGGAAAACGCCAAGCAACATGGGCCGGCTGAGCTTGCCGGTGAGCGTGTTTTGCAACGAGGGGTGATAGCTGGCGATGACTATCAAGCCGCCGGGGAGGGCGTATTCGGCCCCGTGCGCAAAGACGTAGCTGGACCGTGATGGGAGCCGGGCGCCGTTGCCGGCGCGCTGGGCGTGGGCGAGGAGGCCGTCGAACGCGATTCGGCCCAGGCAGACGACCACGCGGAGCCGGGCCAAGAGGCGCATTTCGCGGTCGAGCCAGGAGGCGCAGTTGCGCAGTTCCTGCGGCGCGGGCTTATTGGCGGGTGGGGCGCAACGGACGACCGCGCTGATCCACAAATCGCTGAGCTTCATGCCGTCGTCGCGGGAGACGGCGCGGGGTTGGGAGGCAAATCCGGCTTCGTACAGCACCGGATAAAGGAAGTCGCCGGAACCATCGCCGGTGAAGGGGCGGCCGGTGCGGTTGGAGCCATGCGCGCCGGGGGCGAGACCGAGCGCCAAGACGCGCGCCTGCGGATCTCCGAACGAGGGCACGGGCCGGGCCCAGTAGTCCCAATCGGCGTAGGCGCGGCGGCGGACGCGGGCCACCTCCTCGCAGTGGGCGCGCAGCCGAGGGCACAGATTGCAGGCGACGATTCGGTGGTTCAGCACCTCAAGAGGATGCGCGGTGGCCATGAAGGAATTTTACGGTGAGGAGCCTGTTGGTCGGCGCTCAGGGCGCACGCTTTAATCATGCAGCAGGATGGCAAATGGGCAACACCGGCGAACACGGCCACGGCGCCGTGGTGTTCGAATCCGCAGAGCAACGGGTCAATCGCAGGTCACGGGAAATCCGGCGCGCACCGCCACCTCGATCACGGCATACTCACGCTCGACCAACTCTGTGCGCATCGCCGCCATGTGGCACACTTGTGTGCGGAGGACAGGCGCAATGAAATCCGCGAAGCTGCTGCTGCTGGCCGGCGATTATGTTGAGGATTACGAAATCATGGTTCCATTCCAAGCCCTGCAGATGGTGGGGCACACGGTGGAC
This sequence comes from Acidobacteriaceae bacterium, assembly GCA_030041305.1. GTDB lineage: Bacteria > Acidobacteriota > Terriglobia > Terriglobales > Acidobacteriaceae > Telmatobacter. Next base: position 16,365 of record JASHOC010000054.1, read on the forward strand.
GCGGTGTGCCCCGGGAAAACCAAGGGCGAGCAGGTCCGCACCGCGATTCACGACTTCGAGGGCGACCAGACTTACAGCGAAAAGCGCGGGCACAACTTCACGCTGAACGCGACTTTCGACGAAATCGATCCCGCGGTATATGACGGGGTGGTGATCCCCGGCGGCCGGGCGCCGGAATATCTGCGCCTGAACGCGCGGGTGCTGGAGATGGTGCGCCATTTTGCAGAAACGGACAAGCCGATTGCGGCGCTGTGCCACGGGGCGCAATTGCTGTCGGCGGCAGGGGTGGTAAAAGGGCGGCGGCTGAATTGCTACCCGGCCTGCGCACCGGAGGTGGAGGCGGCTGGCGGAATTTTCGAGCTGGTGGACTTTGCCGACGCCGTCGTCGACGGCAAGCTGGTGACCGGGCCGGCCTGGACGGCGCATCCGGTTTGGCTGGCGCGCTTTCTCGAAGTGCTGAACACACACTTGGGCGGATAGGCCCGCGGCAATTTGGATCAGCGGTCCGCGCACGCGATGCTGGAATGATCCCAGCCGCGTCAGCCGGGACGGAAAGACCTTTATGGCCAGCCGAGGTAACCCGGAGTTTTTGCGGCGCGCGATCGCCCTGGCAACCGGGAACGTAACCAGCGGCCGCGGTGGGCCATTCGGGGCGGTGATTGTCCGCGCGGAGCAGATTGTGGGCGAGGGCGTGAACACAGTCACGGCTTCGAACGACCCGACCGCTCACGGAGAAATGAACGCCATTCGAGCCGCAGCCAAGGCCCTGGGAACCTTTCGACTGACCGGCTGCGAGCTCTATACTAGTTGCGAACCCTGCCCGATGTGTCTGGCGGCTGCCTACTGGGCGCGCCTTGACGCTATTTACTACGGCGCGTGCGCGGCGGATGCAGCCCGCGCGGGTTTCGATGACGCCTTTCTTTACAGTGAGCTGCGCACTGGTCCCGCGGTGCGAACCCTGCCCGCAACGCAGATGTTGCGGGATGAGGCATGGGTGAGCCTGGCGCAGTGGATTGCGTCTCCCTCGAAGATCGATTACTGAGCCGAAACCGGATAGGGATAAGCGATTGGGCCGGGTGCCGGAATCGTGAGCGGGCCGGCTGAGTCGGACAACGATTGACGGTGCTGGTGGGCTGGGTTTACGCCGGAGATTCTCCGCCCATACCCGTTCCGGAGATCTCTTGAGGTGGAGGCGGCGGGTCCGGTATCCTTAGATGGAGACGGCCCGCGAATGGGCCCCCAACCCAGGAGGATTTCGACATGCCAGAGACCGTCAAGAAAACCACCACGCCAGCCAAGCCGCGCAAGACTGCCGCGAAGAAAAGCTCCGCCGCCAACGTGCAAACCATGCCATCGGTTCCAACGCACAATGAGGTAGCGGAGCTGGCGCGCCGCTACTGGGCAGAGCGCGGCTACCAGGACGGACATTCTGAGGAGGATTGGTTCCGGGCCGAGCAGGAGCTTCGCGCCAAGGCGTCCTGAGGACGACGCCCCGCATTTCCTGAAAGTCTCACCTTTTTCGTTTTTGTTCGCCCAAAGGAGTTCTGGCTGAGGTCAGTGCACGACGGGGTGGTGCATCCATCGCAGACACAACAGGTCCGGATAGGAAACTCCGGGGCGACAAAGCCTATAGCGGTTCTCCAATTGGTGTAGAGCAGAACCTCGAACGTTGAGTGGCGTTTTTCCCAAGAAAACGCCACCCGGCACGCCCCTCAAAACTTCATGGGAATTGGAGAACCGCCGTAATGCTTACCCGTGAACGTAGGGATGGGGACGTACGCGCGATAGGTGCGAAATTCTGCGCCGAGGGGTTGCCGCGTCTTCTGGTCCCGTAAAACGAACAGCCGGGATTATAGGGGTTCTCCAATTGGTGTAGAGCAGAACCTCGAACGTTGAGTGGCGTTTTTCCCAAGAAAACGCCACCCGGCACGCCCCTCAAAACTTCACGGGAATTGGAGAACCGCCGTAGTCCCGGCTGTCGAACTTACCCGATTTCAACTGGCATGGATTCGTTCCGGCGCAGTTTCGCGTCCGCATCGGGCCGAACCGCTACGCTTTAGCCCCAAGCGCTTTCAGCCGTGCGTTGAGGCGGCTCTTGTAGCGGGACGCGGTATTGTCGTGCAAAACGCCTTTCTGGACACTCTTGTCGAGAGTGGAAACGGTTTGGCGGTACTGCGCCTGCGCGGCCTTGAGGTCGCCTTTGCCGAGAGCCTCGCGCAGGGCGCGGAGGCTGCTGCGCACCCGGCTGCGGTTGGCGCGGTTGAATTCAGTGCGTCTTTCGGTCTGGCGGGCCCGCTTGAGCGCGGATACATGGTTTGCCATGGTTCTTCCTTGATCTTTTACCCCGGTTTTCAGGGAGAAATGATGCGGCGCGGAATACTGCTTCTGCCGCATCCTCTGCAATTTCTTAGTCTACGGGAACCGGAGAGGGGGGTCAATGGGGGTGCGTGGCGCGAGCTGAGATGATTCCGGACCGAGGGGTATCCACGGAGGCGCCGGATTCATCAAATTACTACGACGGCCGGATTGACGGGCCGGACAGGTCGCGCTACTCTCTAGACCAGATACCGGCTTTGGTAGCCATCACCAACCCGCTCTTCCAGAAGGCAGATCTAAGCCACTGCTGTGGAGTGCGGCCGAGGGCCGGGAACAACCCCTCTCATTCGAATGCCTGTTGGCTGCGCGGAGCGCGCGAGGCGCCGCGTGCCCCTCTCGTCGTGACGGAGTCTATATCGCTCGCCGATTACTTAGTGTATCCATTCCGGCAAGGTCAAACGGCCGGCCGGTTTCCATCGACAACGCAACCCTGTCCTGGAGGACTTAGAACCCTTTGAAGATCGCTCTGGAGATCACGCCCAACCTCGAGCCCCTGTTCGGGACCCGCGATGAAAACTTGAGACTGATGGAAGACTCGCTCGGCGTGCGTATTGATCTTCGCTCCGACGCCGTTCACGTCGAGGGCCCTGCTGACGCCGTGACGCGGGTGCAGCGAATCTTTCAGGATTTCGAGGCGTTGCGCCGCCAGGGAGTGAATCCGCACAATGGGGAATTGAACGGGATGTTGCGCCTGGTGGTGGCGGACCCGGCAGCGACGCTGCGTTCGGTGGCGGACGCGGGCCGGCAGCGCAGCGTGGGCGTGAAGCGCACCGTGCAGCCGCGATCGGTGAATCAGCGCCGGTATGTGGAGGCGATCGAACAGCACGACATGGTTTTTGGGGTGGGACCGGCGGGTACGGGGAAAACGTATCTCGCGGTCGCCATGGCGGTTGCAGCGGTGATCGCGAAGCGGGTGAGCCGCATTGTGCTGGTGCGGCCGGCGGTGGAGGCGGGCGAGCGGCTGGGCTTTTTGCCCGGAACGCTCCAGGAGAAGGTGGATCCGTACCTGCGGCCGCTTTATGACGCGCTCTACGACCTGCTCGACCCGGAAAAAGTGGACAAGATGCTGGAGAAGAACGTGATCGAAGTGGCGCCGCTGGCGTTTATGCGCGGGCGGACGCTCAACGACGCATTCATCATCATGGACGAAGCGCAGAACACCACCATCGAACAGATGAAGATGTTCCTGACCCGTATGGGCAATGACTCGAAAGCGGTGATCACCGGGGACATCACCCAGATCGATCTGCCCAACCCGCGGAAATCCGGTCTGGTGGACGCGATCAACGTGCTGGGCGGGGTGGAGGGGATCCAATTCTGCCATTTCGAGGAGTGCGACGTGGTGCGGCACGCGCTGGTGCAGCGCATTGTGCGCGCCTACGAGAGCGCCAAGCCGCAACAGCAGGAGCTGCCGCTTGAAAGCGGGATCGAAGTGGGCGTGCCGGGACTGGAAGAGCTGCCCGCGCCTCCGCCCAAGCCACAGTGAGCCTTGAGCTCCGCGATGAATTTTCTTGGATTGATCTGTTTGCCCCTTTTGGGGGGACTTGCGCCCCGACGCTGGAGTCCTCCAGCGGGGCTCCGGCTCGGCAACCCCGGCTTTCGCGTATGATCCCATTAGACCCGGAGTCACCACGGTTGCGGCTCCGCGCACGATGATCCTTCTCGACCTAGACCTCGGGCCAGGCCCGGTCCCGGACATGTCGCGGTCTTTTGCCGCGGCCAAACGATCCTCCGCGCCCATTGCGGATTTTCCCTCACAACATGAGAAAGTCCCTTCGACGCGCTCCCTGGCGCGGTTTCTGCGGGCGGCCCAGGCGGCTGCGCGGCTGCGCGGAGAGGTTTCGGTCCTGCTGACAACCGATGCGGCGGTGCGCAGGCTCAACCGGCGCTTTCGTGGCAAGGACAAAACGACAGACGTGCTGTCGTTCCCTGCCGAAGGGCCGGCGGCCGGAGAGCTGGCGGGGGATTTGGCCATCAGCGTTCCAGCGGCGCGCCAGCAGGGCGCCGCGTGCGGCCACTCCCTTGCAACGGAGTTGAAGGTGCTGATCTTGCACGGATTACTGCACCTTGCCGGGTACGATCACGAGAGCGACAACGGCCGCATGGCGCGGCGCGAACGGCTGCTCCGCCGGCGGCTGGGGCTGCCGGTGGGGCTGATTGAGCGGGCTGGAACTCCGGCGTCTTCCCAGGGAGAAATGCGGGAGCCTGGGGCTCGGGGATTTGGCAGCTCGATGGCTGAGCGCAAAAACAAAGATGCGTCGAAGCCAGCGGACCGGCAGACTTCGGCAGGAAAGAGACACGGGAACGGGGCGCAGACCGTGCAGCGGCGCAGGACGAAGGGTAAACGGTTATGAGTTGGCTTGCCATCTTTGTTCTGGCGCTTTTGGCCGCCATCGTGACCTTGGCCTCTTACATGAGGCGCGTCTACTCCGAGTTTGGCAAGATTTCGAGCCGCGAAGTGCAGGAGAATCTGGACGCCTGGGAAGAAAGCGTCGAACCGCGCCTGGGTTTGACCCGCGAACACGCCGCGCTATGCGCCGCGGTGCTCGAGCAACTGGCTTTGGTCGTGGTTGCGCTGGTGTTCGGAGCGCTTCTCTTTGACCGCTCGCTCGCTCCGCCGACGAACGCCGAGGTTGCCCAGGCGGTGCTTGGCGTCGTGTTGGTGATCGTGATTTGCGGGCAGCTATTACCCTCACTGCTCTTCAACCGCACCCGGGGCGCATGGGCGGGACGGCTGCTTTGGCCCATCCGGGTGTTGCTCTGGCTGACCACGCCGGCTACGGTGTTTATCCGCTTTTTCTTTTCGGTGGCGGCGCTTGCCGAGCATCCCGTTGGCGCGAAAGAGGAACCCGCGCCGGATGTGGAGGCGCTGATCGAAGCGGGCGAAGAAGAGGGGATTCTTGAACAGAGTGATAGCGATCTGGTGCGCTCGGCGGTTGAGTTCGGCGACAAGCTGGTGCGGGAGGTGATGACGCCGCGGCCTGAGGTGTTCGCGGTGGAGGCTTCCGTAACGCTCGAAGGATTCCTGGAGCTGTTGCGCGAGCACAATTATTCCCGCGTGCCGGTCTACGCCGGCTTGCTTGATAACATGACGGGCATCGCGTTTGCCCACGACCTGCTGCAGATTACCGACGCAGAGGCGCGGACGCGGAAGGTAGGCGAAATCCAGCGGCCGGCGGTATTCGTGCCCGAGACGAAGCGGGGCTACGAGTTGCTGCGCGAGATGCAGCGGGAAAAGCAGCATATGCGCATCGTGATCGACGAGTACGGGGCCGTAGCGGGGCTAGTGACGATCGAAGACCTGCTCGAGCAGATTGTCGGTAAGATTCACGATGAACATGAAGACGAGGTCGGCGAAGAGCCGCAACGCGAACCTTCCGGCGCCTGGTTGGCCCCGGGAAACTTTCCCGTCGATCAGCTTGCAGACTTGATCGGCGAGCCTGTGGATCTGGACGAAGGGTACGAGGCCACGACGCTGGGAGGGTTGGCGAGCGAGATCGAGGGGCGAATTCCGGTGGTCGGCGAGGAGATCCGGCTGGAGCCGGCGGGCTTACGCCTCGAAGTGGTGACGGCTACAGATCATCGCGTGGAACGGCTGCGCGTGTATCCCCCTTCGGGGTCACGGAGCGATTCGGGCGGGGAGTCGCGTGCTTCCTGAAGCGCCTCGAAGGTGGCGATTCCTTGGTGGCGACTCCTCGAAGGAGAATTCCCACCTTCGGCGCGCAGCCGAAGCAGAAGTGTTATAGGAGTGGTCGGAAATTGAAGCGTCGCCGCTGCGCCTGAGCCCCCATCGAGCCTACTCGCGCGCGGCCGGCACGGGGCGGAAGAGCCAAGAAAGAAGCAGCGAAAAAAGGACGGCGCCGACCAGGAATTTGAGCCATACCGGAGCGGCCGAGGGAGAAAAAAAGCCCTCCAGCGTGCCTGCGATGGCGAGTAGAGGTACAATGCCGGCGACCAGGCGCGAAGCCTCGGCTCCGGCGTCAGCCATCGAGTCGCGGCGCCGGTAAAGGCCCGGAAAGAGAACTCCGCGGGCGAGCCGGAACCCCGCCGCACCGGCGAGGATGATGGAAGGCAGCTCAAGCGCGCCGTGGGGCGCGACGAAGCTCCAGAGATCCAAAGCCATGCCGTGCTGCTGGCAGGCCACGCCCACCACGCCGAGCAGCAAACCATTAAAGAACATGAGATAAAGCGTGCCCAGACCGAACACAATGCCGGAGGCATAGGCGAGGAAGCAGACGGTCAGATTGTGGGTCATGAGCCAGCCGCTCATAGCCGGAGCAACGGCGACGACGGAATGGGTCCACATTTCATGGCGTTCGATGGTGGCGACCATGGCCGGGCCGAGCATGTGGCGCATAAACTCGGGCCGCGCCAGCGTGAGCACGGAACCCAACAGCGCTCCGGATAGCAGGACGGCCAGCGAAAACAGGACATAGAGGAATTGGCGCTGGAAGATGACGGGATAGTCGTCGCGCAGGAAGCGCAGTATGCCGAGAAAGCTCGCGCCACGATTCGAATAAATGATATGGTGAGCGCGAGCCAAGAGTTGGTTGACGTGCTCGGTATAGGCCCGCGCGGAGGGATCCTCGCGCAAACTGGAGAGGTCGCCGGCGACCTGGCGGTAGAGCAGGGCGGTCTCCTGCAGCTCCGAGCGGGTGAGCCGGCCGAGACCGCCGTTGCCGGCCTGCGCGAGCAGCTTGGCCAGCCGCTCCCAATAGGGGCGCCGCTTTTGCAGCCACTGGTTGGAGTGAACGATGGCCATCGATCCGATCGCAAACCAGCTTAACATCGACACACCGGAACTGGTTGCCATCGAGATGCCCTTGGCGGGCATCGGCAGCCGTTTTATCGCTATCCTGATTGATTCGCTGATCCTAGGCGCCGCGGTCCTGGTTCTGGGCATTCTGGCGGCGCTGATACTGCCCGGTTTGCGGTTTCTGGGCGGAATTTCGGCGGATTGGGCGATCGGGATCATCCTGGTGCTTTTGTTTCTGTTGCAATGGGGCTACTTTGCCCTGTTCGAAGCGTTTGCGAACGGCAAAACGCCGGGCAAACGCGCTGCCGGCATCCGCGTGATGCACCGCTCGGGCCGGGCGGCAAGCTTTGTGGAGGCGTTGGCGCGCAATCTGGTGCGCGTGATCGACTACCTTCCCGGGATGTACGCGGTCGGCGTGGTGGCCATGTTCTTTAGCCGGCGCCATCAGCGGCTGGGGGATATGGTCGCGGCAACGGTGGTGGTGCGCGATCGGGAAGTGGACTCGCCGCACTGGGGCGAGATGGGCTCACGGACAATTACCGGGCCGGTCTTCGTCGAATCGGCAGCCGCGCCCGCTCCGCCGCCGCACTTAAGCGTGACCCTCTCCGCTGCGGGTGTCGGGCGGCTTTCGGCGGCCGACCTCGAAGTGCTCGAGGGGTTTTTTGCTCGCCGGCTGGATATGGACCTGAGCACACGCGGGGCGCTGGCGGGCCGCATCGCGGCGGCCCTGAGCGCGAAATCGGGGTTGGTCATCCCGGACGGCGTGAGCACCGAGACGTTTCTTGAAGCGGTAGCGCACCAGTTACGCGATGTGGGGCGGATGAGGGCGTAAATCGGCAGCGGCGACGATCGGTCAACACCGGCCGCCAATCAGCAAACTCCGGAACTGCTGAGGCGGTGGATCATGCCAGAAGCACCGCCCCCTTCGTCCCGGTCGCCAACGCCCGGTCAAATGTCACAAGTCGCAGCCCGCCGACCGATGCGAACGCCGCCAGATATCCGTCCGCCCATTGCCTCGTTGCGGCTTGACGCCTGCTGGTCTGCCGGCGGAAGACGGGTTCAAGTCCGGCAGGTTCATCCATCAGACGGTTGCGCGGGTCGGCGACCAGCGCATCGAAGGCTTCCCACGCTTGCGATTGCGTCAGCACGTCCGGCCCCATGGCGGCTCTGTTGGTGAGCAGGCGCAGTAGACCGAGCTGCGTGAACCGGCAGAAGTAGAGAACCGCATCCTCCTCAAGCGAATCAATCCACGCCCTCGCAACCGGGTGATGAGGATGAATCTCATGCGTGGCTGCCAGCCACACATTCACGTCAGGGAAAAGGGATGTATTCGTAGACACCTTCCTCGCCCAGTTTCAAGGAACCCGGATTCTTCGATGGAATTGTGGGGAGGCGGAAGCGGCGCGTCGGTTTCCTGGCTGGACCTCGATTGCCGAGCTGCGCGGCGACACCTTCGAGGATGACTTCGCGAATCGTTCTTCCCTCGCTGGCGGCGCGAATCTTGATTTCACGGTAGATGGGATCCGGGATGTCGATGGTGGTGCGCATATTTATATATTGCCATAAATATGGAGCCGATTGACGCGCCTGCCGCCAGCCGATTTTCCCACATCCCGCTCCGTCAACCCGTTACCAAAGTATTCTCCCTCATAGCAAAGCCCTTCCGCCCCAATTCCCGTTGCCGGGCATTCCGTCCGTTTCCGCTACACTCGATCAGGATCGGAAAGGCCGGGCAAGGATCGGATGGGCGGGGCAGGAGGCTCTCCTTTTGAAAACACCTGCAAGAGGAACTCGGCAACCATCGTTTTTTCAACTACTTGCGAGTTCACGAGAAACTAACCACCTTGTTTTCAAACACTTGCCCATCTACGATAAGATAAGTGCTCTGTTTTCCAACACTTGTGCATTCGCGGCGGAAAACTAACCTGTTTTTGAGTACCTGCAGTTCGCTTAAGAATGACCACCTTGTTTTCAAACACTTGTAAGTCGTTGGAATATAAATCATTTGTTTTCAAACACTTGTGAATCAGCGACGCAAAACCAACCTGTTTTCAAGCACTTGCAGTTCGCTGAAAAATAAACCACTTGTTTTCAAACACTTGATCAAACGCTTAATCAAGGAAGGGGGGGCCGGCGGACTCTCGCTTATGCGATGCGCCATGGCCCGCGCCCGGAGAGCCGGCGCCGCAGATCCTGGCGGGGAACCGCCTACAATCAGGACGACGATGAAACGAAAACTCAGGGTGGGCATTCTCTTTGGCGGCCGGAGCGGCGAACACGAAGTTTCCCTGCTCTCGGCCGCCTCGATTCTGCAGGCGATTGATCGCAGCAAATTTGACGTAACGCCGATCGGCATCACCAAGGAGGGCCGCTGGCTGGCGGCGGCGGATGCGCGCGGGCTGCTGGAGGGGGACTCAAGCGCGGTGGCCCGACGGCTCCGCGCCGGCGATCCGGAGGCGACGCCCGGCGCCAAGCTGCTGCATGAGGGGATTCCGACGCTGCTCGCGCCCATGCCCGGCCCGCAAGGCCCCGAGGGGAGAGCCATCGATGTCATCTTTCCGGTGCTGCACGGAACCTTTGGCGAAGACGGCACCATCCAGGGGTTATTCGAACTGGCCGGCATCGCGTATGTCGGTTCCGGCGTGCTGGGCTCCTCGGCGGGGATGGATAAAGATGTGATGAAGCGGCTCTTTGCCCAGGCGGAGCTGCCGATCGTCAAGCACCTGACGCTGTTGCGTGGGGAGTGGGAGAAGTCGCCGCGCAAAGCTGTCGCCCGCGTGGAGGCGGCGCTCGATTTTCCGGTCTTTGTCAAGCCCGCGAACCTGGGTTCGTCGGTGGGCATTTCGAAGGCGCACCACCGGCGAGAGCTCCCGGATGCGCTCGATCTGGCCGCCAAATACGACCGCAAGCTGATTGTGGAGCAGGGCGTGGGCGGCAAGAAGTTGCGCGCCCGGGAATTCGAAGTGGGCGTGCTGGGCAATGACGATCCCACCGCCAGCGTGGTGGGTGAGATCATTCCCGGCAAGGAGTTTTACGACTACGAGGCCAAATATCTGTCGGAGGGCTCGGTTCCGGTGATTCCGGCCAAGCTCGCTCGTGCAGAAGCCAGGCAGATTCGCGAGATGGCGGTGGAGGCGTTCAAGGCCTGTGACCTGGCGGGGCTGGCGCGCGTCGATTTTCTGATGGAGCCCGAAGGCCGGCGCCGCATTTTTCTGAACGAAGTGAACACGATGCCGGGTTTCACGCGTATCAGCATGTACCCCAAGCTATGGGAGGCCACCGGGATCGGCTATAGGGACCTGATTACCCGGTTGATCGAGCTGGCCCTCGAACGGCAGGCGGAGAAGAGCCGGACGACGTACAGCCGGGAGGAGTAGGCAGGGTCAGAGATCAGTCGTCTGAGATCAGAGATCAGTGGTCAGAGATCAGAGATGAGAAACCAGGGATCGGGAGTCAGGGATCGGGAGCCTTGGTCAGGCTTCTTGGTTTTTCTCTGACAGCGGGCCAGCGTGCTATTCTCAGGTGCAGCAGATCTATTATGCAGACGCGCAGGGCCAAAGGGATAGAGTGTTTCCCAGCCAGAAGAAGCTGGTCCCGCGAGCGCTGGCTTCGACCGCGCCGGCGCCTGTGCGTGTTGCCCATCCGCATCCGACCTAGCCTCTTCGGCGGCGATTAGCAACACACCCGCCGAAGTCTGCCGCTCCTTCTCGCCTTCAGGGGCGAGCAGAAGTAGACGATCCCGCTTGCCGGGATCTGCGGCCGCGCCCCATCCGCTCATGGATCGAGATCGCTGCACGGATTGGACCGCGAACGCCCCACAACCCATCGGCCGAGGAGGCTCTTCCATGACCCGCCACGAATACCATCCGCAATACGGACCCAAGCTTGTCACTTCCCTGCCCGGACCCAGGGCCAAGGCCGCCGTTGCGGCCGACCAACGCCTTATCTCGCCCAGCTACACGCGCAGTTATCCGCTGGTGGCCAAGCGCGGCCGCGGCATCCGCGTGGAAGATGTGGACGGTAACGAGTTTCTCGACTTCGCCGCCGGCATCGCCGTGGTTTCCACCGGCCACTGTCATCCCGAGGTCGTGGCGGCGGTCCAAAAGCAGGCCGCTGACCTGATCCACATCTCCGGAACCGATTTTTATTACCAGGGAATGACCGACCTTGCCGACCGGCTTTCAGCCGTGGCGCCGATGCCCGGCCCGCACCGCTTCTTCTACGGCAATTCCGGCGCCGAAGCCATTGAATGCGCGCTCAAGCTGGCCCGTTATCACACGGGCCGGCAGCACGTCATCTCGTTCCTCGGCGCATTTCACGGCCGCACCATGGGCGCGCTCTCCCTTACCGGGTCGAAACCGCAGCAGAAGCGCCGCTTCTCGCCCCTTGTCCCCGGCGTTACGCACGTACCGTTTCCTTACACCTACCGCGGCTGCAACGGCGGACCCGAGGAACAGGAAGCCTTTGAACTGGGTTGCGCACGGTATATCGAAGAGAAGCTCTTCAAGACCATCCTGCCGCCCGAAGAGGTGGCCGCCATTTTCATTGAGCCGATCCAGGGCGAGGGTGGCTATGTGGTGGCGCCGGACAATTTCCTGCGCGAGCTGCGCGCCCTCTGCGACCGGCACGGCATCCTGCTCGTCGTCGACGAGGTGCAATGCGGCTGTGGGCGCACCGGCAAGTGGTGGGCCGTCCAGCACTCCGGCGTGGAGCCGGACATGGTTTGCCTGGCCAAGGGCATTGCCAGCGGCATGCCGCTCGGCGTATGCATGACCCGCGCGGAAATCATGGACTGGGCTCCCGGCTCGCACGCTTCCACCTTCGGCGGCAATCCCGTCTCGATCGCCGCCGCGCTGGCCACGATGGACATCATTGAGCGCGAAGCCATGGCCAACGCCGCTCGTGTTGGGGGGTTGATGCTCGAGCGTCTGCGCGGCTGGAAGAAAACTCATGCGCTCGTAGGCGACGTGCGCGGGCGCGGATTGATGATCGGCATCGAGCTGGTCAAAGACCAATCGACGCGCGAGCCCGCCCCAGAGCTGCGCAACCGTGTGGAGACCCTGGCTTTCGAGCGGGGTCTCATGGTGCTGGGCTGCGGCGAAAGCTCGCTCCGGCTATCGCCTCCGCTCGTGGTCAGGCCCGAGGAAGCCACCGTCGCGCTCGATATCCTCGAGGAGGCGCTGACTCTGGCCGAAAACGAGCAGACACAAGCCGCGCCCGTGGAGGTTGCCCGCGTGTGACCATCCGGCCATGGGGGTTACCGACTCCGTCGCCCCAGTTTCGAGACGCGGAAAGGTGCGAACCCCTGTGAGTTTACGGGTAAATTCTGTGCAGCGTCCGCGCGAAGGGGATGGTTTCTCGCACGTGGTCGAGGCCGCATATCCACGAGACCACGCGTTCAATGCCCATACCGAAGCCTGAGTGCGGCACGCTGCCGTAACGGCGCAGGTCGAGGTACCACTCGAAGGCGCTGCGCGGCAGGTTGTGCTGGTCGATGCGCGCGCTCAGCAGCTCGTAACTTGAAAGACGCTGCGAGCCGCCGATTACCTCCCCATAGCCCTCGGGCGCGAGCACGTCCACGCACAGCGCGTAGCGCGGATCTTCGGGGTCGGGCTCCATATAAAATGCCTTCACATTGGCCGGATACCGGTGCACCATCACCGGACGGTCATACTGCGAGCTGAGCCAGGTTTCGTCGGGTGAGCCAAAGTCATTGCCGTACGCGAAGGGCTGTTCCAGATGGCCGTCCTTATGAGCCTGATTGAGCATGTCTACGGCCTGGTCGTAGCGCAGGCGGGGGAAGGGCGGCTTGACCGGCTCGAGCTTGGCCGCATCGCGGCCGATCGTTTCCAGCTCGGCGGCGCGGTTCTTGAGCACGCTTTGCACGATGTGCGAGAGGCAATTCTCGCTCAATTCCATGAGTCCGTCGAGGTTCATGAAGGCCACCTCGGGCTCGACCATCCAAAATTCCGTCAAATGCCGGCGGGTTTTCGATTTTTCTGCGCGAAAAGTGGGGCCAAAGCTATAGACCTTGCCCAGCGCCAACGCTGTGGCCTCAACGTATAGCTGGCCGGATTGGGTGAGAAAAGCGGGGTCGCCGAAGTAGTCCACCGGGAAGAGCGTCGAAGTGCCTTCGCAGGCCGCCGGGGTCAAAATGGGCGGATCGGTGCGAATGAAGCCATTCGAATCGAAAAACTCGGCGGTCGCGCGCATGATCTCCGCACGGATGCGCAGGATGGCCGACTGGCGCGGCGAACGCACCCACAGATGCCGGTGCTCCATAAGGAAATCGACGCCGTGCTCCTTGAGCGTAATAGGATACGGGTCCGACTCGGGCACGCGCTGCACCACTGTCAAATCTTCGACGTCCAGTTCATAGCCGCCCGGCGCGCGCTTGTCCGCCCGCACTTTTCCGGCAACAATGACGCTCGACTCCTGAGTGAGATTTTTGAGCGCGTCGAAGACTTGAGGCGAGACGCTTTTGACGTGCGCCACCCCCTGGATCAATCCCGTGCCGTCGCGAAAGATCGGGAACAACAGCTTGCCGCTCTCGCGCAGGTTATACAGCCATCCGTGCAGGGTGACGGATTGGCCTTCGTGGAGGCCGATTTCGGCGATAGTGGCGACGGGCGGTTGAGCTCTACGGGTTTCGGAAGCGGTTTCTTCGGGCATAACTCGGCTTTCTGGATGGCGTAGTGCTTTGCCTTCTCACTCCGCTTATCCGGCCATCGCGAAGCGCGCGGAAATCATCGGATCGGGGGCATGGCTCCAGAGTCATCAGGATAGCGCGGGATGACTCGCGGCAGCGGCGATGCGCCCGGCTTTCGTGGCATAAGAATTTTTGTTGATCTGGACAAGCATTTGCCTCCGGCGCATCCTAAGTATAAGCGGGAGGTGCGATGGGCGATTTGGCATTGATCAAGAGCGAAGAGGTGCACAAGACTCAGGCCGATCCAGAGACCGCGGAGCGGTTCATCGAAGAGAAGCGCATCGGCGAGCGCATCCGGCGGCTACGGCTCAAGAAATCCATGGGGTTGGTGGAGTTGGGGAAGCGCACGGGGCTTTCGGCGAGTTTTTTGTCGCAACTGGAGACCGGGCGGGTGGTTCCTACGCTGCGCAACCTGGCGCGTATTGCGATGGTCTTTTCGAAAGATCTGTCTTATTTTTTTGAATGCGAGCCGGCCCCGGTGTTTCGGATTCACCGCCGTACGGAGCGGGTGAAGATGCCGCAGACAGGCGTCGAGCCGCCGACCTACTTTTTTGAGAGCTTGGGGTACCTGGTGCCCGATCGGCACATGGACCCTTATTATGCCGAGTTTATTCCCATCGAAGGCGGCGCAGAGCCGAAGGCGCACATTCATCCGGGCTCGGAGTTTCTCTATTTGTTGGGCGGCGAATTGAGACTGCGGCACGGAGACCAGGAAAGCACTCTTGCGGCGGGGGACGCGGCCTACTTCGACGCCGGCACCCCGCACTCGTATGCGTGCATGGGGCCCAAACCCGCGGGAGCAATTATCGTCACCATGCACCATACGCCAGCGGCCCAGCCGCAGCCCTTGCGCGCCGCCGCGCCCGGCCCACGCTCCGTTCCCTCCGCGGCCAAAGCGAATGACGGTGACGGACGCCAGGTCAGCTCGTTCTAAATCAGTTCCAAAGCTATTGCGCCTTGAAGTCATTCGTTGCGCTTCTTCGTAGAGACAAAGCAACAGACTCGAAAGCGCAAGGCGCCTAAAATGGAGATATGAGCCACGAAGGCATTCGATTTGTTTCGAAGGAAGAGGAGGCGCGCGAGAGCCGGGAGAACCGTCCGCTGCCCCGGATTGCGATTACGCCGGCGAAGGTGCGTGTGCTCCTGACCGAGGGCAAAGGACTGGAGATCGACTGGACCGACGGACACAAGAGCGCCTGGAGTTTTGCGTGGCTGCGCGAGGCATGCCCCTGCGCCACCTGCGTGGAACAGCGCAACGCCGAAAGGCGCAAGCCGGGCCAGCCGAAGCTCAAGCCCGCCGAGTTGCTGCCCATGTACACGCCGCCGCCCAAACCGGCGAGCGTGCATCCGGTGGGCCGCTATGCCCTTGAGTTCGCCTGGCTGGATGGGCACCGCAGCGGGATCTATTCGTGGGAGTATCTGCGCCGGAACTGTCAATGCAGCGAGTGCACCTTTGAGGCCTCGGAAACCAGGGGGACGCCAAACTAGGGTTGGCGTTGCAGTTGACGATTTCTGAAAAGGGAATCGCCGAAATTCAGGAAGACGGTCCCGCGCGTCTTGTGCTAAAAGAGGTAAATTGCCTGCGGGCCAGTCCTGTTCCCGGGCCCGGCCAGGTGGGATTCCACTCCACGGGAGGGGAACTTGAGTCTTCGCGCTCTCTCCACACTTTTCTTTTGCAGCCTGTTCGCAGCCGTCACACCGCACGCGCAACAACTTACGCTCGAAGGGCAGACCGGGGGTTTCCTGACCCCCACGGCCTACGTTGTCTACACGGAAAAGGGCTCGTTTTTTTCGCACCCGGCCGTGGGCTACCACTTCGTAAACAGCAACGCCGTAATCGGCGACATTCACACTTTCAACTTTGAAGAAGGCTTCGCCAACCGCGCCGAAATCGGCTACACGCGCAGTGTGCACATCACCGGCAATAGTGCGGCTTTCAGCAGCCTGTGGCACTTCGCAGGCATGAACGTCTTCAACGGCAAAGTGGTGGCGCTCAAAGAAAGCACAGGCGGCGAGTGGATGCCGGGCATCGGCGTGGGTGGAGTGGTGCGCACCGGCGACCGGTTTGTTTCGGGAGCGATTAACCAACTGTTAACCGGGAAGCTGAAAACCTACACCAACGGCGATATCTATGCGGTCGCCACCAAGAGCTATCTCAAACCGCCATTGCCGATCCTCGCGAACCTGGGGCTGAAGTTTACCAATGCTTCAATCTACGGCATTGGGGGTCAGGCGACGCGATTCGGTGGCCGACTGTTCGGCGGGCTGGGCTTTCCGCTTCCTGGCCCGTGGAAGACGGCCATTGTTCCGGCCGCGGGATTCACGCAGGAACCGCCGCAGATTGTGAACCTGGGCGCGATTCTGTATCCGCCTCCGGGCAAGGCGCATATCCCCACCACCCTTGATTACGCGCTGCGCATCACGCAGAAGGAGAGTCCCCATTTCGCCTTCGATATCGGCGTAGGTCAGGTGGCGGGAACCATCGGAGATACGGTGCTCCCGACGCCCGGAGGGCCGGTGATCGCGCCCGTGAACCTTGAGGCCCGCCACGTTTTTGGCATGGGGCTGAGCATCCGCCCCTGACGCCATTTTACTGCCGCGGGTCCCCCGTCACTGACCCCCCATCCCCGGATTTTGAAGTTTAACTGTATTTCATACAGCAGCTTACGGACAACGCAAAGCTTGCGTCCCACGTCCCGCCCCCGAGGTTAGTTGGTCGTCAAGACAACTCGATGAGGTTAGACCGGTTCGAAGCCTCAGTAGGCTGTTCGTTGTCGGTCTGGGTTATGTTTTCAGGCGCTTGCCGCATCAAACCGGAACCTTTCGCCGTTTACGCTGGCGGGCTCCCGCCCATAGAGAACTTACTCCGACCAGCCCGATTCATGTGCTCTTCAGGGCCGTAGCAGCCGGAAACAAGCCTTCTCGGTTCGGGGTAAGTGAATTCTCCGCTCCGGAAGGCTGCGATCGGAAGGTAGGAGGTTTTTCTATGCGATTGTTTCGCTCCGCGCATTTGCTTCTGCTTGCGCTCCTCGTGGCGGCCGTTCCCCCGGCGACCCACGCTCAAATTACTGTCGGCATTACCGTTGGTTTCGCTCCCCCCGTGCTGCCTGTCTATGTGCAGCCCCCGTGCCCTGAGCTCAACCTGATGTGGACTCCCGGTTATTGGGCCTACGGTCCCGATGGCTACTTCTGGGTTCCCGGCGCCTGGGTCCCTGCACCCGAACCAGGGCTTCTCTGGACCCCGCCCTACTGGGGCTGGTCCGACGGCCAATACCTCTTCCATGAAGGCTACTGGGGACCGACCGTCGGCTTCTATGGTGGCGTCAACTACGGCTTCGGGTACATGGGCGTCGGCTTCGCCGGTGGCGAGTGGAGAGGCGGCACTTTTGCCTATAACACCGCCGTCATGCATGTGAACACCACCATCATTCACACCACCTATGTGAACGAAACCATCGTTCGCAATGACACCATCGTCAACAACAGTCATGTGTCCTACAATGGCGGTCCCGGCGGCATTCAGCATCAGCCCACGGCGCAGGAACGCGCCGCCCAGAGCCAGCACCATGTAGCTCCCTCAGCCGTGCAGACGCAGCAAATCGCTCAGGCCCGTGCCGACAAAACAGCCTACGCCAAGGCCAATGGCGGACATCCGCATACCCTGGCGGCAGCCAGGCCGCTAGCCTCGCCGCGCACCGCTTCGGCAGCCCGTCCTGAAGCCCGTACACCCGCAGCGCGCCCGGAATCGCGTGCGCCCGCAGCACGGTCAGAATCGCGTGCGCCTGCAGCACGTCCCGAATCCCGCGCCACTCCGGCAACTCGTGCTCCGGCTGCTCGTACTGAAACCCGCGCCCCCGCGACGCGCCCTGAATCGGGTGGACGGGCCACCCGTCCGGAAAGCCGTACAACTCCCGCAACCAAGGCTCCTGAGGCACGGCCCGAAACTCGTGCTCCGGCGGCACGCCCTGAAACCCATGCTTCGGCAGCACGCAGTGAAACCCACACTCCCGCAGCGCGCAGCGAAACCCATGCTTCGGCAGCACGCAGTGAAACCCACGCTTCGGCGGCGCGCAGTGAAACCCACGCTTCCGCAGCGCACTCGGAGTCTCGTCCTGCTCCGGAGAAGAGCCCTGAAACCCGCGCTGAAAATCGTCCTGCGTCGCGTACGACTCCGGAACCCCGCGCTGCAAGCAAGGCCGCGCCTGAATCGCGTGCTGCAAGCCATCCGGCGCGGACAACTCCCACCGAGTCGAAGTCGGCTCCCGCAACCCTTGCTGAATCCCATCCGGCTTCCAAACCTGCCGCGCACTCGGCTGCCAAATCTGCCACTCATCCTGCCCGCGAGCCTGCGGAAAAACCGGAACCCAAGCGCCAAGAGCCTAAATAAAACGCAAGCGAGCTCTCCACAACCCATTTGCCATCAGGCCCACCTTTCCGGGTGGGCCTGTTTGCGCGAATTCCTTACCACCGCCTGCAACTTCCCCCCCAGGCCTGGGTTCCATCCCGTGTAGGTTCTTTCGGCGTCCGGATTTGGGCCACGAAAGAGCCATCGGCGGCGACCATATTGGCTCCCGGCATGTCGAGTGAGATTGCACTGGCGGAAATCCCGTTCCACCCCTGTCCGGTTGCTGTTAAAGTGGTCACGAAGCTGTAATTCAAACGAGTCCTGGCGCGGCCCTGGGTAAATGACTTCTCTTTGCCGGACAGGAAGAAAGAATCAGGAGGCGTCTCTTATGCGTATGCTTCGTTCTGCGCGATTGTTCTTGCTCGCTTTGCTCGTAGCGGCGGTTCCTTTGGCCGTCTGCCCAACGCCGGCGCACGCGGCGGTTTTTATTAGCGTTGGGTTTGCTCCGCCAGTATTGCCGGTGTACACCCCACCGCCCTGCCCGGAAGCCGGCTTGATGTGGACGCCGGGGTACTGGGCTTATGGGCCTGACGGTTACTACTGGGTGCCTGGCGCGTGGGTGCCGTCCCCGTATGTGGGCGCTCTCTGGACGCCGGGCTACTGGGGCTGGTCGGGCGGCCTATATGTATGGCACGCGGGCTACTGGGGTCCGCACGTAGGCTATTACGGCGGCGTGAACTACGGCTTTGGATACTTCGGCATCGGGTTCGCCGGGGGTATATGGCGCGGCGGGGTATTTGCGTACAACACGGCGGTGGTGCGCGTGAATACGACCGTGATCCGCAACGTGTATGTGGACCGGACGGTCATTCAACGTGACACCATCGTGAACGACCGGCATGCGGCCTATAGCGGCGGGCCAGGCGGCATCAACCACCCGCCGACAGCGCAGGAGCGCTCCTACATGAACGAGCGGCACATGGCTGCGACCAGCTTGCAGACGCAGCACGCCAACGCGGCGATGCACGATCACAATGCCTACGCCAAGGTCAACGGAGGTCACCCGCAGCAATTGGCGGCGGCGCGACCTCTGCAAGCGGAACGCCAGACGGCTCCCGCGTCGCGGCCCATGAACCAGGGACGGCCGGCGAATCAATCGCGGCCAATGAACCAGGCGCGGCCGCAACAGCAGCCGCGGCAGCAGCAGGCTCGGCCGGCTAGCCAGTCACGGCCACAGCGGCAGGCACAGCCTGCAGAGCGCTCGAAGCCCGACTCGAAGCCGCGTTAACGAATCGCCTGAACTCCACCAGCGAGGCCCACGGGTTTCCGTGGGCCGCGCTGCGTAGCGCCTTCTGGTTGGTTGAGTCAGGATGTACTGGGAGCGGCGTTCGCGGCTTCAGGGTCCGAGATTTTGAGGTTTGTGGTTGCGGGATCTGCGATTTGGAGGTCGGCAATTTCGACTTCCAGGCCGCCGAAATCGGGATTAGGGTTTTCGCGGATGCGATAGGCGAGATCGACGATGCTTCCGGCTTGCAACGCCAACTCCGCGGCGCGCCCCGCCAGACCCCAACCGACGGCGCCAATGGAGGCGCTAGAACCGGCCACGGCGAGCGATTGCGGGGAGCGGGCGAGCTCGAGGCGGACATGGCAGTCTTTCATGATGCGCGGCGGCGCGAGCAGCCGCACTTGGCGCCCCACAAAAACGGGCTCGGGATTGCCATGGCCGAGAGGTTCGAGTTTGCGCAGCCAGCCTGCCAGCACCGGCGTGATACGATCGAGAGCCAGCTCGGCGTGAATGCGGAGAATCCGTTCCGGCTGGCGTGCGGCCAAGTGTTTTTCGGCATAGAGACGCAGCCGGCGCTTGAGCTCGGGCAGCGCTGCGGCGGGCATGGCGAAGCCGACTGCAAAGGCGTGGCCGCCAAAGCGGGTGAAGAGATCGGCGCAGCCCTCGATCGCAGCGAGCAAGGCGAAGCCATCGACGGAGCGGCCGGAGCCGTGCGCCAGCCCGTTTTCGACGCCAACTACGATGGCGGGCTTAGCAGTGCGTTCGACGACGCGTGAAGCCAAAATGCCAATGACGCCGCGATGCCAGCCTGCGCCGTCGAGCACGAGCAAGCGATCCGCAGCTAACTCGCCATCGGATGCGAGGCGCGCTTCGATCGCGCTGAGTGCGGCGGCCTCAACATCGCGACGCTCGCGGTTCAGTCGCTCCAGCTTAGCGGCAAGCTCGGCCGCACGTGCGGGCTCGCGGGTCGAGAAGAGTTCGATCACCTCCGACGCCACCTCCATGCGGCCGGCGGCGTTGATGCGCGGCGCAAGACGAAACGCGACATCGAAGCCAGTAATCTCTTTGGCGGCGGGATCGAGCGCGGCGGCGGCGAAGAGCGCGCGCAAGCCCGCGCCCACCGGGCGGCGCAGTTCGCGCAGTCCAAGGGCGGCAATGGTGCGGTTTTCACCGCGCAGGGGCACGGCGTCGGCGATAGTGGCGATGGCCGCCATTTTGAGAAAGCTGGGCAAAAGTTTCTCTCGGGTGCGCACGGGGTTGCGGCGCTCAAGCAGCGCTTGGGCCAGTTTGAGCGCAATGGCCGCGCCGCACAGGGATTTTTCGGGATAGGCGCAGCCGGGCTGATTGGGATTCAGGATGGCGAGCGCCAAGGGAACGGCGTCGCCGGGCTCGAGGAGATGGTGATCGGTGATGATGAGGTCGAGGCCCAAGCGACGTGCCTTCTCTGCTTCAGCAAAAGCGCGCACGCCGGTATCGACAGTGATGACCAGGCGAACGCCATCGGCATGCGCTTCTTCGAGGACGCGAGACTGCATGCCGTAGCCTTCGCGCAGGCGATGGGGCACGTGAAACCGAACCACGCCGCCGAGCAGCTCGATGGCGGTTTTAAGCAGCACGACGGCGGTTGTGCCGTCCACATCGTAATCGCCATAGAGGAGCACAGGTTCGCGCGTAGCGATGGCTCGCTCCACACGCTCGACGGCAGCGGACATGCCCAGCATTTGAAATGGATCGTGGAGATGCGCCAGTTCCGGGTTCAAGAACGCGTATGCCTCGACCGCGCTGCTGACGCCGCGAGCCAGCAGCAATTCGGCCATGACCGTGGGCAGCCGCGCTTCGCGAGCCAGCGCCGCTGCAGCTTCGGGATACTGCGCAGCCATGACCCAGCGCTGTCGCGGCGCCGAGTGCGGCGATCCCATTGGACCCTTGACGCCGGCCGTGCTCACGCGCCTTACTCGTCCTCGTCGTCCTGGGGATGGGCGTCGTCGATGACGATGTCCTGAAAGCCTTCAATGTCTTCCACCAGCGCTTGAAAGCGCTCGTACCACTCGGTGGTGGTCTCATGGAGAAAAACCAGCCCTTGGTAAACAAAGCCAAGCTGGATGTAACCCACCATGCCGGCATAGTTGCGCAGCCATTTGGCCTCCACCAACTCGTTAGCTTCTTCATCGGGGAAGTTCATCTCGTTGGCTTGCTCGATGAGCGAATCCAATTCCTCGCGTTCCAGAGTCATGTCACTGAAAGTCACAAACGGAGCGCCGACGTGTTTCGCCATTTCAACAAAGTCTTTCCACGAGTCGGGATTGCCCTGGCCCTCCCAAAGGATGGAAGGAATGTCCTCGGTGACGTAGCCGGGAAGGCGGAGAAGACCGTGACCCTCGATAAAGGCCACCATGTCGTCTTTCAGCGAGAGGAGATTGTCGGAACTCATAGTCAAACCAACATTCTCGCAGATGGGGGCAGACCGGTTGTCAACAAAATTAGAAACGTTAAACAGGCCATCCTTATCACGACCCCAAAGCGAAGCGTCCAGCCCGCTTTGGGCCGCCCCAGGCTTTACTCTGGAGACTACCGCGGTTTTGAAACCGTCGCTCTTGAGGAGGAGTCTGTTTGCCCCTATTTGAGCACCATGTCTTTGTCTGCCACAACGTCCGGCCTGCCGGCGCACCGCGGCCATCCTGTACCAGCGACGGGAAAAGCGACCTGCACGGTCGACTGCAGCAATTGACGAAGGAAGCGGGACTTGCCGGGAAGGTGCGGATCAACAAATCCGGCTGCCTGGACCAGTGTGAACACGGGCCGACGGTTGTCGTCTACCCGGAGGCCGTCTGGTACGGCGGCGTGAAGCTGGAAGACGCCGAGGCAATTGTGGCCGAGCACTTGGTGGCGGGCCAGCCGGTGGAGCGCTTGCGCATGGACAAAGGGTGTGTGAACGCCAAGAGCTGCCCGCACCGGAGCTGAGGGCAGCGCGCGCGGCTCGCGATGGCCCATGGACCGGCGCACGATGCTGCAACGCCCAGGGCAAACGCATCTTAAACGCTATATGCAGCGGGAGATAGTGGGGATGAGATGGGGACATGGAGAGTCCCCTGAGCTATTTCGCCGAGTTGAAGGACCCGCGGGTGGAGCGGACGCGGGAGCACCTTCTGGAAGAGATACTGCTCATCGCCATCGCCGCGATTCTAAGCGGAGCCAACGGCTGGAATGAAATC
>JASHOC010000055.1 GCA_030041305.1 Acidobacteriaceae bacterium
AAAGAAGGCAGGGAGGTTAATCAGTGAGTTTCGATTTGATCCTTCCGTTCATGCGCCCCATCGAGGCGCTCCTGCTCGACGACGAGGTAAGCGAGATCATGGGCAATCCCGACTCCACGTGGTGGGTTGAACGCGATGGCCAAGTGCGCCGGGAACCCGACGTCCAATTCGATGCAGCGGCCCTGCACACGGGCTTGGAAGTGATCGCCAACAATCTTGGCAAAAGGCTCGACGAGGACAGTCCCCGGCTGCACGACCGTCTTCCCGACGGCAGCCGCATCGCAGTCTGGGTACCGCCGCTTGTTAGCCCCGCCCCGGCACTATCGATACGGAAATTCACGGCCCGTCATTACACAGTCGATGACCTGATCGCGCGCGGCACGCTGACGCGACCGCTCGCTTGCCTTCTAACGGAATTGATCCACGATGGGAAGACGCTGCTTATCAGCGGTGGAACCGGGTCGGGCAAAACCACGCTGCTGCGGATTCTCGCCGATGCAATTCCCGATGATGAACGCCTCGTCGTCATCGAAGACACACCGGAGCTTGGAATCCGCAAGCCGAATATCGTTCCGGCCTGTTCTCAGGCCAATACGTTCAAGGCCAGCGTTACGTTCCACGACCTGCTAAAGGACTCGCTTCGTTTCCGCCCCGACCGGATCATTCTCGGCGAGGTGCGCGGCGCCGAGGCGCGGACGCTGCTTGATTCCTTCAATACCGGCCACGGCGGATCACTCGCGACGATTCACGCGAATTCGGCCGCGAAGGCTCTGCGCCGGTTCGCTAACCTGGTTGTCCAGAGCCACCCGCAGACGTTACTTGGAGATGTTGAAGCCGAAATCGGAGAGGCCGTCGATTACGTGGTGCATCTCGACCGCTACCGGGGCCGCCGCCTTGTGCGCGAAGTGCTCCGCGTCACGGATTACAACCGGCCGGCACAGCGGTTTGAAACGGAGTTCGTTTACGACGCCGGGAACGATGCCCTTGAGAACACCGGCCAGTATTCGTTGCCGTTTGTGGATAGCTGGAATTCGGAACAGATCGGGAAGCATATCTCGGAGACGGACTATGCAATCGCCTAAGCCGCGCCAATTAGAAACGCAATCGCCGTGCTGGAACAGTCGCCTGACAGCCGTTCTCTGGGAGCTTGAAGATGGAGCGGAGGCAGACGAGCTGACTGAGCGGTTCACGCTGTCCTATGGAAGGGCAGTTGCGCGTCGGATGGTAGATGTTGCTTCCGTGCGTTTATGGTTCGTCGACGACAAATTGTTCCTAAGAAACTATCTGATTTCACGGATAGAAAAGCAATACGACGCCGCCAAGCTGCTCTCGATACCTAAAATGCTCGACGCGTTCGTTGACAGGGCCACGAAAGAGGCCCAACAGGAAGGTGTCGAAATTCGGCCAACTCGAAATATGAATAAGGGGCGAACAACGCGCTTCGTAAGGCGGATCGAGAGCGAATTCTATGAGGAGATGGCTAAAGAGGTGAAAAAGATAAAGGAACAACTCCGATAGAAGGGAGTCGTGTGAGTAATCCGATCAAGTGCGCCATCAAAATCTCGCCTCGCAGGTCCGCCAAGGGGGTGCTTTCGGGCGGATAATTACGCGAAACGGGCATCGATCCAGACAAATTCAAGCTCGACGAATCGCCTGAAACGCGAAGCGGTGACAAACGCTTCATCACTTCATCAGGCGGCGCCATCTGCCCCGGTCAGGGGCGCGTCCGCACCTTAAGTCTCCATGTGTGGGGCAAAATCAGGAGGATGACCGACGTCCGCTACCGCGTTGTTTGCGGCGACCGTAAACGGATCGCCAGCCTCATTCCGGGCGGAAAGCCCTGCTGAGGGTTCACGCGCTGCGAACTCGGAAAGCTGTGCCGAGCGCTATCTCGTCCCAGAATGAATTTTCAGCCTCCAGCCTTTGGAAAATAGCGGTGATTTGCCATGGGCGATCCGGGTTTAAAGGACGATACCGCCCGGATTCCATTCGGATGGAGACCCCTAGTGACCGAATGGCAATTTTGGTGACACGGTGGTGACACGGAAAACAAAAGCCGAGCGACCCAATTTCCGCTCGGCTCGTAACTTTTTGATTTTCTTGGATTTAATGGTGCGCCCGGAGAGATTCGAACTCCCGACCTACTGATTCGTAGTCAGTCGCTCTATCCAGCTGAGCTACGGGCGCCTTATTACTGAACTGCTGAGAATTAACTACGTTTCTGCAACAGGACCCAACCTGTATGAGACAGGTTGTCAAGTTTAGAGTCTACCAACTTGGCGGCTCGGACACAAGGATTGGGCGGAGGTTTGGACAGCTTTATGAGCGGTTCGTGCCGCGGCCTGAACAGGTGGTTTCTTTGCTTCGCCAGGGATGATCCGGTTTCCAACTCCGCGCGAAACTGGAAGGAACTCTGACTATCGAAGTTTGATGAGCTTCGAGGTCAAAATCCGCTTGGACCGCTAACCGGCGTTCGACCTAAGCCAGTCGGATGCTGCCCGTATTCATTGGGAGCGCAAAGCGAATGGCGCTCGCTGATCTTGCTGCAGACGCGTTTTTCCTTCGCCCATTCTGGGCGGTGTATTCTTCTTGAACCGGAATGAATGGCGATATGCGCGATCTCGAAGTGCTCTGTTTGGCCCGCGCGGGAGGTGGCTCGGTCGTGAGGTGTATACGGGGATGGGGAAGAGGGGTTACTTCTCGGACTGGCTTGGACAGTGGCGGGAGGATTGCTGGGTTTCGCGGCTATGCCGGCGGCGGGGCAGGCGGCGACGGAGAAACCCGGCCAGGGACCTGACCGGCACGTGGCAGGGCACGCTGCATGCCGGCAAAGACCTGCGCACGGTGGTGAAGATCACCAAAGACGATAAGAGCGCCTATAAAGCCCAGTTCTTCAGCATCGACCAAGGAGGGTGACCACTGCCCGTCGATTCGATCACACTCGATGGATCGACTGCAAAGATGGCGCTCAATTTGATTGGCGGCAGTTTTGAGGGCAGTTTGAGCGGGGACGGGAAGACGATTGATGACGATTGGACTCAGGGACCCTCGCCGTTGCCGCTTGTCCTGACGCGCGCGACGCCGGAGACCGAATGGGCCATCCCGACACCTCCGCCGCCGATGTCACCGATGGCGGCGGACGCGAATCCCTCATTTGAAATGGCCACCATCAAGCCGAACGACTCCGGCGCTTCGGGCATACAGGCGCTCATTATGCGAGGGCGTACGTTTATCACCCGCGCCTCATCGCTCGAGGACCTGATCTCGTTTGCCTACAGCATACAAGCCAAGCAAATTGTGAATGGATCCGGATGGATGGAGACGGAGAGGTACGATATCGAGGCCATCCCCGATGCGCAGGGCGTGCCGAACACCGAGCAAATACGGATCATGATCCGCAAGCTGCTGGGGGACCGGTTTAGTACTACAGTTGTAACTGTATGATAGACTGAGGGTGCTCAGGCAGAGACTCCGCGGTCAGGATGGAGAAGTCGATCCGAGGATGGCGGAAGGAGTTGGTGCGGGTGCACCAGCGGAGAGGGGATGTGTTTGCGCGCTCGGAGGTGGGGGAGCGGAGTCTGGCGTATCTGGAAGGTCTGCTGAGCGGCTGCGAGCGGAAGAACAGCTGGCAGGTGGCGGAGTGGGCCGGGGAAGCATCGCCCTACGGAATGCAGTACTTGCTGGACCGGGCGCGTTGGGACGCCGACGCGGTGCAGACGCGGCTCAGCGAGTACG
>JASHOC010000056.1 GCA_030041305.1 Acidobacteriaceae bacterium
TTGCCGCCCCCGTAATTCAAAATGGCGCTGATCTGCCAGCCGCCCGTCAGCTCCGAAATGGGACCGTGGGAGGTGAGAAATCTCTTTCCCGGACCGAACGGCAGCTCGTAAGTCCCCACCAGTTTGACGACATAAAGCTGGTCAAGGTACGACGGCACGTACTCCGGACCCGGATTATACGCATTAAGCCCGTTGGGAGATTCCGGACTCGAGCCGATCGCGGTATTTGCTAGCAGCCGCGACAGGGTGAGATTGGCGAGATAACTCACGCCTCCGGCAAAGCGCTTCTCCACCTGCGCCTGCATGGCGTTGTAGAATCCCGTCCCATCCATTTCGTATGTCGGAAAGAATCCGCCAAATTGCGGGAAAGGGGCCAGCGCCTGCTCGAGTGTCGCTCCGCCTCCAAACTGGCTGGCATACTCCGGATAAGGCGGTGTAAATCCGGCGGCAACCACGGCGGGAGAGAGGATGTTGTCGCCCAGCAGATCTCCGTACTGGAGCACGGAAGGGTTCGGCTGGTTGGAAAGCTCCAGGGTCGTGGGCAGATGGATGGCGCGGTTGCCCACATAGGCGACCGTCAGGAATTGACCGTATGGCAGTTCGCGCTGCACCCTCAAATTCCACGCGGACAGGTAAGGCGCCGTGCCCACGGATGGGGCGTTGGGCAATTCGGGAGGGTTATTTCTCTTGTTGGCAGGAAAATCAAAGATCTCGCCGTCGTTTCCGATCGACGGGCTAAAGGGAGTCGGCTGTGGTTCGGGCATTTGTTGTGTATCCCAGCTTCCGTAGCCGGGAACGTCGGTGCCGGAGGATGCGCGCAGGAACGAACCGTCCAACAGATCGGTCATAAACGATGCGCTCTCGGACGTGCCGAATTCGTAAGCGCCGCCGTCGAGGTAGGTCATGAAGAATCCGGCCTGGATGACGGTCTTCGGATTGATCTGATAGGAGAAGCCGAGCCGCGGCTGAAAGTCCTTCCAGTGAATGGCTGCGCGCGTAATTCCCGAGCATCCGGTGCAAGTGCCGAATTTCGTGGCTGCTCCCGGTATATTTCCTGCGCCAGGATCGGGGGCCGTGCGGTCGACGAAGATAATGTTGTTTCCAATTGCCGTAAACGGAACCAGGATGTCCCAGCGGAGCCCGTAGTTGAAGGTTAGCTTGGTCGAAAGCTTGAAGCCATCCTGGGCGTAAAGTGCATATCCTTTGCTGCGCAGCCTGCTTTCCCCGGAAAAGATGCGCTGGACGGCATCGACTTCTCCCAGGAGAAAACTGGCGAATGAACTGCCGTAGACGCCAAAGTTCGGATCGCTGGGATCGGGCGTCGACGTGGTGCGCTGGCTGAAGTTGAAGGTGCCGGCGCACTGGTCGCAGTCGACTTCATCCTGCTCGGGTCGCCGGAACTGGAATCCGAAGTTAACGGTGTGGCGTCCTTTGATCCACATCAAGTTCGTGACGGCCGCGATCCCCAGCGTCCGGTTATTGATGACGGTGATTCCGCCATTGCAGCAATCGAGATAATCACCCGACTCCGTCACCCCCCAAGCGGTGGGCGCGTTCTGACCGTCGAAGTCCACCAACGGAAACACAGTGCTGCCGGCAACGCCGGCAAAGCTATAGCCGCTCTGGCTGAATGCGTTGTGCTCACCGTCGATATAGCCGATGGAATCGGCGCCGGCCGTTAACACCAGGTTCGGGTTGAACGTCTTGACATAGTTCAATAGCATTCCCGTCCCCAGGTTGGTGGTGTTGATTACGCTTTGCAGCGGATTGGTAACGGGCACGATGGCAGCTTCGTACAGAATGGGTTCCGTCACCGTGTCGCGCCATTGGCTGAAGTGAATGCTCTGGGAGTTAGTCAGGGTGTGATCGATCGTATAGGCCCATAACGTCTGGCGGATGGGGACCGACGGGATGGCCGGAGATTCGTTCTCCTGGAGGCCGGATACGATGCCCGGCCGGTTGGGATTCGGAATCAGCGGCAGGATCGAGCTGGCCAGAGCGCTGATGCGGTTGGGGCAGATGACATTCAGCACGCCGTTGCACTGGAATTGCTGGCCGGTCGTCGGATCGTAGATGGGGATAACATTGCCGGAGGCGTCCACAAAGTTCGAGAAATCGCCAGTCTTCATCGCCGCAGTGGGTACGGTTCCGATCGCCGTCTGCGCGAGGTTTTGCCGGAACCAGTCGGCGCTGAAATGGAAGAAGGTGCGATCGCGCCCGTGATAGAGCTTGGGCAGAATGACCGGGCCGCCGAGGGTAAATCCGTAATTGTTTTGCTGGTCTATCGGAGGCTCGGCCGTTCCGCTCGGCGAAAAGCGCGTGGGAAAGAAGCCGTCGGAATCGAAGAGCTGGTTCCGGACGATCTCGAAGGCGTCGCCGTGAAGTGTGTTGGCGCCGGACGCCATGTTGAACGTCACTGCACCTTGCCCCAGGCCGAATTGCGGGTCAAAAGTCGAGCTGTTGACGCGAAACTCGTCCACCGCCTCGTAGGGCGGGTTAATATAGGTCTGGTTTCCCGCATATTGGACAAATACCACCGGAACCCCGTTAAACTGCGTCTCGTTTTCGAAAGTGACGCCGCCATTGATGTTATGGGACTCGGCGCTGCCGGATACGCCGGGCGCAAGATACATAAACGAATCGATTTGACGGGCCAGACTGTTGATCTCAATGGGGGCGTCTTTGACCAACTCCGGTTCGAGCGTCGTGCCAATTGTCGGCGAGGTGGTCTCTAGCGAGATGGCGTTTTCCGTGATTTGGACGGTTTGTGTGGCTGCACCCGGGGTCAGGGTGAAGCTGACCGTGGACATCCTTGCCACCTCCACGATCACCCTGGCTTCCTCGAGTTTGAATCCTTTCGCTTCGGCTTTGACCGAGTATGTGCCCGGGATCAACCCGACGACGGTGAACGTTCCCGCCGAAGAACTGGTCGCGGTCGACAGGACACCTGTCGAAACATTTGTGACGGTAACCTTGGCTCCAACGATGACTGCCCCGGTCGAGTCCGTCACAACCCCGCTGATACCGTTTTCAACCTGCGCCTCGAGCAGAGAGCTCGACAGGGCAAACACGAAAAACATGATCGCCGCCACGATCGAGATTGCGTGAGAGGAATTTCTATGCAATTGATGCATTTGAATGACCTCCATAACATTTCCTGTGCTGCGATTTTCCATGACCACGGGCCACTTCCGCGGCTTTCGCATTCCGCGTTCCGTTGGATTCGATTCAATCTGTCCGGAATTCCCACCCGTCTCCAGTTTCACGAGTTTCCTTTCGTCGCCCCAAGTCCTATTTAGCCTGGAGAAGGATTGCCCAGTCATTCTGGTCCGGTGTGGCTGGCGATGTCCACGGCGTATCCGTAACATCCGGAAGATCGATTCTTTCGCCAGTGGATGCGCTGAACCAATAAGCCGTGTAGTTGCCTTTTTGGAGTTGAACAGTTACCGGGCCGGGATGAGGTAGATAGACAACATAGGTTTTACCGGGATCGGCAAGGCAGTAGTTACCGGTGCTTACGAGTTCGTCGTGAGGATTCATCTTCCACCACTCAAAGCTGGTGAAAAAATCGACCATGTGCCCATAGCCGACGAACATGGTCATGGTGTCGTCGCCGCGGCCGTTCATCCAACCGCCGCCCATGTCCGGCCAGATATTCGTGCCGCGGCGCGCGGTTTCTCCGGCGGTTTGATACCCTCCGGCCATAACAATGTCCCACGCCGTGCGACGCAAGACGTCACTCGAGTCAGACCCTGGCGCCGCCCAGTGCGGGTAATGATCTTCGTACCCGTACTCTTCATTGGTTTGGGGGATAATGCGCCCGGTTTTCTCCTGCAACTGTCGCGATTCAAGCATCAGCGCATGCTGCTTACGGGACCAATCCTGATAGGAAGTGAATCCGAACCAAGGGGACGCGCGATCCTGATGGTCGTTACTCTTCGCAGGATGGCTAGTAGCAAGATGCGTATAGGGGTCGAGGCCCCAAATGAGCATGCCCGTTTCGTGAGTCCACTTTTCATCCCGGTACGAATCGAGATCGTCCCCCAGATCCCAGGTAATGTTGGAAAAGGCAGAGAAACGGTTTACAGCATAACGAAAATAGCGACGCTCATCCTCGCCGCCGGCGTCAGGGTGAATCTTGCTGTCACCCATGTACATGACCAATGAGATAATCATGTCCCGGTCGCGAGCGTAGCGGAGCATCCTGTCAAATTTCTGCCAATAAGCCACATTAAAGCGCGTATAGTCGAAGCCGGGATGAGTGGGATCGTCCGCATCCTGCGCTTTCCATGCTGCGATCAGAGGGGTCCAGCTTGGCCCTATCATCAGGGGTTCCCCAAAAAAAGTCGACGCTTCCCGTCCTGCTATCGTCACGCGCAGGCGGTTGATTTTGAGCCGATGAAGGCGGTCGATGCTGAATTGAATCACATGATCGTCGCGCCAGCCCACCAGCCAGTAGGCCGTGGTGCCATTGAAGAAGTAATGCTCGCCGGTTCCGGTCCAGACAAAGTGCCAGGGATACTGCGGATCGATCGCAATCATGCCGCGGCGATGCCTATCCGTCGCCTCAAACTCGCCTTTGGCCGTTTGCCGGAACGAGCCTTGCTTGTAGGTCACAGCATACGAGTAATCGCCAGGCTGAGTAGGCATAAAGCGAATACGGAATATGCCTCCGTCAGCGCTGTCGCAGAAGCCCTCAATATTCCACGTTTTCTTGCCGTCCCGGGTTTGAAATGATCCCGAAAGCGAGGCGTCCGTGAAGGGATTCGCCGCATCCGGCCGGTCCACCGTCGCAACAATCTCTACATAGTCGTAGGCTTCGACTGAGGCCGCCGGTTGCGAAAAATCGACGCCTTGCGGATCCGCCAGGATTCTCGCGGGCAAGCAACTGAGAACTAACGCAAAAACAACGATGGCGGTCGAATCAATTGCAACAATTAATCGTGGCAAGTTGATTTGCATCACTTGTCAACCCCAAGAAAGCGATTTTCACGCGAGAAGAAAGCGCGAGATATGATTCCCACACGGGAATGCGCGTGTCAGGGAAGCATCCGGCAGAAGTCTCAGGCACAGATCATCTTCGGCGTCCATCGGCACGAATGCCTATCTGAGTTTGCCGAACTATAGGAGGTATGCTAGGTTCTTCAATAAAATCAAATCTAGAAGGATTTCAACAAATTTTGTAGGAAAGCTACGAAAAAACCTCTTCTGGCGTTACGGCTTTGGAAGAAGAACCAATTGCTTCAGGCGCCCTGGGTTTTGGTTTGGGTGGGGCCGATGGTGACAGCGGAGGGAGGCGAACCGAGGCAAGTTCGGCAGCCGCACCGGGTCTTGTGCCGCTAAGACGCTTTTGCGCCAGATTGTTTTTGCGGCGCAGGGAACAGAGAGGTCCCTTACCCGCTGGCCGGGCAACCGTGTCTTCTACCCGGCAGCGCCGGAATGAATTTGTCGCCAACTACTCCCCGCTTGGGTTCGAGGGGCGGCCTCGCTTCCCGGAAGCACTCCCCTATGGCTGAAGTGTTGCGGCGGGCTCATGGGAAAAGCTTCTCGAACGTGCTGAAGACGCAGACCCTGATGCATGTGCGGAAAGCGGCAACCGCTATTACTTCGATAATGGCGGCGATATTCGGCGGGGGTCACACCCACCAGTTTGCGAAAGACAGCGCCAAAATAACTTTGATCACAGAAGCCGACATCGTGACAGATGTTTTTCATCGGTTCATCGGAATGCGTGAGCAAAATCTGGGCTCGCTCAACGCGGCAATGGTTGAGGTACTTCAAAAACGACAAACCGGTGACTTCTTTGAATACACTCATGAAATGAGACTCGCTCATTCCACAAACCCTGGCCGCCTGCTTGATTTGAATCGAAGCCTCGCAATTCTCCTCCAGGTAGCGGAAAAGGGGGCGTATCCGATCGAGGGCCTGCTCCTGGCGACGGAATATCTCTACGGTTCCCGAATAGGACTCGTAATAATTCACCAATGAAGCGAGGATCATTTTCAAACAGGTTTTTATCGAAAGACGCGACCTCGGCATTGATGAACGCTCGGCGTGAATGCGCAACATCATTTCAAGCACTTGCCTGGGAACGCCGGTTTCGGCGGGGACAATATGAGGAAAGTTGGCGTCCTGGAGAAGAAACGGTGTGAGGTACTCTATACTGTCGTCGCCGCCGCCGCAGCGAATCATTTCCGGGTCAAAGAAGAGCGCGGCAATGGTCAGAGCAGAAGAGGAACGGCGCTCGACGCGATGATAAAGGGTGCTGCCAATGACGGCCAGATCGCCGGGGCGCATCGGCAACAGACGGTCCTGGATGTGACACAGGGCCGACCCCGAACACAGGTAAATGACCTCAAAGTATGTGTGCCGGTTCATCCTGACTTTTTGTTGCCCACTTTCAAGCAGGAAGAGAACGTCGAGCGGACAACTGACGTCGAAATTCCATACGTGAACGCCCTCAGCGTCGATTTGCGGATCGACAAGACCAAAGTGATCCGCGCACGAGTCTCTTGGGAAACGGACTCGGCCCGCCGACGACAATACACGGGCGGAAGAAGGCTCGCCGCCACGGTTTTCAGCGCCCTCGCGGTTAATGAACGATGGGAAAGACTTCCTCAACCTTGCCATGGCGGACTCCGTAGAGCGAAGAATGGAGATTCACGGTAGCGTCGCTATAGTGCACCCATAGCTCGATCTTCTGACCAACCTCAAGGGGACGGGCTAAATCCGTGTCCAATTCCAGCAGACCGTGCTCGGCGTGAAGCGCCCTAAGCGTAACCCCGGGCAGACCCTTCACGGTGGAAAGTCCGCGCTCGGCGCTTAACTCCTTAATCCCGCAGTTGATCACGGCATGGCTTGAACCGCGGGTGCTGATCACCGAAGCGAGAATGGTAAGGGACCGCTGAAAGGTTGCTCCCCGGTCGATGTATTGCGTATCCATTAGGAGATAGGAGCCAGCCTGAATCTCGGTGACACCCGGATATCGGCCGCACACCGCGTATGTGCCCGTCCCCCCGGTCGAAATAATTTCGGCCGCAATGCCGATGCTTTCCAGCCTGGATTTGGTTTCGATCAGGTTCCGGCACACCAGTCGAGCTTTCTCGTCCCGCTCCGGACCTGGGCGCAAGGGCTGAAGATGGCCCTCGTAACCGGTCAGTCCGCGCACGCTCAATCCCGCTTCGGCGGCGCAGCGGGCGAGATCGACTGCCGGCTGGCCTGGCGACACGCCGCAGCGCCCCAGACCGGTGTCGATATCGATAAGAACCTGGAGGCGTGTTCCATGCTTTCGCTGCGCACAGGCGAGCTCGCGTATATTTGTAGCGCAATCCACGCCCACCAGGATGGAAGCATAACGCGAAAGCTGGGCAAAGCGATCGGCCTTCCCTTCGCCAGTGATTTCATTCGCGATAAGAATGTTGTCCACGCCATGCTGGACCAGAATCTCCGCTTCCCGAATGGTGGCGCAGGTCATGCCGATGGCTCCCATCCGGAGTTGCTTCCAGGCCAGCAGTGGCGCCTTATGGTTCTTGAAGTGTGGCCTGAGCTTAGCCGGTTTGTCGGCGAAGAAATCCGCCATCGAATGCAGATTGGACTCCATCGCATCCAGATCGACAAGCAACGCCGGCGTCGGGATCTGCTGCATCTGCACGACTGGCTCCAGGGGAAGCTCTCAAAATTGGGGCCTGCTGCTTTTACGGAAGGATTTCATGGTATAGCGTAACCTTGAAATCGTCAACAAGTTCCGGCCGGACTTCGTCAAAATAACGCGTAATGTAAGGCTTGGCGCAGTGGGCGTCGAATATTTCCTGGTTTTCCCATTTCTCGATGAAGGTCACCCAGCGCGGGTCGTCCGTGCGCTGATTCAACTCGTAGCGCAGGCACCCTTCCTCCTCATGGGTAGGTTTGATCAGCGAGTGCAGGGCTGCGATCAGCACCTCGATTTTTCCCTCGAGAGCGTGGAACTCTGCAATGCAAATCACCCGAATTTCATCTCTGTGCATATTCGCAACTCCTCGGTTCAGCTTTGAGCGAAAGGTAATGTTCGTAGGCCCGCGCCGCGGTCTCCTGGCCGTGAACCACTGACCTCACCGCCTGAATCATCGCCGCAGGGGCCTCGCATTGGAAAATGTTGCGGCCCATGTCCACTCCCGCCGCACCCGCTTGGATCGCCCGATACGCCATTTGGAGCGCCTCGGGCTCAGGCAGTTTTTTCCCCCCGGCGATCACCAAGGGAACCGGGCAACCGGCCGCAACCCGTTCAAAATCCTTCTCGCAAAAATAGGTTTTGACCACGTGAGCGCCCATCTCGGCACAAATCCGCGTGGCCAGGCCAAGATACCTTGCGTCTCGCGTTAACTCTTTGCCGACCCCGGTCACTGCCAGGGTGGGAATTCCATATCGATTCCCTTCATTCGTCACCCGCGAGAGATTGCGAATCGATTCGTGCTCGTGAACGCCTCCGATATAAACCTGCACGGCAAGGGCCGAGGCGTTCAGCCGGATGGCGTCGTCAATATCCACGGCCACGAGTTCGTTGGAAAGCTCCTTGAGGATGCTCTGCCCCCCGCTCGTCCGCAGAACAATGGCCCTCTGCACGTCGGCAGGGATCGAACTGCGTAAAGCGCCTCTAGTCGACATGAGGGCATCGGCGAAGGGGAGGAGGGGTGGAATCACCACGTCGATGCGCTCCAGGCCGGTTGTGGGACCCTGGAAATAGCCGTGGTCGATGGCCAGCATCAACGTGCGCCCGTCGCGCGGATCGAAGATGCGGGCCAGGCGATTTTTCATTCCCCACTCGAGCGAACCGCACCCCTTCAGCTCAAACGTCGGGTTCCGGTGGGGAACATCAAGGTAGAAATTCTTTCCGTCCTGCAGATTTTCAATGTCCGCCATGATCCATCTCCCCCTGCGCCGTAAAGGCCAGGCAAAAACCGTGAAAAAGGAGCGCCATCGACGCCGCGCCTGCGTCCGTGTGGCCCAGAGTCTTTTCGCCCTGGAATTTGGCTCTTCCGTACCGGGCAACAAGCGCCTTGGTCGATTCGGCGCCGGCGCAGGCGGCAGCGGCGGCCTGCTGGAGCGTATCGGCAACCGGCGCGCCGGATACCGCCGCGGCGCGAATGGCGGCGACGGCCGGCGCTAGGGCATCCACCATAGTCTTATCGCCAGGCCTCGCCCTGGTCTGCTTCGACACTGCATTCATGCCCGATTCAAAGATCGCCGCCAGCATTTCGCAGTCGAGGTCACTTTCCCCGGCGGCGTCGGCCATCCCGGTCAAGAAGGCCCCTAGGAGCGCGGTGGAAGCGCCGCCGTCCACGCTTAGAACCCTCCCTCCACTATCCCTCAGGAATGCCCGGGGGCTTTGCGAAGATTCATCCTGCGCCGCGGCTTCCACCTGCTCCGCCGTCCTAAGCATGGCCACTCCGTGATCGCCGTCTCCAGCGACGGAATCCAGCTGGGAAAGTTGCTGATGCTGGTCGCGCAGGCATCGCGCTGCCTCCGAGAACATCCTTTTGAGATCGGCGGTGGAGATTCGTTCGGTCATACCCTGATAAGGAACGGAGTATTGCAAGGAGCATCCCATAGCCGGAGAAGCTCCTCGTCCAAGCGGGCAATCATTAACTGAAAACCCGCCTGCTCCTGGGTGGTAATGAACTCCCCAACCGCGCTACGCGCCAGGTCGATCCCTTTGTCCCGCAGAATCTGGGCAACCCGGCGGAAGACAATCAACAATTCCATCAATGTTGTGGCCCCCGCGCCGTTGACCAGAACGAGCAGCTTCTCACCAGCCGACGCCGGGAGGTCGTCGAGAAGCATCTCCAGCATGGTGGTTGCGGTCTCGTCAGCGCTTTTGAGCTGCATCCGGCCCGTCCCCGCTTCCCCATGCTGCCCCATCCCAATCTCCATCTCATCTTCCCCGAGTTCGAAAATGAGATTCCCGGTTGAGGGGTGGGTGGCGGTGCGGACTGCAACCGCGAGTGTCCTCATATTGCGCTGCATCCGCTCGGCGATCTCCAGGCACTCATCCAACGAAGCTCCCTGTTCCGCAGCGGCGCCGGCAACCTTGTAGACGGGCAGAAATCCCACCAGTCCCCGCCTATCCTCGAGATTCGGTCCGCCGGAAATGTCCTCGTGGGTCAGCACCATTTTCACCGCCAGGCCCTCGCGCCGGGCCGCCTCCATGGCAATGTTAGAGGAAAGAACATCGCCAGGATGATTCAGAACCACCAGCAGCGCCTTGGCGCCACCGCCGCAGGCCATGCGCAGCGCCTCGACCACCTTGAGCGCTCCGGGCGCCGCGAAAATGTCGCCGGCGACGCTATAGTCGAGCATTCCTTCGCCAACAAAGCCGCTCAGGCCGGGTTCGTGTCCACTACCGCCCAGCGTGACGAGACGAACTCTATCCGCGCTTTTCGCTTTGGCGCGCGCCACAATGCTCCCGCCGAACACACAAATCTTGTCGGGAAAAGCCAGCGCCAGCCCCTCCAGAAGTTCAGGAACAATTCGCCCCGGTTCGTTGATGAACTTCTTCATTCGCATTGGCCGATGCTCTCCCCTCCTCGCCACAGGTCAAATTGGAATCAACCACCGGCTCGCAGAAAACTTGCATCGCGATCACCGCGAAACCAAAGCAACGTCGGCGTTTTTTTCGCCTTTGCGGCTTAGTTCAGTTTGCCACCCCAAACGGCTCTGTTTTCGCCTTGCGACGGCCGACCCCTCTTGCGCGCATCAAAGTCGGCGCGGCATGGAAGCAGAAACAAGTAACGAAGCTGCATTCTCTCGTTCCTTCCATGACCGCGTCAACATCCCCCGGAGAGTATAAGGGATTCTTCGGAGACGCGTGCACCTCCGCCAAAATCTCCCATAGCTCAAACTTCGGCTGTCTGTCCCCCGTCCACATACAACAGCGCGCCAGTGACAAATGAAGCATCGTCCGATGCTAGAAATACGGCCGCCTTGGCAATTTCTTCTGGTTGTCCGAGTCGTCCTATGGGAAACGACGCCGCAAAGGCGGCGAGTTGACCGGACGTCATCGCTTTACGAAGCATCGGCGTATCCGTCGGCCCGGGGCAGATCGCGTTCACCCGAATTCCTTGCCTGGCATAGTCGATTCCCATCGACCGCGTCAGCAAAGTAACTCCTCCTTTGGAACTCACGTAGGCGGCGGCGTGCGCACACGCGTCGTGCGCACCCGTGGTGGAAGCCACGTTAATAATCGAGCCGCGTCCTTTCTGCATCATATGCGGAAGCACGGCCCGGCAGAAGAGAAATGTGCCGGTGAGATTGACGGCCATCAGACGATTCCAGACCTCTTCGGGTGTCTCCAGCACGGTTCCATAGGCCAGGATTCCTGCGCCATTGAACAGAATATGCAGATCTCCAAACCGGTCCATCGTAGCGTTGACGGCAGCCTGCGCCTCAGCCGATTGCGAGACATCGACGATATGGGATTCCGCTTGCCCGCCTTCGCGATGAATTGCATCGACGGTCTCAAGCAAACCCTCTCCATCGCGGTCCATCGCCATCACCGCGGCGCCCTCCCGGGCGAAGTGAATCGCCGTGGCCCGTGCAATTCCGGAAGCAGCTCCGGTCACAATTGCCACTTGCCCTTTGAGCTTCATCGGAATACCCCTGAGGTTTGGGAGGAACTCGTCCTTCAAAATAGCTCAATTCTTCGATCGCTATCGATAATTGGCTATAAGGATTGTCGAAATCAGTGTTGAAAAGCTCTGCCTTTTGGCGGCAAGTTCGCGCCTGACCGCCGGTGGAATATGTAGAGCGATCGACTGATCGACCCGGATCAATTCAAAATCGCCACATTGTGACTGGCGACAAGGCAAACCATTCCGTATTCGCTGCCACGACGGAAAGTACGGCGAGCCGAAACTTTTCCGTGATCTTGCAACAAAGAAAATTCTAAATCTCACCAGACCTGCGCCTCGGCCCGTGCGTAGAATGCCATGAGTGAGATTCTGATTTTCGCTTCCGGAACGAATGCCTTCCAAAACAACGGGTGAAAAGCAAATGAGACTCCAAGGCAAAGTCGCGGTTGTAACTGGATCTGCAGTTGGCTTGGGCCGCGCCGTGGCGACCCGGTTTGCGCGCGAGGGCGCGGCGGTGGTGGCGGCCGATATCAATGAGCCGGACGGAGCGGCTACAGTGGATCGAATCAAAAAGAGTGGCCATTCATCGATGTTCGTCCCCACCGACGTTTCCGACGAAAAAGCCGTGGCTTTGCTCATGCGCGCCGCGCTCGACGAATTCGGTCGCATTGACATTCTTTATAACAATGCGGCCGTTTTGTGTTCCGATCGTGAAGCTGTTGTGCACAAACTTAGTACGGAAACTTGGGACTATGTCATTGGAGTCAATTTACGAGGCGCTTACCTGTGTGCGAAATACGCCGTGCCGCCTATGCTGGAGCAAGGAAGCGGCTCAATTATTCATACCGGCTCGCCTACTGGTCTTACCGGTTGTGCGCCCAAGCTTACGGCTTACAGCGTCAGCAAGGGCGGTATAGCCGGTCTGACAAAAGTAATGGCCGCGGCGTACGCGCGCAACAATATACGCGTGAACTCGATCGTGCCCGGAACCATGGACACGCCCATGAACAGATATATCCTCGCGGATCCAGAAGAGCGCGAGGAGTATCGGCAGGCAGTGCCGCTCGGCAGGTTGGGACAGCCCGAGGATATTGAAGGAATCGCGGTTTTCCTTGCATCCGACGAATCCGCGTACTGTACAGGAGGCACTTACATGTGCGATGGCGGATTGACCGCAGTTTGACGGGGATACTCTTCTCGCAACTCACGATTGGCCCCATAAGCGGAACTCAGCCCTCCGAGCCACAAAGCCATCGCTGTGAATTTGATTATCGCCGGCAGGAACGCATATTGGCCGTAGTTATTTCATAAACAAATACGCCTGTTTTCACAGACATTCGGTTGGCGGGAAGATTAAAATCCCTGCGAATCAGGCTGCTAGATTCGATGCCACTGAGGGTCATTCCTCGCGGAAGGAGGCGGTCATGAAAGCAGCGGTTTGGCATGGGCGCCGGGATGTACGCATCGAAGATGCGCCTGATCCTCCTCCACCTCCTTCGGGTCAGGTTCAGGTTGAGGTTGCCTGGTGCGGCATCTGCGGCACCGACCTTCACGAGTACATGGGCGGTCCTGTCTATATTCCTCAAGACGCGCCTCACCCGCTGACCAAGGTAAAGGCCCCCGTCATCATTGGGCACGAAATGTCGGGCCGGGTTACCGCGTTGGGGCCGGACGTGGAAGGCTTCTCCGTTGGCGCCCGCGTCGCCGCTTGTCCGATTATCGGTTGCCAGCAATGCCGATGGTGCAGATCCGGATCCATGGCGCAATGCGATAAGGTTGCATTCCTAGGCACAAGTTGGTGGGGTGGGGCGCTGTCGGAGCGGCTAAACCTATACGCGTACCAATGCTTTCATCTGGCAGACGGCATTTCCGATGAAGTGGGCGCCCTGGTCGAGCCTTTTTCAGCCGCGGTCCGCGCCGTCGCCCGGACCCGGATTGGACCGGAAGACAATGTAGCGGTCGTCGGCGCAGGGCCGATGGGATTAATGACCTTGCAAGCCGCAATCCTCCGCGGGGCCAAACAAGTGATCTCTGTGGAAGTCGGCCAGCGGCGCAAGGAAACTGCGAGAGAACTTGGAGCCAGCGAAGTCATCGATCCGCTCCACGAAGAGCCTGAAGAACGCGCTCTGGACCTCACGGACGGAGAAGGGTTCGATGTCGTCATTGAATGCGTTGGCCAGCCCGCCACCGCTCAGCTTGCGGGAAGGCTTACCAGGACGCGCGGCCGACTGGTGGTCATGGGAGTCTTTGAGAAGCCGGCTCCAATGGATTTGACGGACTTGGTCTTTCGCGAAAAGACAGTAAGCGGAAGCATGAGCGGATTCGGAATGTATGACGAAACCATCCGCCTGATGGCCGATCCGCGATTCAAGGGAGAGAAATTGATCACCGCGCGCATCCCCTTAGCCGAACTGGTGGAGAGGGGCTATCACGGCCTGCTTTACAAGAAAGAAGACAATGTGAAGACGTTGGTTTCGCCGCACTGAAGCCATTGCTGGACTTACCTGCGGCGGCCGCCGTAATCGGATAGAAGCCGCATCGGGCCCTTGCCCGCAGGGGGAAGTCTTCTATGGATGGGAACCGCCGCTCGTTGCAGTCCATGGCTCAGTCGGCGCTCTCTGGGGTGAGCGCCGCCCTTGGCCGCGTATCGCACGAAACGGCGGAACATATGTGCGCTGAGATCCTGCGTGCCGGACGGATTATCTGCTATGGCGTCGGGCGCGAGGGTCTCATGGTAAAAGCTTTGGCCATGCGGCTGATGCATCTGGGCCTGAACGCGCACGTGGCGGGCGACATGACCACTCCCCCCATCGGTAAAGGAGATCTTCTCCTCGTGAGCGCCGGTCCCGGTTCATTTTCAACTGTGCTGGCGTTGCTCGGCGTGGCTCGCGAGGCCGAGGCTCGCACCATGGTCGTCACCGCGCAGCCTGCTGGACCAGCTTCGCGATGCGCGGATGTGGTGATCCACCTCCCGGCGCAAACCATGGCCGACGATCGCACATCGTCGCCGGGTCTTCTGCCCATGGGAAGTCTCTACGAGATCGTTCAATTAGTGTTCTTCGATCTAATTTCCATTCTTTTGCGCGAAAAAATGGGGCAGTCACCGGAGCAGATGCGCGCGCGCCACACCAATCTCGAGTAATCGGTATTTAGTACCTATCCATTTGAATCCTGCACATTTTGCGCAGAATATTTCTGGCGATGTACGTTTCGGTCAGTATTCATGCGGGATTTCGGCATTTTTTCAAAGGCTCCAACTTTCGGGAAAATGCCAGGTTTTGGTTCCGGCTACGCCGGGTTAGGAGCATGATATGAACCTCGGAATCAATCTCAGCTTTGCGATCAAACGGTGGGTAGAGCCTCCGGTCTGGGCGCGGTTCGTGCGTGAAACTCTGGGGCTGGAACTGGTGCAGTTTACCTATGACCTGCTTGACCCATGGTGGCCTGAAGCCTCCCGGCGGCCCATGGCGGCCGAGGTGCGGAAGGCGGCCCAAGACTGGGGGCTGCACATCGAAAGCGCATTCAGCGGGCTCGCCAACTACTGCTTCGACGGACTGCTCCATCCGGATCCTGCAGGCCGAAATGCGTCGTTAGAGTGGTGGAAACGCGCTTTCGATGTCGCCGCCGAGGTTGGGGCCAAGGCTTCAGGGGGGCCCCTCGGAGGCATGAGCATCTCCGATGCTTCCAATCCCAAGCGGCGTGAACAGCGCTACCGTGACCTGCTGGATGCGGTAGCCGAGTTGTCGGAAGCTGCGCGGGCGGCCGGCCTCGACCGTCTGCAGGTGGAGTGCACCCCGCTGGCGCGGGAGATTCCGTATGCCGTCGATCAAGCCAAAGCGATCCTGAACGACCTCGAGGGCCGCTGTGCAGTGGAGCTGAAGCTTTTGGTCGATATCGGCCACGCCTTGTATCAACCATTGTTTGGACCGGGCGCCAGAATGCCCGGTTGGCTCTATGGTCTCGGCGATTCAATCGGCGCATTCCACTTGCAGAATACTGATTTTCAAAGCGACTCGCACTGGGGCTGGCCCGACCGCCGCGGCCTCTTTGATGTCGCGGGCTTCGCGAGTGAAGTGCGTGCAGCGGGCCTCGAGGATGTGCCGGCCTTTATCGAGATCATCTATCCTTTCGAACTGGCCGATGAGGAGGTACGCCAGAACATCACCAGTACGGCGATGCATTGCCGTCGCGAATACGCTGGAGAGATATTGTACAGTGTTCAGGAGGCGTAAATGGAGTCCTGGAACTCCAGTCAAAGGAAGTGAGAGCAGGCGATGACGAAAACAACCGCCAAACCGGTTTCAAAAGAAGCGTTCGACAAACTGTTTCAATCTGTCTGTAACTGGAACCGCTGGGGCCCTGACGACGAAAAGGGGACGTTGAATTACATCCGGCCAGAGGATGTTCGGCGCGCGGCTGGGTTGGTTCGCAAAGGATTGACCGTCTCGATGGCCGCTCCCATCGATTTGGTGGCAGGCCCCGATAATCCCCGCCCAGCAACTCACTACATGGTTCAGGCCTTTGACATCCACTCCGGTCTTGGCGAGCCGCAGTTCTGCACCGACTATCTGGCCAGCGAGTTTCACGGCGACTGTCGCACCCATATCGACGCGCTTTGCCACATTGCGTATCAAGGAAAGCTCTATAACGGAAAACCGTCGAGCGCCGTCACTTCCCGCGGTCCCACCATCCA
Organism: Acidobacteriaceae bacterium; assembly: GCA_030041305.1. Taxonomy (GTDB): domain Bacteria; phylum Acidobacteriota; class Terriglobia; order Terriglobales; family Acidobacteriaceae; genus Telmatobacter. The sequence goes on from JASHOC010000056.1 coordinate 16,297, forward strand.
GGACGTTACCGCTTATGCCCACGGAATCGTAGGCCGCGGCGTATTGCTCGACATTCCCCGCCTGCGCGGCGTGAAGTGGCTCGAGCCGGGCGAAGCCGTAACCCGAGAGGAACTTGAGGCAGCCGAGCAGGCGCAGGGCGTGCGCCTCGGTGAGGGAGACATCTTTCTTTTTCGCACCGGCCATCATCGGCGACGAATTGAACTGGGTCCCTGGAACAACGGTTATGATGGCGAGGGAAAAGAGGGGTTGCATGTAGATACGATCACGCTGCTTCACGAACGCAAGGTGGCCGCCTTTTTGCCCGAAGGCGACGGCGAAACAGTTCCCAGCAACGTGGACAAGGTCCCGTATCCGATTCACGCCTTGCAAATTGCGGCGATGGGGATGGCGTGTGCCGATAGTTTGCAATTCGATGAGCTGGTCAAAGTCTGCGAAGAAGAAGGGCGATGGGAGTTTCTGGTCGTGGCGGCACCGCTGCGTTTGCCGGGCGGAACCGGATCGCTCTTCAATCCCATAGCGATCTTATGAGAGCTGTAGCCTGATTCCGTCAAGTTGCCATCGTTCCGCCATCGACCGCATAAAAGCCGCCCACGCAGTAGTCCGCCTCGTCAGAGGCCAGGAAAGCTGCCAAGCCAGCCACATCTTGCGCCCTGCCCAGGCGCCCGTACGGAGTTGTAGAGATCCGCTTCTGCCGCATATTATCGTTCGATAACATCATGGCGTTCATCGGCGTGTCCATGCATCCCGAGACGATGGCGTTCACGCGAATACCATAGCGGGAATAATCGGCGGCCATGGCGCGGGTAAAAGCAGTAACTCCCGCTTTGCTCACGCTATATACCGTGAGGGTCTCAAATCCCCTCAGTCCGGTAGGCGAGGCAAAGTTGATGATGCACCCCCGCCCCTGCTTCAGCATAGGGGGATCACATATTTAGACCGAAGTTCCCTGTTCAAATTCGTACAGAAATGAGGGTAAGTAGCTCGCGCTGAGCACGTTGGCGCGATTGCAGGTATATCTTGATCGGGAATGTGTACCCATGTAAGTAGTGTTATCTTGCTTGATAATATCGAATAAGTAATGCATAAAGTGGGGTAGCTCCCTTAGTACAGTAACCACTACTGG
>JASHOC010000057.1 GCA_030041305.1 Acidobacteriaceae bacterium
CTTCTCGCCAGCGCATCCTGGACAGCGAAAACCCGTCGGCCAACGCAGCCGCTCCAGATAGGCAACGCACGATTGCTCGTCGGGAAACCACGCGCGAAACTGCTGCCAAGTGCCTGGATAATCAAGCTGTTTTGAAACTTCAGACGCGCGAACCACAATATCTTGAGTCTACTGTATTAAGGGAGCTACCCCACTTAGAGAAATAACCGGAAAGCCTTCAACGAAGCATAAGTTACATAGCATCAATCACTTATGGGAGATCGAGAAAATTGGGGGCTTGACACGTGTGGGGCGTGACGGCAGAGGAAGCCTTTTTCGACCGATGAACACTGGTTCGCCGTGCGCTCAGGTCTTCGCGGGCTGAGGGGTGGGCGCAAGGGGCTCGACGCGGATTTTGGCGATGCGGCGGGCGTCCATTTCGACGACGGTGAGGCGGCGGTCTTCGAAGTCGACCGACTCACCCGCCTCTGGAATGTGCCCCAGGCGAACGAGCAGGAAGCCGGCGAGGGTTTCAATGCCGCCCTCGCGCGGCAGGTCCCAATGCATCTGGGTTTCGAGGTCGCGGAGGTTGACCCCGCCATCGAGAACGAATGCTCCGGAGGCCGTGGCCAGGACCGGCTGCGCGGGGATGTCGAATTCGTCTTCGAATTCGCCAGCGAGTTGCTCGAGGGCGTCCTCGGCAGTCACCAGGCCGACCACGGAGCCGTACTCGTCGACGGCGACGGCGAGATGGCGGCGGCGCCGCTGAAAATCGCGGAGAAGATCGAGGACGGATTTGCTCTCAGGGACGACAAGAACGTCGCGCATGATCTGGCCCAGGCGGAGATCGGGGAGAGGTGGGACGGGAGGCGCGACCGCGGCGGGGCGGATTTCGCGGGGTGAGGAATCGGCCGCTTTGGTCGCGGGGACGGAGGCTTCCGCGGGCCGCGCCTGCGGACGGGTGCGGGCGAACATGAGACGGGCGAGGTCGCGGGCATAGACGACGCCCACGATGTGTTCGGGTCCGCGGACTTCGTCGTAAACGGGGACCCGGGAACGAAAGTGAGCGACGATGCGGGCCTCGGCCTCATCGATGGGCATGTCGGAGGGCAAAGAGAAAATTTTCTGGCGCGGCGTCATGATTTCGCGGACGGGAACGTCGTCGAGCTCCAAGGCGCGATGCACGAGCAGCTCCTGAAAGGGGGGCAGAAGGCCCATGCGGCGGGCGGAGGTGGCGATGAGCTTGAGTTCCTCAGCGGAGTGGACCTGGGCGCGCTCGGTGACGGGCACGTCGAAAGCGCGCAGGACGGCGGCGGCCGAGTTGCGCAGCAGGCGGACGGCGGGACGGGTGACAGCCATGAAGACCAGCATGGCCGGCGCGACCGCGGCGGCGAGAGCCTCAGGGCGGCGCAGGGCGAGCGACTTGGGCACGAGCTCGCCGACGACCACCTGAAAGTACGTGATCAGGGCGAAGCCCAGGGTGAGGGCCGCGATGTGCGCGTAAAGGCGGGAGTGGGGCAGCGCGCCAAGCCAGGGCAGTAGAATGGAGACGGCGAGGGGTTCGCCGAGCCAGCCGAGGGCCAGCGAGCAAAGTGTAACGCCGAGCTGGACGGCGGGCAGGAGATCTTCGAGGCCGCGCTGAAGGCGACGGACGGCGCGGGCGCCCGGTACTTGGGCGGTGAGAAGCTGCTCGACGCGCGTGTCGCGAATGGAGACCAGAGCGAACTCAGCGGCCACGAAGAATGCGTTGCCCAGGATGAGCATCGCCACGGCAACGGATTTCAAGAGCGTGAGCCCGTGCATCACTGGGGGAGAGGATAGCATCCGGCGAAGCGGCTTTCAGTTTCCAGGCTTGTTGGCTGTCGCTTGCTGCGATTCATCGCCGGCTTCGGATTTTTCGCGCGCGACGCCACCGCGCTTTGCGCCGAGACGCACGCCACCATGAGCTTGATTGCAGCACGGCAATTTGTCTGGCTCTCTTCGAGGTCAGGAGCCAGTCGCGGCTCCCGTAGCAGGGACAGGGTGCGAAAAATGCGACGCGGGGGGCTCTGCAAAGGTTTGGGCGCGCGCAGTGCGTTTGACGGCGTACATATTCCGGTCCGCGGCGATACGAAGGAAGTCGGCGCTGGAACCGTCTCCGGGAAACACGGCGATGCCGATGCTGGCGCCGATGCTCACACGATGGCCCTCGAGCTCAATGGGGCGGGCGAGAAGCTGCCTTAGCGAGTGGGCGACAAGTTCGGCCTCGGCGAGACTGGTGGGCTCTTCGAGGATGATGGAAAACTCGTCACCTCCGGTTCGGGCCACAGTGTCGGTGCGGCGCACGCGGCCGGAGAATATGTCGGCGACGCGCTTGAGCAACAGATCGCCAATGTGATGGCCGGCGGTGTCGTTCACCTGCTTGAAATAATCGAGATCGACCAGGAGCAGAGCTGCCTCCGAGCCCGAACGACGCGCCCGTTCGAGGGCGTTCATCAGACGGTCCTGAAAAAGGCGGCGATTGGGGAGTCCGGTCAATTCGTCATGGAGCGCCAGGTGCTTGTTGTGTTCGATCTGGGCTTCGAGCAGAAGCAGAATCATGCCCATAGCGACTACGTATGTCGGCAGGTTCCAGACCTCATTTTCGAGGCGCACGGTGGGAAAAAGGATGTTGACCCCGGGGGCGGCGGCGAACACCGACGCCCAGGCCAAAAAGCCGGCGATGACGATGAAGGCGCCAGTGCTGGCGCGGCGAAAGGCGAACCAGAAATGAACCCCGCAAGCGAGATACACGGTGAAGAAAATTGCGTTCAGCGCCAGCGAGTGGCCGGTCTTCGGGCGGTTCTGAAAAAGGACGAGAAATATGCTGAGCCCGCAGTAGAAAGCAACCATCACCCATCGCAAGGGATGATGGAACTGAGGGATCGCGTAGAGCGCAATGCCGAGGGGCAAAATTCCAAACAGCACCGCCGCTGGCGTCAGGCCCCAGAAGGCGCCAGGCGCCAGCACGAGAAGGCCAATGTACAGGGTAGAAGAAACGAGGAGGCTCAGCACGATCCCCCTGCTGGAGGGCTGGTCCCGGTAAGGAATCGACGACCAGATGAACAGCATGCCCGCCCAGGCGAGAGACCCGAGGGCAAAGAAGGTGGCTATCAGTCCGGGGACGCCGGCGAGCGTCGCGAACATGAGGGCGGCAAAGTGAAGGGCGACCATCACCCAGCCCGCGAGCCAGAGGCCGGAGGAGGGAGATCGGCTCTGGCGAGCGACGGTGGCAAAGGCGCTCGTGAACAACGCAACGGCTCCCAGATCAGGCAGCCTACTCCAGTCCAAGGGCCCCTCCGAACTGCATTCCTCGTTCGATGCGTTCCGATGCGGTGATGCCGGGTCTGCGTCGTGGACGGGCCGCTCCGGCTTTGGCTGATGTGCCGGTTGCAGACCACAACTCCTTCAGGCGTTTAGACCTGAGGATCCTCTGCAACCAAATTTCGTGTCTTCCCCAAGGTTTCTAGGATGGGCATTTTCCCCGAATATTACCATAGCGCTTTGGTAATCATGTTAGGCGCCAAAGTAACCCCGTAGTTTTGTTTGACGCGCACCGCCCCAACTTATTCGATTTAATTCACTGAACTTTAAAAGTTTATCCGCCGCCTAGCGACGGGGAGGAAGTCAATGAACGGCGATCGCGGATGTGGGCGCAGCGCCGGTGAAGTTGCGTCAAGACTTAAGAAAATCGGTTAACTGCCGATAGAAGCGGAGAGAACCCGGTGGATGGAGCAGTGCGCGCGGAGTAAAGGCCAATGATCTCGCTCAAGAAATATCTGGACTCAACCTGGGTGACGGCGCCCAAGGAGTCGCCGCAAGAGACCGGGATGCTCACTGCGGCGCTTGCGGCCTACGGCTCGGCGCTGGCGGAGATGGGCAACTGCAGTCTGGATGCCTGCCCCGGCCTGGGTCGCGGCTTGAAGCAGCGGCTGGAGGAACTGAAAGCGGCGTTGAACCCGGCCATGCTGCGCGAGGAGGTGGAAGAGACCGACCGGGGCGTGCAAGAGCAGTTGCGGGATTGGGGTTTGCGCACGGCCCGGCACTTCCGTGAGAAGGCCAACGAGGTGAAGGAACTGTTGCTGGTGATGGCGCGCGCCGCCGAAGGGGTAGGAACGCGCGACCAGCGCTGCGCCGGACAGATGAACCAGGTGACAGAGCGGCTCAAACGGATTGCCAGCCTCGACGATCTGACCGAGATTCGCGCCTCCATTGAGATGAGCGCGGCAGAGTTGAAGAGCTCCATCGCGCGCATGACAGAGGAGGGCAAAGCCGCTGCGGAGGAACTGCGCAAGCAGGTTTCGACGTACCAGGCCAAGCTGGAGGAGGCTGAGGAGATTGCCGCGCGTGACGCGTTGACCGGGGTGCGCAGCCGGCTCTGCGTGGAAACCCAGATGGAGAATCGCATTGCGGCCAGCGCCAGGTTTTGCCTGGCCATGGTCGACATCGACGACTTCAAGCGCATAAACGACGAGCACGGCCACGTGACCGGCGACGAACTGCTCAAGCAGTTTGCCGGAGAGCTGTGTTCGGTGTGCCGCGCCACCGACGTGATCGGCCGATGGGGCGGCGATGAGTTCGTGGTTCTGCTCGACTGCAGCCGCGAAGAAGCGAACGAGCGCATCGAGCGGCTCACACGGTGGGTGTGTGGCGATTACACCGTCGCAGGCCAATCCGGCGCCATCAGGCTCAGAGTCGATGCGTCGATCGGCGTCGCCGAGCACGTTCCGGGCGAATCGATAAAATCCCTCGTCGCCCGCGCCGACGCGGCGATGTATGCGGTCAAAGCCATGGTCCGGGAGCAGGGAAGCGGCGGGACCGTCTAGCCGCGCAAAGAACGGATCCGCTGGAGCGGCGCGGTGGGGCCGGGAACTCTGCGGGCGAGAAAACCCTCCATCAACGGGAGTCGTGCGGGGCTCTCAATATCCGTTCGCCACCAGCCAGCTTGCCGTAAGCTCGAATTCCGGCTTTTTTGCGGCGGAAAGCTGGGCAGCGGCGAGTTTCACCAGAACATCGGCCTCGATATTCATCGGGGCGCCCACGGTCAACGTGTGCAGGTTGGTTCGCCAATAGGTTAAGGGCAGAATGGCGATCGAAATCGTCTCGCCGTCATAGTCGGCGATGGTCAGGCTGATGCCTTCGACCGCCACCGATCCCTTGTGCAGCATCCACGGGCGAACGCTCTCGGGAACGCGCACCCTAAGCGTCCAATCGGTGGTTTGCCGGTCGAAGGCGGGGCTGTTCTCGGGGATCACGGGGTCGAGAGCGGTCATGACGCCACAGCCGTCCACATGGCCTTGGACAATATGGCCGCCGAGCGGACTGCCGGCCGCCGTGGGCAACTCCAGGTTGACGCGCGCGCCAGGCTGGAGCGACCCGAGCGAGGTGCGGTCCAGTGTTTCCTGGGCGAGATCGGCGTGAAAGTAAATGGGGTCGGGATCCAGAGCGGTCAGGCAAACGCCGGAAACGCCCAGCGAATCGCCTTCGCGGAGTCGCGCGGCAATTCCCGGAGCCTTGACGGTGATGCGCCGCACGCCGCCCCGGTCGACCAGGCTGACCAGCGCGCCCGTCTGCTCGATGATGCCGGTGAACATGCGTCCAGTGTAAGGGATCGCCAACGGCTCGCGCCCCATGTGCCGGCCGTGGCCGCTGTCTTGCGCAGCAAGGGCCGCAGGGCAGGGAACAGCGTCTCAGCAATAATGTGTGCGCCTTTCGCGGTGGGATGGATGCCATCAGCCTGGATGGCGCCGGGAACCGCAATCAGATCCTTATAGAGCATGGGCACAAGCGCCGTGTGATAACGAGCAGCGACCTCGGGAAAGATGGCCTGGAAGGTGCGGATGTAATCGGGTCCGTAATCGGGCGGCAGCGTGATGCCGGCCACCAGCACCGCAATGTGCGCATGCACCAGCGCGCCCACGACCTCGTCGAGATTGGCGCGGGTTTGCGCCGGCGGCAGGCCGCGCAGACCATCGTTGCCGCCGAACTCGACGATGACGACGGCCGGATGCAAGCCAAGAATAAAGGGCAGTCCGGCAATGGCGTCTTTGGTGGTGGCGCCGCTCGTGCCTCGGTTGATGACTTGGTAATGATAGCCTCGATCGTTGAGAATCTTCTGTAGGTCGTCCGGGTAAGCCTCCCCGAAAGAAACGCCGTAGCCTGCGGTGATGCTATCGCCGTAGCACACCAAAACATGCCCCTTGGCGGCGCGGACCGGGAGGCCGACGGCGAGCAGACAGAATGCAACGGAAACTACGCGCCGAGCGTCCACGGAAATAGTGTACTCAGAGGCTGGAAGGACCGTGAAACCGAAGAGGACGAAAAATGAGACCGCGTGCGCCAGCCGTTTACCGCCCGCTGATCACTGACCATTGACCGCTGACCATTGACCGCTGGTCACTGACCACTGACCACTGACCACTGCCATTGGAGGAAACTGCGTGATTGAGGTCCGCGACGCGAAAAGGTGGATTCAGAATGGCGCGCGCCGCGTCGAGATTCTGAGGGGGATATCGCTCGCGATCCCGGCCCGGCAGTTTTTGGCCATTGTGGGCGCAAGCGGGAGCGGGAAGAGCACGCTGCTGGGGCTGCTGGCGGGGCTCGACAGCCCCAGCGCCGGCGAAATCTGGCTCGACGGAATTCCGATTCACAACCTGGCTGAGGCCGAGCTGGCCGCGGTGCGCGGCCGCAAGATCGGTTTTGTCTTTCAGTCCTATCAACTCATCCAGACACTGACCGCGTTAGAAAACGTGTTGCTGCCCTATGAGCTGAATGTGGAAGGGAGCGGAGTGGCGACGGCGCGGCGCTTACTGGAAGAGGTAGGCTTGCGCGACCGGATGGATCACTACCCCGTGCAGCTCTCAGGCGGCGAGCAGCAGCGTGTGGCCCTGGCGCGCGCGTTTGTGGCCGATCCGCCCATTGTGATGGCCGATGAGCCGACTGGCAACCTCGACGCCGCCAATGGGCGCCTGGTGCTGGACCTTCTCCTGAAGCGCAATCGCGAGGCGGGTACGACGCTGGTGCTGGTGACGCACGATGCGGAAATTGCCGGCTGCGCCGACCGCAAGATCGTGCTCAGGGACGGCCTGGTGGTGGAAGATACGCTGCCATGCGAGGCTCTGGCTTCGCCCGCTGCGCTGGTCCCGAGCGAGGAGAAAAATGGCTGACCGGGCGCTAAGCTGGCGGCGTGCCACGGCCATCGCCTGGCGCGACCTGAAGTCCGCGCCAGGCAAATTCGCCTTCGTGGTCCTTTCTGTGACCGTGGGCGTGGCGGCGCTGGTGGGGGTGCGCGGACTCAGCGACAGCTTTCGGCATACCCTCTCCGGCGAGGCGCGCTCGCTCATGGCCGCCGACCTGAGCGCGCACATCTTTCACGCGCCCACGGCCGACGATGCGCGCCGCATCGCGGCCATCGCCGCCAAAAATCCCGGGTTGCTCTGCACATGGACGACGGAGACGGTCTCGATGGCCTCGGTGCCGCCGGAGCCGGTGCCGCTTTTGGTCTCGTTGAAGGCGGTCGATCCCAGCCAATATCCCTATTACGGGCAAGCAGTGCTCGAGCCGGCGATGGGCCTCGACCGGGCGCTTGCGGGCGATTCAGCCGTGGTCGCGGAAGAGTTTCTTATTCGCATGAACGCCCATGTCGGTCAATCGCTCCGGCTGGGTGGGGTGAGCTTTAGGATCACCTCCATCCTCAAGCAGGAGCCGGACCGCATCACCGCTGGAGCGGGCCTGGGGCCGCGCGTCATGATCACGCAGGCTTCGCTCCAAAAAACAGGATTGGTGCAGTACGGGAGCCGCGTAAGCGAGCGGCTCCTGGTCAAGCTGCCCGAGACGCCGCCGCATGGGCTTTCAGCGGATGCGGAGATGACGGCGGTGCGCGCGGAGCTCGAAGCGGCGCTGCCCGACGCGCAGGTGATGGACTACAAAGAGGGCAATCCGGCGCTGAATCGCGGGCTGGATAACGCGACGTCGCTGTTGAGCCTCATCTGCCTGGTGGCGATGGTGCTGGGTGCCATCGGCGTCGCCATGGCCATGCACGCGCACCTCGAGCAGCGCATGGACATGCTTGCGATTTTGAAGTCCCTGGGCGCGAACTCGGGAGACTTGCTGCGCATTTTTCTACTGCAGACTCTCGGGCTGGGGTTAGCAGGCGTGCTCATCGGCGTGGCTGCAGGCGTGGGTGTAATGGTGGCCTTGCCGGCGGCCTTTGGTCATCTGCTGCCGATGCAACCGGTGATGTCGTTTCCATGGCAGTCGGCGCTTGCCGGGCTGGCGGTGGGGGTCCTGACCACGCTCCTCTTTTGCCTGCCGCCGCTCATGGATGTGCGCGGCGTTCGGCCCGTGCTGGTGCTGCGGCGCCTGGTGGAGCGTGGCCCCGAGGGTCTCGCCGGCTGGCTGGCGCGTTGGTGGGCCCGGCGGCTGCAACTGGGCATCGCCGCTGCTGTGGTTGCGATGCTGGGCGCCATCGCCTGGGGGCTTTCGGAGTCGGCGAAGATGGGCGCGTGGTTCGCCCTCCTGTTTACCGCCGCGCTCGTGGTTCTATTGGTCATGGCGGCGACGGCGCTCCGCGCACTGCGCTGGCTGCTCGATCGAGTGCGGTTGCGCCTGTCTTCGTCATTGCGTCACGGATTGGCGAATCTCTACCGGCCGGGGAACCAGTCGGCGCCGGTGCTGGCCGCGTTGGGCACGGGCGTCATGTTGATTCTTGCCGTCTATCTGATGGAGGCGGCGCTATTGCGCGATCTGCACGAGACGGCTTCTCCCAAGCTGCCCAACGTTTTTCTCATCGATGTGAGCTCGGACGAAGTCGGGGGCGTGCAATCCTTTTTTGCGCACCGGACGGGAGTGACGCAGCCGTTGAACATGATGCCCGTGGTGACGGGGCGGTTCATCTCCATCAACGGGCTGCCGGTGGAGCAATTGCACGGCGAGCATTTCCCGCGGCGTTTTTTGGAAAATGCGGAATTGAGCTGGGCCGACGCGCCTCCCGAAGGCGATAGGGTGAAGCAGGGAGTTTGGTGGAAAGACGCCAATGCTGCTCAGATCGCCGTCGGCCAGGGAGCGGCCAGGCGGCTGCGCCTGGGTTTAGGTTCGGAGATGAAACTGGAGATCGGCGGCGCGGAGCGGACCTTGCACGTCGCGGCCATCTATCAGGCCGATGGCGAGCACCTGAGCGCGCGCGTCGAGTTTGTGCTGCCTTCGGCACTGATCGGAAACGATCCGTCGGTCTGGTACGGCGGATTGCACATGCAGCCGAACACGGTGGCGGATATGGAGCGCGCCCTGTTCGCTGCTTATCCAACGATTACCGTCATCAATGTGGCCGATGTGCTGGCCCGCATTGAAAGCGTGGTCGACCAGATCACCTTTGTCGTGCGCCTGCTGGCGGCGTTTTCGATTCTGGCCGGGTTGATGATTCTGGCTTCGAGCATCGCCAGCACGCGCTTCCGGCGCATGCAGGAAGCGGTGGTGTTGAAAACGCTTGGCTCCACCCGCATGCGCATTGTGCGCACCTTCAGCGTTGAGTTCAGCGTGCTCGGGTTGCTGGGGGCAGTGGTGGGCGTGGTCTTCGCCAACCTGCTCACGCGGGTGCTGCTGCACCGGCTGGACGTGCGTTTCCACATCGAATGGGCCGCCACATTGATTGCGCTCCTAGGTACAGCGGTGCTGGCTACGGCGACAGGCTGGATCGCGAGCTACAGGATTCTTGGCCTGCGCCCGCTGGAAGTCCTTCGCGAAGAATGAGCGCCATGGGCGCGCGCGTCAAACCGGCTTTTCGGTCAGAAAAGGTTCCGCTTTGAGCGAACCGTCGCGCTGCTTAACGAGTATCTGCACCTTGCCTTCGGCCGCGTCCAATTCCTGCTTGCAGGCCGCCGACAAGCCCACGCCCTCTTCAAAAAGCTTGAGCGACTCTTCGAGCCCCAGATCGCCCTTTTCCAACTGCTCGACAATAGCTTCCAGCTTCTTGAGCGATTCTTCAAACGAGGGCATGGCGGTTACTCCGATTTGCACCTAGAAAGTCCGAACTTGACTTAATGCGGCTCGTTTCCTCACAAACTCCGAAGCGGCCAATTCTCTCAAGCCTGCATCTCCACCACGCCGGCGGGCAGTTCTCCGGCCAGAACTTCAGCAGCCGTCGAGTAGCGGCCGAAGGGCGCGCTCACCTGCACGCCTTCTACATAAGGCCGCACCGCCGCCAGCATCTCTTGCGCAATGTTGACGCCCTCCTGGCGCGCGGCTTCCGGGGTTTCCGCCTGCGCCATGCGCAGCATGATCTCTTCGGGCATGGAGACGCGCTGGTCATTTTTCATGTATTCCGCATTGCGCAGGCTGGTGAGCGGCCAGATGCCCGCAATCACAGAAATGTGATGATCCTTAATGCGCTCAAGAAAAGCCTCCAGCAGGCGCAGGTCGAAAACCGGGCGGGTGATCACATATTCGGCGCCCGCTTCCACTTTATAGGCAAAACGGCGCAGTTCGTTTTCCATATCGGGCGCGCCGGGATGGGCGGCCACGCCGATGGTGAAGTTTGTGCTCGCGCCGATGGAGTTGGCGCCGATGTCGAGACCGTGATTCAAGCGATACACGATATTGACTAGGCCAATGGAGTCGACGTCGAAGACCGAAGTCGCATCGGGATAATTGCCGAGCCTGGGCGGATCGCCGGTCACGCAAAGAAGGTTGTGCAGGCCGATCGATGAGGCGCCGAGCAGATCCGACTGAATCGAAAGCAGGTTGCGATCGCGGCAGGTGTAATGGAGGATGGTTTCGATCCCGGTGTGCTGCTGAATCTGGATGCACAGCGTTTGTCCGCTCATCCGGGCCGAGGCTTGCGGCGCATCGTATACGTTGATGGCGTGCGCTCCCAGCCGCGCCAGCATCCGCGCCCCCTCGATTTCCTGCGAGCAATCAATCCCTTTGGGCGGAACGATCTCCACGAGAGTGAGGAATTTGCCTTCAGCCAGCAACGAGCCGACGTGGGAGCGATGCGCCAGGGGAGCGGGGGGCGTTTCGGCGATTGGCGCCGGGGCCGCACCAGATACTTGCACATGCGCCTGCTCATCCAGCGCCCGAATGGCCGAGCGCATGGCGCGAATATGGTTCGGCGTCGTTCCGCAGCAGCCGCCTACAATCTGCACCCCCGCGGCAATCGCCTTGCGCGCAAAACCGGCCATGTACTCCGGCGAAATCAGATAAATATTGCGCCCTTCGACCGCCCGCGGCATGCCGGCGTTCGGCATCGCCGCCAGGGGCAGAGTTGTGGCTCCGCGCATGGCTTCGATGGCCGTGAGCACCGTCGCCGGGCCCGTCGAGCAGTTGACGCCGACCATGGTCGCGCCCCATTCCGTGAGCAGAGCCGCGGCGTTCGCGGGCGACGAGCCGTCGAGACAATCGCCCTCGTCATCGACGGTGACCATCACCACCACCGGCAGTTCCGGAGCCGCGGCGCGCGCCGCGGTCAGGGCTTCGTGGGCTTCGTTCAGGGCCGGCATGGTTTCCACAATCAGCAAATCGACCCCGCTTTCCGCCAGCACTTCGATCTGCTCGGCGAAAGCTTCGCGCGCTTCATCCAGGCCGGTCTTTCCGAGCGGCTCGAGCCTTGTGCCCAACGGCCCCACCGAGCCTGCCACCCATGCCTCGCCCGCCTGTCTTTCCCGGAAATTTTCGACTGCTTTCCGCGCCAGCCGTACGCCCGCCGCGTTGATCTCCCTCACCTTGCCGCCCAATCCGTGGCGCGAAAGCCTGAAGCGGTTGGCGCCGAAGGTGTTGGTCTCCAGAATTTCCGCGCCCGCCTGCAGGTACTCTTCGTGTACCGAAAGAATCAACCCCGGGTCGGAAAGGTTCAGCTCGTCGTAGCAGCGGTTGATGTACACGCCGCGCGCGTTCAGCACTGTGCCCATGGCCCCATCGGCAAGCATGGGATGGCTCAGGTAAATCTCGGCGAATCGCGTCATGCTGCTGACATGCTATCGCATTGGCGGCATGGACGCATGCGCCGCGCCGGGGTCCGGGCGTGCTTGCCCGGCGCGGCTCCCGGTGGCGGGGCTGCTTTGTTATACTTCGGGAGTCATAACCTGGTTCATTGACCGGATTGTCCCGGGGGCTTTGCGCGCTGACCCGGTTCCGTAATCGCTATCAGTTTTGTTTCGGCCGCGGCGTGTCCGCGCCTCCGATCGAGGTAAAGGGTTTTGAGGAAACGCAGTTTTTGGATCAGCGCCGCAGCCGCCCTGGCGTTCGCGATAATTTTGGCAGGTTGTGGCGGCACCTACTATTTTGACGGCCGCACTCTTCCACCCAGCAAGCTGGTCAATCGCGTGATGATCGCGGTGCAGAATCCCAGCGCCCTGAGCAAGGGCGCGCTCCAGATCGTCGACGCCTATTACGACGAGCGCAGCGGCTACAACGGAACTCCCGCGTCGTTTTCGATTTCCGGCTATGGCGGGGCGCTCCCAATCACCATCCAGAACATGCCCGAGGAGCAGCGCGGCGCCGTCTACGGCTCCGGCGATGGCAGCCTTTCGATCGTCAACTACGCCACCGAAGCCGCCACCAGCAACGCTAGCGGCTTGAGTGGCCTTCAGTCCAGCATCTTCATTACGCGCAATCAGAACTTTGTTTTTGCCGCCAGCCAGGCTTCCCACGTCCTCACTGTCGCAGCTCAGGGCGGCGGTGCATCCGCTGCCCTGGGGCTGCCTGGCGTTTACCGCGTCAGCGTGAATCCCGGCGGCACAGTGGCGCTGGCCTTCGTGCAAAACTCAAATTACGCTTACTACCCGCGCGAACTCACCACACCCGAATCTGTGGCTTATTCGGGAGGTCCCGCGACCTGGCCCAAAGCCGCCATCGATTGCGAACCGCAGAATGCGCCTCTCTGGTGCTTGTTTCAGGTGCAAAGCCCCGACCACCTCGACTCAACCGGAAACTACTACGGCGCTCCGTTGACCTTCGACCGTCCCATCAAAGCCGTCTTTTCCGACGACGGCAGCACCGCCTATGTGCTCAACTGCGGTCCTGAGTGCGGCGGTTCGGCAGCATCCATTACGCCGCTGCCCGTCGCGCCCCTCATTTTCAACGTGGGCGAGAGCTCCGGCCTGCTCCCCACACAGGCCGCCATCGGCGCCTGCTCGGCCGCCAACAACGGCAATAATTGCACCTTGCCCATTCCAGGCGGATCCAGCAACGCCCTCGTCGACTCCAGCACCATGTACGTCGTGGGCCAGCAGCCGCAGACCATCAGCGGCCAAATCTATTACGGCGGCAATCTCACCGTCCTCAATCTGGCTTCGGGTCCCACCGGCTGGGCCACCGCCTCCAGCCCGGTTTCGATCAGCGACGGCCAGCCCGGCGCGGTCAGCCGCATGATCGAAGCCGACGACAACACCCTCTGGATCGGCATGCAGGCATGCACCAACGGCGTGCGCTACGCCACCAATGCGGCCGGCGGCTACGGCTGTCTGACGATGTACAACACGGCGACCAATAGCGTGGTGATGCTTGAGCCTTACCTTGGCGACGCGACCGGCATCGCCGCGGTTACCGGTTTGCACAAAATCTACACCGCCGAAGGCGGCCAAGTGTACATCTATAAGACAACGGACGGTACGGCCATCGACAACCAGTATGTGACCGTCACCGGCACGGCCTGGGACGTGGCCTACATGGACGCAACGACCGACGCCGATAACACCGTTTACTGAACGCCCTTACTGATTTCCATGCCCGCGGAAGCCGCCGATTTGCGCGCCGATGTATTGGCCATCGCCGCCCATCGCGACGATGTGGAGCAAACCTGCGGCGGCGCGTTGCTGCGCATGGCCTCCCGCGGTTTGCGCACCGCCATTCTTGACCTGACGCAAGGCGAGGCCGGCACGCGCGGGAGCGCCGAAGTGCGCGCGCGCGAAGCCGCCGAGGCCGCCCGCCTGCTTGGAGTTGGCTGGCGCGAGGCGCTTGCGCTTCCTGACGGGGCCATCGAAAACACGCTGCCCAACCGCATGGAAATCGTGCGCGTGCTGCGCCGCCTGCGCCCGCGCGTCGTCATTCTGCCCTATTGGCAGGCGCGCCATCCCGATCACGCCATCACGGCAACCATTGGCCACGACGCATGTTTTCTCTCCGGGCTGAGGAAGTTCGATACCGGCGCGGAGCCGCACCGTCCCTTCAAAATCGTCTACGCCAGCCTCTACGCCGACGTGCGCCCCAGCTTCGTCGTCGATATCTCGCCGTTTATCGAACAGCGCCATCGGGCGCTCATGGCCTATCGCTCGCAATACGCCAACCAGTCTGCCGGCAGCGGCCTGTTTGTTCCTGAAGAAGAGATTCGCGAGCGCACCTTCGCCGAGGTGCGCCACTACGGTTTGTTGGCCGGCGTCCGCTATGGCGAGCCGTTCGTGCAGAAGGAAGTGGGCCTCGTGGACGACCTCACGCTGTTGCCGGTGCAATCGATGTGAATCGGGGCGCGACGAAGTGTGGTAAAGCTGCGACGAAGCACGGTGAAGCTGGGAATCGGATCGCGAATCAACACTGATCGCAATCCGCCCGTTGGTCCCAAACCCTCTCTTTTCATCGATCGCGACCCGGTCGAGCCCGCGAATGGCGGGCGGCATCGAGCCGGGGCCGGGGTTGCGACTTCCGGGCCTACCCCCGCATCCATATATGGTGGTTCCTGTACACTGATACGCGTGCGGGTCCGCGAGGAGGATCATGGCTGGGCTAGGCGTTTTTGAAGTCAACGATGCAAACTTCGACGAGGAAGTGCTGCGCAGTGAGCAGCCGGTGCTGGTGGATTTCTGGGCGGTGTGGTGTGGCCCCTGCAAGGCCATTGCGCCCATCGTGGATGGGGTGGCGCAAAACTACGCCGGCAAGCTGAAAGTGGCGAAGGTCAACGTGGACGAGAACGGCGCTACGCCCTCCCGCTATGGAATTCGCGGAATTCCCGCGCTGCTGTTTTTCAAGGACGGAAAAGTGGCCGACCAAATTGTGGGTTACGTGCCCAAAGACGTGATTGAGGCGAAGATTCAGCGCCTGCTCGCGTAAGGCGCCAACTCGACCACTTAATCGCCCGCAGGTAACGCCGATCCGCCAGGCTCTCAGGCCAGGCTCTCAGCCGCCGCTCCGGAACCGAATGATCCGCCGCCGATCCCGTTTGGAGGGACGGCGGTCGGGCAGAGGCGTGAATTCCTGCATCGCCTTCCGTTCTTCGGCCAGCCGCAACCACGCCTCGCGGCTGGCTTCGCTTTCACGATAAAGGGTCTGCGCAACCGCCGCCGGTCCGCGCATGGCGCTCACTTCGAGCACTTCAATTTCGTAGACGCCGCTTTCGTTCTCGACGCGCAACCAGTCGCCGGCGCGGACTTCGCGGGCTGGCTTAGCCCTCAGTCCATTCGACGTGACACGCCCTAACTCACAGGCGCGACCGGCGAGCGCCCGGGTTTTGAAAAAGCGAGCCGCCCAGAGCCACTTGTCCATGCGCACCGAGCTCATGGCCGTCTTCCTCAGAGAAATGCGCGCTCGGCAGATGCGGCGCGGACTGACTTACGGCTTGGTCTCCGCCTTCCAAATGTAGAGGAACTCGGCATCACTCGAAGTGGCGACGTCGATCCCACGCTGGCGAGTAGCCCGGTTCAATGCGGAGCGAATGTTCTCTTTGGTGTCCGGCAGAGCGCTTAGCGGAACCTTCAAGGCGCTTCCGGGCTTGAGCCGGTCGATGTCGCGCAAGAGCCTGGTTACGATCCGCTTGTGCTTTCCATCCCGCCCTTTCGGGACCTGGTCCTGAAGGATCGACGGGAAACTCATCGCATCAGTTGGCGCTCCCTGCATGGCTGGCGCCTCCTCAATCCTTAGTGCTTGAGCCTGTTTGACCATCCGACTGTACCCACTTAGAGTGCACCCATCGCAAGAAATGTTGCACTAACGTATGACTAAATTTTCGTAAATCTAGCGCTCAAGTAAAATTATAGTGATAGATCGATATCTTCGCAACTGTTTGCAGGTAACGTGCCACCATATGAAACTCTTATTCTTCGCGCGATTGGATAACTTTTCCGTACCCTGCGGCATCAGCATGATCGGCCATTGCTACGGTTTCTCAACGATTTCCCCCCGTATCGGCGAAACCCTGCTACGGTCTTAAGCAGAGGTAAAAATCAGATGATCGGAAAACAGCGCACTTCCCCCGTCGTCCCGATCGATCAAGTGCCCCCCGCCGACACTAGTCCGTACCGGCCCGTGGTTTTGGTGGTGGACGACGAATCTGCAATTGCCGATACGGTCACCGAGATCCTTTCCCGCAGCGGCTATGCTGCGATGACCGCCTATGACGCGAACGACGCTCTGGAGATGGCGCTGCTGACGCCGCCGGAGTTGCTGCTCACCGACGTGGTTCTACCCGGAATGAGCGGTATTGAGCTCGCCATCACGATCAAACGCATCTTCCCCGATTGCAAAATCCTGCTTTTTTCCGGCCAGGCCAGTACGCTTGACCTGCTGGCCTCAGCAAAGAATGACGGGCACCACTTCACATTGCTCACCAAACCTGTCCACCCCGAAGAGTTGCTGGCGCGCGTGGCGGGCAGCTTGAAACATCGGGAAACGCATGCCGGCGCAACAGCCGGCTGAGCTTGCCACACCCTCGATGGTGAAAAGAGCAGCTGCGGCTGCTGAAGAGCGATTGCGGAGAGAACCGCCCGCAAAGGGCTGATCTCCGCAGCGGCTCGGGGCGCGGCCTTTCCCGGTGCGTGCGCGTCCGGAGCAGCGATTCCCACCCGGACTGGCGCCGCCTGGGCGCTCGCGCGGGGCGAGTTCCGCATCTCTATCTATCGCGAAAGTTCCACATCTATCGCGAGAGTTCAACCATGTTTGTTAGGGTAAATCCATGTCCCACGCCGAACCTGAGTTGGCGATAGCTTCGACCGCGACCCCGGAAGGGCCGTTCGACAGGCCAGGATCGCTTCTGGCGGCGATTGTGGAGTCCTCCGACGACGCCATCGTCAGCAAGGACCTGAATGGAATTGTGACCAGCTGGAACGATGCGGCTTGCCGGATTTTCGGCTATACCGCGGAGGAGATGATCGGCCAGACCATCCTGCGCATCATTCCGCCGGGATTGGAGGCCGAGGAGGCGGCGATCCTGGAGCGCATCCGTGAAGGCATGAGGATCGAGCCTTTCGAAACCCGCCGACTCAGGAAAGACGGCTGCATGGTGGAAGTCTGGGTGACGATTTCGCCGGTAAAGGACGCGGCGGGGCGGATCATCGGCGCGGCCAAGATTGCGCGTGACCTCTCGGAGCGAAAGAGGATAGAGCAGCGGCTGATCCGGTCAGAGAAGCTCGCGGTCCAAGGGCAAATGGCCGCAAACGTGACCCACCAAATCAACAGCCCGCTGGAAACAATTACCAACCTGGTATACCTGGCGCGGCTGAGTTCGCCGCCCGCCGAAAAAGCCTACGCGTACCTGCTCTCTGCGGAGGGAGAACTGGACCGGGTTGCGCAACTTATCCGCCGTATCCTGGGTCATTATCACCAAACGGTGAGCGAACAGCAGATTTACCTGCATGATCTGGTGGACGAATTTTTGGCCGTGTACCGGCCAAAATTGCACGCCTGTGGCATCGCCGTCGATTGCCGCTATGAAGATCGCCGCCCGGTGACGGTGAACGGGACGAGATTCGCCGGTTTTTTTTCCAACTTACTTTCGAGCGTTCCAAAGGTTATGTCGCGCGGCGGAATTCTGGGCGTTCAAGTTCGGGAAAGTCAAGACGCTGCGCAAGATGGGGTTGAAGTTGCCATTCGGCTGCGCGCAAACGGGCCGCAAGAAAACCTGCTCGAGAGCGCCCTCGAAACTCTCCTGGCGAGAGATGGCGGTGACGAGGGATGGACCTCGGCGCAGCCGCTTTTTGAGGAATATGGTCCTGCAATTGCATGTAAGACGTTGAAGGATCGGGACGCTGCAATAACCTTCTTTGTCCCTTTTACATGAACGCAGTGCGGCGTGGTTGCGCCGGGTAAACGCTACCCGGTTTGGGAAAAAAGGAGAGGAGACGGTGGATGCTCGAATACAGTTGGCCGGAGATCTCTCAGGCGACCGACGAACCTTCTCAAACTTTTATCGCAGCCCGGGAGCGGAAGGCGCGATGCGAAGCGTCGGGCGCAGAGCGCCCGAGCATCCTGGTGGTTGACGATGAAGTGATTCTGGCGGACACCGTGGCCGAGATTCTGAATATCTCGGGATTCTGCGCGTTTTCCGCCTATGATGCTTCAACCGCGTTACAGATCACGGAGGAGCTTCACCCCGATTATCTGCTTTCCGACGTCGTGATGCCGGGCATGAATGGCGTGGATCTAGCTATCAACGTGCGCAAGATGTTTCCCGAGATGTCGATTTTGCTGTTTTCGGGCCAAGCGGGAGTCGCGGATCTGCTGGAAGTGGCGCGGGAACAAGGGTACGCCTTCGATCTGGTCGAAAAGCCCATGCACCCGGTAAGGTTGATCGAACGCCTCAAACGCATGCGGCCGGCCTAGAGCCTGCGGCCGGCCTAGGGCATGCGGTCGGCCTATCCGATTTTGCAGAGAACTTGCACATCTTCACCGAGAGAATTTTTCCGCCTGTTCATGATTTGCCGCGTTCATGCGCCTTGGAGATGGCTTTTGAGAAGGCGCACAACGCACCTGAGACGCGCATGAACCGGCCGGCGATGCTCTGCGCCGAGGCCTGATTCGTCGCGTGCGGGCCACGTTTTTCCCGGGGGCTTTCTCGCGCCTTTCGCAGGCCCTCGCGCGCCGGGATTCCTGTCGGCGAGAGCGTCTCCTCGCGCTCAAGCGTGCGCAGAAGAAAGCCTTCTTGCGCTCTGCAGGCAGGCTCGGGATCGGCCCAAATGTGATGAGGATCACGGGAGAAAATCTGACTGCGCGCTAGGCTCGATTCTGCAGACGAGCCAGGGCCGGAGAGAAAGGCTTGCGCGGCTTGCGAGGGTTCGCGGGAACGGATCGCATGGAGCGCAACCCAGAGGCATTCTCGCCGCTGTCCGATCCTCTGCCTAGACCGTCAGGGAGGGGTCGACGATGGACGGATCCTGTTCTAAATGCGGTGAGCGCATCGAGTCTTCCTGGAGCTATTGTCCAATTTGCGGAACTGCCTGCGCGAGCGAATCGCACGCGGATGGGGCCCACGAGAGCCCGGCGCCGACGCCCACAGAGAAGGCGCCGGTGCGCGGCGCCTTTGAGGGATTGCTCCTCGGGGTGATTGCAGCCCCAGTGCTAATCATGGTGGGGACACTGCTTTTGATCACCGGGATTGGCGCCTTTCTCGGGGTTCCGATGCTGATTGCCGGCGTGTTTGCTCCTCTGCTGGGACCGCTGCTGGGCATCGGCACGCGGCACGGAAAATGCCCCTGGTGCGGCGCTCCGGTGAGCAGCATCGCTCTGCTCGATGGCTTTTCCTGCGAGGTTTGCAAGCACAAGATCGCAGTCAAAAAGCATGAGCTGGTGCGGGCGGGTTGATCGAAGTGAATGCCCCGGCTTGATTCTGCGCGGCGCGGCCTATGGCTGGCGGGGGACTTCCTGAAGCTGCACCAGAGCCCCGGCCGTCTTAGCCGGTCCGGGCGCCGATTCGGATGCGGACGCGGCTTCGGGCGGATGGAAATGCCGCCAGATGGTTTCCGCGGTTTTGCGCGAGACGACCGCGGCCAGCGAATCCGCTGTGGCCTGTTGTACATCGCGCAGACTGCCAAAATGCGTGAGCAGCCGCTGCCGGGTTTGCGCTCCAACGCCGGGGATGGCCAGCAATTCCGAAGCGCGGTCGCGCATGGCGCGACGCTGGCGATGATAGCCGACGGCAAAGCGGTGGCTTTCGTCGCGGATGAGCTGAACGAGGTGCAGGACCGGCGAACGGCGGTCGAGAACCACGGGCTCATCTTCATTGCCATAGAGGTAGATCACTTCTTCCTTTTTTGCGATCGACGCGAGAGGCTGGGTGGTCAAGCCGAGCGACTCGAGGGCTTCCGCGGCGGCGTGCAACTGACCCAAACCGCCGTCGATGAGGATGAGCGAGGGCATGGTGGCGGGTTCTTTGCCGTTGGCCGCGGAGGCGGGTACGGCGCGGCCGGCGGCCGGCGTGTTCTGCCGCCCCTCCGGAGCTTGGGGCGTCATTTCGGCTTGCGACTCAGGGCTCAGGCCCGGGACTATTTTCGCGCCGTCCGTGCGGGGCGAAGAGGCCTCGGCGCTGTCATGGCCTTCCAGGATGCTTCCCTTTTTTCCGGATTCGAGGATGCGGCGGTAGCGGCGCTCCACCACCTCGCGCATGGAGGCAAAGTCGTCTACGCCGGCGACGGTTTTCACCTTGAACTTACGGTAGGCCTGCTTTTTCATCTTGCCGTCTTCCCAAACCACTAACGAGGCGACGGTCTCGGCGCCCTGGATGTGGGAGATGTCGAAGCACTCGATGCGCCGGGGCAACTCGGGGAGCATGAGCACGTCGGCCAGTTCTTCCTGGATGGCTTTGCGCGAAGGCTCGAGCACGCGGAAACGCTGCGTATAGGACTGGCGCGCATTTTGGCCCGCCAGGTCGACGAGTGATTTTTTATCGCCGCGCTGAGGGACGGTTAATTCGATGCGATGGCCGGCGCGCTCGGTGAGGAGCGCGGCCAAAGTTTCGCGATCGTCGAAGTCCACGGGAACCAGGATGGTGCGCGGGACATATTGTTGGTCGATGTAGAGCTGCTTGAGCAAGGCACTAAAGACGTGACCTGCGTCGAAGTTCGACGGGTTGACCTTCGTGGTCTCCCAGGTCCCAGAATCGGGACCCTTCGGCAAGCTCAGGGCAGGTTCTGCGGCGCCCAGGTCTTCTGGAGCTTCGAGCATGGCGGGCAGTTCCTCCCAGAAAAATTCGCGGCGATCCACGATTTTGCCGGCGCGCATATGGAAGAGGTTCACGGCCAGGCTGCCATCTTCGAAGTGGTAGCCGAAAACGTCGGCGTCCTCATCCTTGCCGGCCGTGGCGATGCGCTGCTTTTCCTGAAGCTGATGGACGGTGGAGAGCTGGTCCCGCAGCCGCGCAGCCGCTTCGAACTGCTCGGCCTCAGCAGCCGCCATCATGCGCGCGCTGAGGGTGCGCTCCAACTCCGCGTGGCGGCCCTCGAGAAACATTTGTGTGTCGCGCACGGCTTGCTTGTAGGCGTCAGGCGTGGAGAGGCCTTCGACGCAGGGGCCCAGACAACGGTGAATGTAGTACTGCAAACAGGCGCGGGGGTGATAGCGCGAGAGATCCACCTTGCAACTGGGTAGAAGAAAACTACGGTGGATCAGCTCGACTACGCGGTAGGCCAGGTTGCCGGGAAAATAAGGACCGTAATAGGCGGAGCCGTCCTTGCGCAGGCGCCGGGTGACAAAAACCTTGGGGAAGCGGTCGGCCAAGGTCAGCTTGACGTACGGGTAGGTTTTGTCATCGCGCAACAGGATGTTGAAGCGGGGCTTGCGCTGCTTGATGAGGTTGTTTTCGAGGGCCAACGCCTCGTGCTCATTGGCGACGAGGATGTAGTCGATGTCAACGGCTTCACGCATCAGCGAGCCGGTTTTGGCGTTAGCCTGCGAAGCGTCCAGCAGGTACGATCGCACCCGGGAGCGGAGGTTTTTGGCCTTGCCCACGTAAATGACGGCTCCCTCGGCGTTTTTATAGAGGTATACGCCCGGTTGGATGGGCAGGGTGCGAATTTTTTCGTAGAGATCCATACAACTTTTTCGCCGCGAACGCCAACTCTTAGGATAGCGGCTTTTCCGGGGGGTCGCGCGGGAGACGAACGCACCGCGGGTCGCGTCTGACACTAGGGTCAAATCCAAGCAAAGCTTACCGAGCAGTGTAAAAAATACACGGTGGAAAAGCGTGGAATGTCGTTGCGGGCGGCGAGACAACTCCCTGCGGTGATTGGGCTTGAAAGGCGAAAGTCGATTGGCACGATGAATGCTAATTCTTGAAGGTCAAGCACTGCTTCTGCAGCCAGCGGGCGGGTTGCCGCAGCCGGGCGGAGGAGGAGAGAGAAAAATGAGAAATCGATTTGGATTCGTATTGGCGGCCACAGCTACGATGATCTTCGGTGTGGCGGGGTGCGCCACCAAGAAGTATGTACGCAACCAGACGGCGCCGCTGGTGACTCACGCTGGACAACTGGACCAGAAGACGGCGGAAAACGAGCGTGACATTCACGACGTCGATCAGCGGGCGCAAGCCGGGATCAATCAGGCGCAACAGTCGGCCGACGCGGCCAACCAGAACGCTCAGCAGGCCAACCAGGCGGCCAATCAAGCCGACAGCGCGGCCAACAACGTGGCCCATCGCGCCGATTCTCTCGACGAGGTCGTGAAGAATCTGGACAACTACAAGCATGTAGCTGACGTGACGGTCACGTTCGGCTTCGACAAATCCGTATTGACCGCAGACGACAAACAGCAGTTGGACAACTTCGGCTCCCAACTGAACTCGGCGAAGAACTATATCCTCGAGGTCACTGGAGGCACCGATACCACAGGCCCGGCCCAGTACAACTATGACCTGAGCCAGCGCCGCGCCGACGCCGTGGTGCAGTACCTGGCCAGCAAATACAACGTTCCCGCGCGCCGGTTTTACCTGATCGGGGTCGGTAAGGACGTGCAGGTGGCGCCCGACAACACCGCTGCGGGCCGGAAACAAAACCGCCGCGTGCAAGTGCAGTTGCTATCGAACCAGTCTGAAAACGGCTCGCAAAGCGCCGCGTCCGCGGGACAACCGAACGGGCAATAGAGTTCCGAACCAGCCCTGAGGGCAAAGTCAAAATCCAATCGCAAATAAAGCAGGCTCGCGCCATGCGAGCCTGCTTTGTTTTTTTGCGGCGGACCTTCGCCGCAGGGAAGTGCGGAAAACTTTTAGGGTTCCTGGGCGCTGCCGGCAAAGTAGGGCTCGCGCAGGAGCGCCTTGAGATATTGGCCGTATCCGCTTTTCGAAATGGGTGCGGCGAGCAACTCCAACTGCCCGGCAGTAATGAAGCCCAGCCGGTAAGCAATCTCTTCGGGGCAGGCGATATCGAGCCCCTGACGGCGCTCGATGGTCTGGACAAAGAGTGAAGCTTCGAGGAGTGAGTCGTGCGTGCCGGTGTCGAGCCAGGCCATGCCGCGGCTCATAATTTCGACATTCAGCTTGCCGGCCTGGAGATAGAGACGGTTGAGGTCGGTGATTTCGAGCTCGCCGCGCGGCGAAGGCTTGAGTGAGGCGGCGAGGTCGGCAACATCCCGATCGTAGAAATAAAGGCCGGTGACGGCGTAGCGCGATTTGGGTTGTTTGGGCTTCTCTTCAAGGCTCACGGCTCGGCCCTGGGTGTCGAACTCGACCACGCCATACCGTTGAGGATCTTCGACCGGGTAAGCGAAGACGGTGGCGCCCTCGGTGAGCGTGGCCGCGGCCTGGAGTTGACGGGAGAATCCCTGGCCGTAGAAGATGTTGTCGCCGAGGATCAGGGCGCTGGGTTGGCCGGCGATAAAGTCGCGGCCGATGAGGAAAGCTTGCGCCAAGCCTTCCGGGCTGGGCTGGACGGCGTAGTGGATGTCGATGCCCCAGCGGTGGCCGTCGCCGAGCAGATCGGCGAAGCGGCTTGTGTCCTGGGGCGTCGAGATGAGCAGGATTTCGCGCAGGCCGGCGAGCATGAGCGTGCTCAGCGGGTAATAGACCATGGGTTTGTTGTAGACCGGCAAGAGCTGCTTGGAAACGACGTGGGTGACGGGATAGAGGCGAGTGCCCGAGCCGCCGGCGAGAATGATGCCTTTCATAGGGTGAGCCGCTCCGCATAGTTTTGAGCGATCCATTCGCGATAGGCCCCGGTGCGGACGCTCGCAACCCAGGCGGCGTTGTCGAGATACCAGCGCACGGTTTTGCGCAGGCCGGCCTCGAAAGGCTGTGCGGGCGTCCAGCCCAACTCGCGGGTGATTTTGCGGGCGTCGATGGCGTAGCGGCGGTCGTGACCGGGCCGGTCTTCAACAAAGGTGATGAGGCTGCGGCGCGAGGCGGCCGCGGGCCGGGGGGAAAATTCGTCGACGAGATCGCAAATGGCGGTAACGACGTCGACGTTTGCGCGTTCGCTCGAGCCACCGATGTTGTAGGTGGCGCCGGGCTGGCCGCGTTCAAGAACGGCGCGGATGGCGGCGCAATGGTCGTCGACGAAGAGCCAATCGCGAACGTTTTTGCCGTCGCCGTAGACAGGGAGGGACTTGCCTTCGAGGGCGTTGAGGATCATGAGGGGGATGAGTTTCTCAGGGAATTGAAAGGGGCCGTAGTTGTTGGAGCAGTTGGTGGTGAGCACGGGCAGGCCGAAGGTGTGGCAATAGGCGCGGACGAGGTGGTCCGAGCCGGCTTTGGAGGCGGCGTAGGGGCTGTTGGGCGCGTAGGGGGTGGTTTCGCAGAAAGCGGGATCGGCGGCGCCGAGGGAGCCGTACACCTCGTCGGTGGAGACGTGGAGAAAGCGGAAGCCGGCGCGATCGGCGGCGCCAAGCGATGACCAGTAAAGCCTTGCCTGCTCCAGAAGGACGAAGGTTCCGTGCACGTTGGTGCGGATAAAGGCGTTGGGAGCGACAATGGAGCGATCCACGTGGCTTTCCGCGGCGAAGTGGACGATGGCGCGGGGATGGTGCTCACGGAGCACCGCGGCGATGAATTCAGGGTCGCAAATGTCGCCACGAACAAAGGTGTAGCGGGGGTCGCTTTCGAGGGTGGCGAGGTTGGCGGGGTTGCCAGCGTAGGTGAGCAGGTCGAGATTGACGATACGCGAGGAGGAGGATTGGAGCCAGGTGAGGATGAAGTTGGAGCCGATAAAGCCCGCCCCGCCGGTAACGAGGACTGCATCGCGCGTGGTCGATCCGCCGGCCATAAGCACACGTTCCAAAATACACTATGGGGACGCGGAAGGACGGGCGCGGCGGGGTAAACCATTTTGTGGAACGGAGTTCTGCGGCGAAATTCATTTTTCGGTATATTAGAAGGAAGCGTAGTCCCGGATGCGGCCGGACCTGCTTGAGCGACCTGCTTGAACAAGGACCTGAGCGATTTCTTCTGGCTGGAATCGCATAGCGCCTGTGTCTTTCCGGGTGTTTCCGCCGGGGATTTTTTCAGCATTCTGCACCACCGAGCACATTCGAAAAGGGCAGCCATGGATACACAGAGTCGCCGTCTTTGCACACCGGGCCCGCAGGGACTCTATCACCCGCAAAACGAGCACGACGCCTGCGGCATGGGACTGGTCGCCAGCATTCGCGGAGAAAAGAGCCACGACATTATCCGCAAGGGGCTGGAGGTGCTGATCAACCTGACGCATCGCGGGGCCTGCGGCTGCGACCCGCAGACGGGCGACGGCGCGGGGATCCTGATTCAGATTCCGCACGCGTTTTTTGTGCGCGAATGCGGCGAGCTGGGAATGCAATTGCCGGAGCCGGGCGCCTACGGGGTAGCGATGTGCTTTTTGCCCGTGGAGCGGCACAGCCGGCTGCAGTGCGAGGGCGTGTTCGAGAGGATCGCGCAGGAAGAGGGTTGCAAGATTTTGGGCTGGCGCGACACGCCGGTGAACGGTGACGCGATCGGCCGCCAGGCGCGCAACTCGCAGCCGTATATCGAGCAGCTTTTTGTGTCGCGGCCGGAAGAAATGGACGAGGAAAGCTTTGAGCGGCTGCTCTTCCGCATCCGGCGGCGCACCGAGAACGAGATTGCGGACTCGGAGATGGAGGACAAGGAGTCGTTTTACGTTCCCTCGTTCTCCTGCCGCACGATCATCTACAAAGGGCTGATGCTGGCTCCGCAGATCGAGAAATTTTACTTCGAGCTGGCGAATCCGCTGGTGACGAGCGCGCTGGCGCTGATTCACCAGCGCTTCTCGACGAACACGTTTCCGAGCTGGAAGCTGGCGCACCCCTACCGGTACGTGGCGCACAACGGCGAGATCAACACCATTCGCGGCAATATCAGCTGGTTGAGCGCGCGGCAGTCGGTGATGAGGAGCCCGCTGCACGGAGACACGATCGGCGAGCTGTTCCCGATCATCACGCCGGGTGGGAGCGATTCGGCTTCGCTGGACAATGCGGTCGAGTTTTTGTATCAGTCGGGGCGGTCGCTGCCCCACGTGATGGCGATGCTGATTCCCGAGGCGTGGGCCGGCAACCCGGACATGGACGAGGACAAGCGCGCGTTTTACGAATACCATGCGTCGCTGATGGAGCCGTGGGACGGGCCGGCGGCCATTGCCTTTACGGACGGGCGGGTGATTGGCGCGACGCTCGACCGCAACGGACTGCGGCCGGGCCGCTACATCGTGACCAAGGACGACATCGTGGTGCTCGCTTCGGAAGCGGGCGTGCTTGACGTTCCAGCCGAAGACATTTTGAAGAAAGGCCGCTTGCAGCCGGGCCGCATGTTCCTGGTGGACACGGTCGAGCAGCGCATTATCTCGGACAGCGAGATCAAAAAACAGCTGGCGGGGCGGCAGCCTTACGCGGATTGGTTGAAGCAGGAGCAGATTACGATCGACGTGCTGCCAGAGCCGGCGCGTGTGATCGGTTCGAATCCGGAGACGCTGCTGCGGCGGCAGCGCGCCTGCGGATACAGCGAAGAGGATTTGCGCATCCTGCTGCTGCCGATGGCCGCCAAGGGCGAGGAGCCGGTGGGCTCCATGGGAACGGACGTGCCGCTGGCGTGTTTGTCGGACCAGCCGCAGCCGCTGTTCAACTACTTCAGGCAACTGTTTGCGCAGGTGACGAATCCGCCTATCGATCCCATTCGCGAAGAACTAGTGATGTCGCTGATCAGCTACATCGGCAATGAGCGCAACATTCTGGACGAGAAGCCGGAGAACTGCCACACGCTGAAGCTGCCGCATCCGCTTTTGACCAACCGCGACCTGGAAAAACTGCGCCGCGTTTCGTCGGGGGATCTGCTGGCGACCACGCTGCCGGCGCTGTTCCGCGCCGCCGACGGCGAGGCCGGGCTGCGGCACTCGCTCGAGGACCTGAGCGCGCGCGCTTCGCACGCGGTGAATTCAGGCTACACGCTGCTGATTCTGTCGGACCGCGGCGTGGATGCGACCTACGCGCCGATTCCCAGCCTGCTGGCCATGGCGGCGGTGCATAACCGGCTGGTGCGCGAGGAAACGCGCACCCAGGTGGCGTTGATCATCGAGAGCGGCGAACCGCGCGAGGTGATGCACTTTGCCCTGCTGATCGGCTACGGGGCAAGCGCGGTGAATCCATATCTGGCCATCGAGACAATTCATGATTTGAAGCGGCGCGGCATGTTGCCGGAGAAGATTTCGGCCGAATACGCGGAGAAGAACTACATCAAGGCGATCAATAAAGCGCTGCTCAAGACGATTTCGAAGATGGGCATTTCGACGCTTCAGAGTTATCGCGGCGCGCAGGTCTTCGAAGCAGTGGGACTGGACAAGTCGCTGGTGGACGCGTATTTTCCGGGCACCGCGTCGCGCATCGAGGGCGTGGGACTGGGGGTGCTGGCGCGCGAGGCGCAGATGAAACACACCTACGCCTTTCAGCCGCTGACGGAGTCGGAGACGGACCTCGTGGTGGGCGGGCAATATCAGTACCGTGAGGGCGGCGAGTACCACTTGCTGAATCCCCTGACGATCAGCAAGGTGCAGCACGCGGTGCGCGCGAACAACGCGGCGACTTTCCAGGAATACACGGATTTGATCGACGACCAGAACCGGAACCTCTCCACATTGCGCGGGCTCATGAAGCTGAAATACGCGGACAAGCCGATCGCGATCGAGGAAGTGGAGCCGGCAAAGGAAATTGTGAAGCGGTTCACGACCGGCGCCATGAGCTTCGGGTCGATCAGCAAAGAAGCACACGAGACCCTGGCGATTGCGATGAATCGCATTGGCGGCATGTCGAACACGGGCGAGGGCGGCGAGGACGAAGCGCGGTTCAAGCGCGATGAGAACGGCGACTCGCGGCGCAGCGCCGTCAAGCAGGTGGCGAGCGGGCGCTTTGGCGTCACGACGAATTACCTGGTGAACGCCGACGAACTGCAGATCAAGATGGCGCAGGGGGCAAAGCCCGGCGAGGGCGGGCAGTTGCCCGGGCACAAAGTGGACGAGGTGATCGCGAAGACGCGGCACTCGATTCCCGGAGTGGGACTGATTTCGCCGCCGCCGCATCACGATATTTACTCGATTGAAGACCTGGCGCAGTTGATCTACGACTTGAAGAATGTGAATCCCAAGGCGCGAATCGCGGTGAAGCTGGTTTCGGAAGTGGGCGTGGGCACGGTGGCCGCGGGGGTTTCGAAAGCGCATGCGGACGTCGTGCTGATTTCCGGCGACACCGGCGGGACGGGCGCTTCGCCGCTCAGCTCGATCAAGCACGCGGGCCTGCCCTGGGAGCTGGGCCTCGCCGAGACACAGCAGGTGCTGCTGTTGAACGACCTGCGCAGCCGCATCCGCGTGCAGACCGATGGCAAGCTGCAGACCGGGCGCGACGTGGTGATTGCGGCGCTGCTGGGGGCCGAGGAGTTCGGCTTCGCCACCATGCCGCTGATCTCGATGGGCTGCATCATGATGCGCAAGTGTCACCTGAACACCTGCTCGGTGGGCATTGCGACGCAGGACCCGGTGCTGCGCGCGCGCTTTACGGGCACGCCGGAGCACGTCATCAACTTCTTTTTCTTTATCGCCGAGCAGATGCGGCAGCACATGGCGAAGCTGGGCTTCCGCACCGTGGACGAGATGGTGGGGCGCGTGGACAAGATCGATGCGTCGATCGCCGAAGCGCACTGGAAGGCGAAGGGAATCGATCTCTCGTCGATTCTCTACTCGCCTTCGCTGCCCGCGCGCGTGGCGCGGCGCCGCGTGCAGCCGCAGGACCACGGCTTGCACCAGGCGCTCGATCATGTGCTGATCGACGAAGCCAAACCGGCGCTTGAAACCGGAACGTCGGTGACCGGCAGCTTTGCGATCCGCAACCTGCACCGCACCGTGGGCGCCATGCTGGGTGGGGAAATTGCGCGGCGCTACGGGTCGGCGGCATTACCCGACGGCGCAATTCACTACCGGTTCCATGGTTCGGCGGGGCAGAGCTTCGGCGCGTTTGTGCCCAAGGGCATGACGCTCGAACTCGAAGGCGACGCCAACGATTACCTGGGCAAGGGGCTCTCCGGAGGCCGCATCATTGCATACCCGCCGAAGACCTCGAGCTTTTTGCCCGAGGAGAGCATTTTGGTGGGCAACGTGGTGCTCTACGGCGCCACCAGCGGCGAGGCGTTCCTGAACGGCATCGCGGGCGAGCGGTTTGCGGTGCGCAACTCCGGAGCGACGGCGGTGGTGGAAGGCGTAGGCGACCATGGCTGCGAATACATGACCAACGGGCTGGTGGTGGTGCTGGGCTCGACGGGCCGCAATTTTGCCGCCGGCATGAGCGGCGGGATCGCGTACGTGTACGACGACCAAGGCGATTTTTCGGCGCGGCGCTGCAACAAGGCGAGCGTGGATCTGGAACCGCTGATCGATGGCGCGGACGTGGAGCTGGTGCGCGGCCTGTTGGAGCGGCATCGGGACCTGACGGGCAGCCCGCGCGCGGCTTGGGTGCTGGAGCACTTCTGCGACGCCCAGCCGAAATTTATCAAGGTGTTTCCGCACGAGTACAAGCGGGTGCTGGGCGTAGCCCGGGCCACGGAGATTTACGCTTCTCCGATTGATTCGTCGCCCCTGGTGACGGCAGCAACATCAGCAGAGGTGCGGCATGGGTAAGGACACCGGTTTCCTGGAGATTCAACGCGAACAGCCGACGCGGCGCAAAGCGAGCGAGCGCATCAACGACTGGTTTGAGATTTACGAGCCGTTTCCCGAGGAAAAGCAGCGGGAGCAGGGCGCGCGGTGCATGGACTGCGGGGTGCCGTTCTGCCATACCGGCTGCCCGGTAAACAACCTCATTCCGGACTGGAACGACCTCGTTTATCACAACCGATGGGAAGCGGCGATCCGGCGGCTGCACTCGACCAACAATTTTCCCGAGTTCACGGGGCGCATCTGCCCGGCGCCCTGCGAGGCCGCATGCGTGCTGGGCATCAATGCGCCGCCGGTTTCGATCAAACTGATCGAGCGCTCGATTGTCGATCGGGCCTGGGACGAGGGCTGGATTCATCCCGAGCCGCCCGAGCAGGCCACGGGCAAGCGCGTGGCGGTGGTAGGCAGCGGACCGGCGGGGCTGGCGGCGGCGCAGCAGTTGCGGCGCGCGGGCCACTCGGTAACCGTTTACGAGAAGAACGACCGGATCGGCGGATTACTGCGCTACGGGATTCCGAATTTCAAGCTGGAAAAACACGTGCTCGATCGGCGCATCCAGCAGATGAAGGCCGAGGGCGTGATCTTCCTGACCAATGCGCACGTGGGCGTGAATATTCCCGTGGAGTCGCTCACCGAGCACTACGACGCCATTCTACTGTGCGGGGGCGCGGAGCATCCGCGCGACCTCCCCATCCCAGGACGCGAGCTCAACGGCATTCACTTTGCCATGGATTTTCTGCCGCAGCAGAACCGGCGCTGCGAAGGCGACGACGAAGATGCGATCCTCGCCTCGATGAATGCCGCTGCGCCCATTCTCGCCACGGGGAAACACGTCATCATCATTGGCGGCGGTGACACCGGCGCGGACTGCCTGGGAACCACGCACCGACAGCACCCCAAGAGCGTGCACCAGTTCGAAATTATGCCCCAGCCGCCGGCGGAGCGCGCGCCGTCGACGCCGTGGCCGCTGTGGCCGCTGCAATTGCGCACCGAAGGCGCGCACGAGGAGGGCGGCATCCGCGATTGGAGCATCAACAGCCTCAAGTTCACCGGCGACGAGCACGGCAACGTGAAGCAATTGCACGCGGTGCGCGTAGGGCCTCCGCCCAGGTTCGAAGCCATGGCGGGCACCGAGTTCACCATGGACGCGGACCTGGTGCTGCTGGCCATGGGCTTCCTGGGGCCGGTGCGCACAGGCATGATCGAGCAGTTGGGCGTGAAGCTCGATAACCGCGGCAACGTGGCGACGACCGACTACATGTCTTCGGTGGAAGGCATCTTTGCCGCCGGGGATATGCGGCGTGGGCAATCCCTGGTGGTGTGGGCCATCAGCGAGGGACGCAAGGCCGCCGCAGCAGTGAACGACTATCTCGCCGCCAAGGAGGCTTTGCCGGCCCGGACGGGGCACATGGGCGCGCATGGGGCGGCGGCGCGGGCCTGAACGGTGGTGGCCAGGTCAGCGGAGCGAGAGCGTTGACGTCCCGCTTACGCCGCCGCAAGTCGCTTGAGCTTGATTCGCTTCGCGGAAACCTGGGCGAGATCGTAGTGGGCCTGCTGCGTCATCCAACTCGTGGCGCTGCCGCCGAACACTTGCGATAGCCTGACCGCCATCTCCGGCGAGATGCCGCGTCTGCCATTGACCAATTGAGAGAGCGTGGTGCGCGTGACGCCGAGGGCGCTCGCCGCTCGCGTGATCGTGAGTCCGAGCGGCTCAATGCACTCGTGCAGAACTGTCTCGCCTGGATGGGGCGGATTCTTCATCGGCATGGAGGATTCTCCTCAGTGTTGACCGAGGTAGTCAAGATCCAATGCGTCGCCGTCCGTAAATCGAAATACGACGCGCCAATTAGCGTGGACAGTAATGGCCCAGAAACCTTCGCGGTCGCCTTCCAGACGGTGAAGCCTGAAACCCGGCAGGTTCATATCGTTTACCGAATCCGCCGCGTCAAGCCGGGCCAGATTGTTGCGCAGCTTTCCGACCAGTTCCGCAGGCAAGCCGCGTGGATCATCATCCTCGAAGAGTCGCTTCAGCCCTTTGTGCCGGAACGATCTGATCACGATCGATTGTAACGCGTTACGTAACGGATCTCAACGGGCGCCCGGCGCGCGGCGCACGTGTTCGGCGCGGACTTCGTTCGCCGTGAAAAGGCGAAAGAAAGGGCTGCCGTGCGCAGCACCCTCGACGGCCGGGCGGCCGTTGGCCTCCTCGCGCTCCACGATGCAGACCACGGCCGCCACGCGCATCCCCGCCTCCTCGGCGGCCTGAATCGCAGCGATAGTGGAAGCGCCGGTGGTGCACACATCGTCCACAATCACCACGCGCGCCCCTTCGCGGCAAAAGCCCTCGATGCGGCGGCCGGCGCCGTGCGCCTTTTCGGCCTTGCGCACCAGGAACCCGTGCAGCAGCGGTGCGCCGGGATGCTCGATGGCCCGCCAGGCGCTGGCCGTGGCCACGTTCGACACGATGGGGTCGGCCCCCAGGGTCAGCCCGCCCACAGCCTCGGCGTCGATGCCGTTTTCCTCCAAAAGTTCAAGCACGGAGTGTCCCGTCAGCCGGCCGCCTTCGGCGTGCAACGTGGTGATCCGGCAGTCGATGTAGTAATCGCTGGTTCCACCGGAAGAGAGCTTGAACTGGCCCAGCCGGAAACTTAGGCGGGCGAGGAGCGGCAGGAGTTGTTGAGCGTGGGATGCGGTTGGCATCAAGGTGATTGTAAAAGAATAGGGAACAGGGAATAGGGAATAGGGAACAGGAGGGAAGGAACGGAAGACTTGTGGTAGCTTGAACCAATTACCCAAGTGGGGTAGCTCCCTTAATACAGTAGACTCAAGATATTGTGGTTCGCGCGTCTGAAGTTTCAAAACAGCTTGATTATCCACCCAGGGCAAACGCATCTTAAACGCTATATGCAGCGGGAGATAGTGGGGATGAGATGGGGACATGGAGAGTCCCCTGAGCTATTTCGCCGAGTTGAAGGACCCGCGGGTGGAGCG
>JASHOC010000058.1 GCA_030041305.1 Acidobacteriaceae bacterium
TCTGGACGCGTATCTCGATGAGTTCGCGTTCCGCTTCAATCGTAGAAAGTCGCGCCGCCGGGGAATGCTGTTCTACCGGCTGCTGGAGAACGCCCTGGTCACAAAACCATCCCGCTACCGGCCATCGCGAGCAAACGCGCCCACCGGAAAGCACAACCAGTAGTGGTTACTGTACTAAGGGAGCTACCCCACTTTCTGCAAAATGCGGGAATGCTGGCGTTGAGCGCCGGCTTTCTTGACGCGGCGGCTCTGCCCGAGACCGCCGAAGTTCACGGCGTTCTCTTAAAGACGCCGAGCGGAAAGCCGCTCAGCGGCCTCTATCCCATTCCCGAAACGCCTTTCACCCCGGAGGACAAGCTCGATTCAGATGCACTCGCGAAGGAGGTTGAGTTCATCAATCGAGGCCGCGTCAACGGCATGATCTGGCCTGTGTTCGCCAGCAGTTGGTCCACACTCTCCGACGCGGAGCGGATCGAAGGCGCTGAAACCATTCTCGCCGCGGGTAAAGGCGGCCGCGCGGCCATCGCCATCGCTGTGCAAAGCGTCAACTGGGATACGGCCACTTCCGTCCGCTACGCCAAACACGCCGCCGCGCATCGCGCCGACGCAATTGAATCCATGCCGCCCAATAACGGCTGGGACCGGAGCGATGACGACATCCTCGCTTACTATAAGGCGATTGGAGCCGCTACCGATTTGCCCCTGATTGTGCAGACGCGCGGCACGATGAGCGTAGATCTGATGGTCCGCATGTTTCAGGAAATCCCCACCATGAAGGCGACCAAGGATGAAGTCGGCAATCCGCTCGAGCGCGCTCCGCAACTGATGCAGCGCACCGGCAACAAACTCGCGGTTTGGGCCGCCGGTGGTGGAACCGGAAATCTTCTCCTTGAAGAGTTGCCGCTCGGCTTTACCGGCCTCTGTCCCACCCCTCAGTTCGCTGACCTGCTGCAGCAGGTGATGGACCTCTACTGGGCTGGCAAAAAGCGCGAGGCCTTCGATATGTTCGGGCGCGTGCAGGGTTTCGCAACCATTCCCGGCGCCACTGAATATCTGATGATTGCTCGCGGCGTCTTTCCGGAGAACGTCAAATTTCGCCCTCAGCCCATGGAGCCGGAGGCTCGGCGGAATATGGGCGGGGGCGGCGGAATGGGCCGAAGACGCGCGCCTCTCACCGAGGATGAAAAAGCGTTCATTCGCGCCGACCTTGAAGAGTATCTCAAGCCATACATGCGCGCGTGAGGTCGTGGTGCCAGAGACCTGGCCTTTCGGATCATGTCGTTGATCGTCCTTGACTTACTCTCCGGAAGTTTGCATATTTGAACTTCCATCCGATTAACCAGAGGTTGAGGGTGACTCCGGCGATGGCGACCGGGTAGGCGGATTATCGGTGGACGGCGGGAGGAGCTGACCGGCCTATGATTCTCAACAGAGACAAGGGAGGGCCAAATGAAGCCTGAGACACTTCAAGCTCTAAAGGACGTTCTGCTCCGGCTTCACAGTATCAGCGTCTATGCGTTCAACCGCGCCAAGGCCGTTGAAATTGTGCTTAATACTACAGTTGTAATTAGTCGATCCTGAAAAAGTCGTTTTTCAGATTGGGTTGCATGGTATCTGCGGGCCGATAGGTGCTACGAGGTGCAGATAGCGGCGCCAGAGGCTCAGCAGGGTGCGCAGAAAATGGCGCAAAAAAGCTCTCACGAGCTTGTGAACGTTCATGGCCGCGGCCGAGAGCACGGCGTTGATCGTATCGCCGTAAATGCCCTTCAGCCGGGTGCGCTCCAGGCGATGTTCCGTCTTCAGATGTCCGATGCTGGGCTCGACGGCGGCGCGGCGTTTCATCCAGCGCCACAGCCGCGGCGCGGTTCGTCCCCGCCGCCGCTTGTTGATATGCACCCGCACCGGGCCCTGGTAGTCGTGGCCGCGATAACCCATGTCCACATGCGCTTCTTCGACCCGTTTGCCGATCATCTGTTCCACTTGCTCGATCTGCGCCGCCAGGGTGTGCCCGTCGTAGGGATGGCCCGCGAAGCTCTTCGTGCCCACGAACCAACCGCCCTTGCTGGTAACCGCCACGCTGACCTTATTACCGAACTCGTACGGCTTGCCCGCCTTGCCTTTGGCGATGCACTGCACTTCAGGTTCATGTACGCTGTAGACCTTGTTCTTGTCGTGCCTTTGTTGCGCATGAATGCGGCGCGCCGTCTCTAGTAACTTGGACAACTTTTCCGAAGGCTCGCTAACTTGCCGTTCTATCTCGCGGGTAACTCGCCCTAACTGCGTGCGTAACTTCCGCGTCGCCGCACGCGCCCGCTGCATCTGCCGCGCATGCGCCTAGCGGCTCGAAGCCAGCAGCAACCGCTTGCCTACATGCCGGTAACTCTGCTTGATCCGCACCCCTTCCCGCCGCGCCGCCTTCACCAGCCGCTCCCGCGAGCGATGATACAGCCGCGCGTCGGTCGGATAGCGGATGGCCTTGGTCTGCACCGTCGTGTCCACGTTGATGCGCTTCAGATGCGCGGCGCCAATGGCCCCCATCTTGATTCCCGCCGCGATGGTCGCGCGCAGCATCTGTTCGGTGTACGCGCCGGAGCAAAAATAGTCCACGTCGCGCCGCGTGAGCAGCGCGAGGGCGCGGCGTGGGGGAGTAAGAGTAGCCCATCCGCCACATTCTGGTTTCACGGACAAGAGGGACTTTGAAGGGTAACGAACCAGGTTCGCAGCCGGGTTCGGGACCGGGAGGAGGCGTGTTTTCCGTGGGACACCGGAGGTATGTACGACGTGGACGTGTATGCGCGTGTGCGGCGGGCGGTTCTGGTGGAAGGCCAGAGCCGGCGTGCGGTAGCCCGGGAGTTCGGGCTGGCGCGGAAGACAGTGAGCAAAATGCTGGAGCACTCACTGCCGCCGGGGTATCGGCGGCAGAAGCCCATCTGGCGGCCCAAGCTGGGTCCATGGCAGGGGGTGATCGACGCGATTCTGGCGGAGGACAAGCAGCAGCCGAAGAAGCAGCGACACACGGCCAAGCGCATTTTCGAGCGGCTGCGCGCCGAGCATAGTTATAGCGGCGGTTACACCATCGTGAAGGACTACGTGCGCCAGGCGAAGCTTTCCAGCCAAGAGGTGTACATTCCGCTGACGCACGCGCCGGGCGAGGCGCAGGCCGACTTCGGCGAAGCGCAAGTGGTGATTGCCGGGGTGGCGCAGAAGGCGCATTTCTTGGCCTTCGATTTGCCCTATTCCGGCGACTGCTATGTGCAAGCCTTTCCCGCCGAGACGACCGAAGCTTTCCTCGAAGGCCACGTGCGCGCCTTCGCGTACTGGGGCGCTGTGCCTACGCGTATTCTCTACGACAACACCACCCTGGCGGTGGCGCGCATCCTGGGCGACGGGGAGCGGAAAAAGACGCAGGCGTTTTCCGAACTCCAGAGCCACTATCTGTTCGCCGAGAGGTTCGGGCGGCCCGGCAGAGGAAACGATAAGGGGGCTGTCGAAAATCTGATCGGCTGCGCCCGTCGCAACTTCATGGTCCCGATTCCACACGCCTCGGGTTGGGAAGAGCTCAACACCAAACTGGAGGCCGACTGCGGTGAGCGCCGCCAGCGCCGCTTGCGTGGCCATACGGAGACCATCGCCGAGCGGTTCGCGCGCGACCGCGCTGCGATGTTGCCGCTGCCGGTTGCTCCCTACGAGGCCTGCGAGAAGGTCACCGCGCGGGTCAATTCTCTGTCGCTGGTGCGCTATCGCACCAACGACTACTCCGCGCCCACCGAGTGTGGCTACCGCCAGGTGCTGGTGAAGGGCCACGTGCATCGTGTGGAAATCGGCTGCGGCAGCGAGGTCATCGCCCGCCACCCGCGCAGCTATGAGCGCGAGACTGCGGTCTACGATCCCTTGCACTATCTGGCGCTGTTGGAACGTAAGAGCCGGGCTCTGGATCAGGCAGCGCCGCTGGCCGGCTGGCGGTTGCCGGACTGCTTCGCCGATTGGCGGCGCCTGCTGGAGGCGCGCCTGCGCAAACAGGCCGCCCGGGAGTACATCCAGGTGCTGCGCCTGCTGGAGACCTTTGCTCTCGTAGAGGTCACCGCCGCCATAGAAGACGCCCTGCGGTTGAAGACGATCAGCTTCGATGCGGTGCGACATCTGGTGCTCTGTCGCATCGAGCACAGACCGCCAAGGCTGGACCTGGCTAATTGGCCGCATCTGCCTGCAGCCAACGTACGCACCACTCGGGCCACCGACTACTTGGCCCTGCTCAGTGCGCCGCGGGCGGCTGCGCCGATTGCCAGTGCGGAGGCGGCGCTATGAGCACTCCGCCCGAAATGCCCACTCCCGACACCCCGCAGGTGTTGCTGGAGCATCACCTGAAGGCTCTACGCCTGCCCACCTTCCTGCGCGAGTACGACAAGGTGGCCCGCCAGTGCGCCCAGGAGAAGACCGACTTCCCGCGCTACTTACTGCGCCTGACCGAACTGGAGTTACTGGACCGCGAGCGCCGCGCCACCGAGCGCCGCATCCGCCAGGCTAGGTTCCCGGTGGTCAAGAGTCTCGACAGCTTCGACTTTCTCGCCATCCCTTCCCTGAACAAGACTCTGGTGCTGGAGCTGGCCCGCTGTGAGTTCCTGGCAAGGAAAGAAAATCTCTTACTGTTGGGCAACAGCGGCACAGGCAAGACCCATGCCGCCCTGGCCCTTGGTCTGGCCGCCTGTCAGCGCGGCCATCGCGTGCGTTTCACCACCGCCGCCGCCCTGGTCAGCGAGCTGATCGAAGCCCGCGATGAAAAGCACCTGCTCCGCTTCCAGAAACAGCTT
This sequence comes from Acidobacteriaceae bacterium, assembly GCA_030041305.1. Classification (GTDB taxonomy): domain Bacteria; phylum Acidobacteriota; class Terriglobia; order Terriglobales; family Acidobacteriaceae; genus Telmatobacter. The sequence goes on from JASHOC010000058.1 coordinate 4,809, forward strand.
GCCGCCTACGATCTGCTCATCGTCGACGAGCTGGGTTTCGTCCCCTTTCCAAGACCGGCGCCGAACTGTTGTTCGAACTTGTCAGCCAACGCTACGAACGCGCCTCGGTTCTGGTTACCAGCAACCTGCCCTTCGACGAGTGGACCGAGATCTTCGGCTCCGAACGCCTCACCGGCGCTCTGCTCGACCGGCTTACTCATCACGTGCATATCCTGGAAATGAACGGCGACAGCTACCGCCTCAAGCAAAGCCGTCGCAAACGCAACCCGCCCTCAGAGCGCTGAACCCTCCCCAGCGAACGCGTTTCGGGGGAGAAAAGACTCTTCCGCTACGCTCCAGAGTCTTTTCTCCCCCGAAAATCCTTCCTCGATCGTTCCTCCTACTGGCCCCCTCTACCTCCGCCCCAGTGGTCCCCTTTCATTTCGCCCTTGACAGTCGAGGCCCAACCGCGCGACGTCGATCACCTCCGTGCGGCACCCAATCTCGTTTTGCCGCTGAGCCACGTCCTGCGCGTACCGTCGCCCTGGCTCATCGTTGTCCGGCCAGATGAGCACCTGCCGCCCGGCGAGCGGCGTCCACTCGGCACCTTCGGCTGAAGTTGCGCCACCAGAGGTGATCGCCAGAAGCCCACGTTTGCGCAGGACATCGGCGCACATCTCACCCTCGCAGATGATTACGACTTCTTCTGGGCGACGTGCGAGTAAGTCAAGGCCATACAGCGGCTTCGCTCCGCGCTCGAAGTTCGGTAGCCCTAACACAAAGCGGTTTCCCGTGCAGTGCATTGGCCTGATCCACTTCTTGCCGGTGTTCGGGTTTCTTGCCCGGATCACCCAGGAGAGGGGTGCGCCACGCTCGTCGCGGTACTCGTGCAGCGCTTCGGCTAGGAAGCCGTTCCCAAGGGACTTCGTTGCGAAACGTCTGGCAGCTTCTTTTGCACTCTCGGGGCAAGGCTGGCGTGGAGAGGCCTTAACCGGGGTCGCCAATGGGACCGGCTCCTCCCATGCACCGAGGGCCTTGGCCGCCTCCTTGAAAGTCAGCCCATGCCGCTTGCGATGGAAGTCGAGGACATCGCCGCCCTTGGCTCCACAACCATGGCAGTTGAAGCCCCCACTCGGGATGTGAATCCTCAGGCTCGGGTCGCGGTCGTGGTCGTGAAAAGGGCAGCGGGCGTCGCGCCAGGTCCCGCCACCGGAGAACCTCAAACCCTCCTTCCTGTAATAGGCCAGCGGTTCAGGCAGGCGGTCTTTGCGGAACCTTCCAGAGATCGGCATAAGAGTTAGTACCCGTCGATTGCGGCTTTTATAAATTCGCGTTCGAAAAAATCACCTCCATTTCTCCCGGATTGCATTACTCCCCACCAAGGCCACGAATGCGGATCGCCAGAATTCGCCTGTTCGGAAATTTTTTTGAGCACGAATTTATGAATCTCGCGCCCCAGCGGTACTAACTCCTAGGCGGCAAATACGGATTCCCTCTGCGATCGCTCAGGGCGCATCGGAAACGCCGCCTAATTTCGCACCAGAAGGATCGCGTATGACGATCAACGCCAAGACGGACGCGGGCCACGACTTCATCGGCCAGCAGGTGGTTCCACTGAACGACTATGTAGGACCGTTCGATGCCAACAACATCAACAACACGGCAGACCGGGGGGCCGCAGACGAAGGTCCCCGAAACTTGTCACTCGGCCACGGTATTGGGCGCTCCGCTGGCTCCGGTCGCTCTCCGGTCGCTGGCGGACGATACGGACGGTTCGGACGATTGCGACGGGATGGGCGAAATTAGTTCAGCAATTCACCTTGGGAAGGTCGTCCCGATTCTGGCCGGGCACAAGGCGAACCAGGCGCATCCGCCGACTTCTGGAACTCCCATCGAGAGCCAGCGCACCGTCTCGCGGAAGTCTGGGGCAGCGGCGAAGGCCAAGTACACCCCGAACAGTCTCGGAGCCAACGGGAAGGAAAGGGACTCGGATCGGCTGATTCGCTTAGCTGAACCGGCGTTCCTCTTCCACAGCCATGACCGCGAAGCCTTCGCCACGTCGAAGTCGATGGCTGCCTGGACACCTGGGCGGTCAAGAGCCCCGACTTCAAGCATTGGCTCACCCACCAGTTCTTCCTGGACACGACCGGTGCCCCTTCGGCCAACGCCATGAAGGAGGCCATGGGCGTTCTGGAGGCGAAGGCCAAGTTCGTCGGTCCGACGATCCGCGTCTTCACTCGGGTCGCGGACCACGAGGGCAACGTATATATTGACCTCGCGGACGAGGACCGCACGGTTGTCGAGATCACCCCCGCCGGGTGGCGTCCGGTCTACGACGCACCGGTGAAGTTTCGCCGTGCGAAGGGAATGCGGGCTCTTCCAGCGCCTGTCGCCGGTGGCAGCACCGAAGAGCTTCGGCCTTTCCTCAACGTTCACGATGAGACCGACTGGATGCTGATCGTCGCTTGGCTTTTGGCCGCTCTCCGGCCTCACGGTCCGTATCCTCTTGCCGCCCTGCATGGCGAGCACGGCAGCGCGAAGACCACCACGGCCCGCGTCCTTCGCGCTCTCGTCGATCCGAACCTCGCGCCTGTACGCAGCGAACCCAAGGATGGGCGCGATCTGATGATCGCTGCCATCAACGGCTGGATGATTGTGCTCGACGACCTGTCGAAGGTTGCCGACTCCCTGTCCGACGCACTCTGCCGCCTCTCGACCGGCGGCGGTCTGGCGACCCGGAAGCTCCACACGGACACGGACGAAACGATCCTCGATGCGCAGCGCCCGGTCATCCTGACGGGGATTGAAGAACTCGCTACGCGCGGCGATCTCCTTGACCGCTCACTGGTGATTAACCTTCCGGCGATTCATTCGAGCGAGCGGAAGACCGAGCGCCAGTTCTGGGCGGAGTTCGAGGCGGCGCAACCTCGCATCCTTGGGGCGCTGCTCACCGTGGTCGCCGGTGCGCTTCGCGAACTGCCGTCGGTGGACCTCCCGCACCTTCCCCGCATGGCGGACTTCGCGGTCTGGATCGCGGCGGCGGAACCGGCGTTGGGCTGGCAGCGCGGGGCGTTCATGAAGGCGTTCGTTGAGAACTGCCATCGGGCGAATGAAGTTGCTCTTGAAGCCAGCTTCCTCGCCACCCCGGTCCTCAAGCTGATCGAGAAGGGGCCTTGGATCGGGACCGCCGAGAAGTTGCTGCGCCTAGTGGAGCCGATGGTGCCGGACTCGGTGCGGCGCAACACCGAATGGCCGAAGACCGCTCGTGCCCTTGCCGGAGCGCTTCGCCGCCTCAACCCAAATCTTCGGCCCTTGGGTGTCGAGATCAACTTCGACCGTGACAATGGAAGGCAGCGCAACCGGCTCATCACCATTGCCCGCCAGGTACCGTCCGGACCGTCCGCATCGTCCGGTAGCGTTATCACACCGGCCCGCTAAGGCTGAGCATCCAGATTGCTGGGGCGGAAACGCCTTCGCCGCTCTAGCATCTTTTTCACCCCGCCGGTGTATGAAGAACGCCGTCAACGGAACCTGGAATCAGGACTTCGACTGCAGGCCTCAACTATAGAGGACCTCTCATTCCCATGGGCTGCATACCTACCATCACACACCTTCCTGGAGAAACCTCCTCCTTGGCCGCCGAGGCCGCCCCCGCCATCGTTGACGCCAGCCGATACTACCCAGGACCCGAGGAAGACAGCGCCGCCACAGGAGGATTGGTCTGCATGGAAGCTGCTTCCCGTCCGAGCGCCGATAGGTCCCTCTCAACTCTGCCTCCTGAAGTTCGCGAGTTTGTGGAACGGATGGACAGGTTTGTCGCGCAAGCAGAAGAAATCAAGCGCTACACAAAGGAGATAGTGGACGTCGTGGCTTCCATTCTAAGGTTCAAAGCTCTCCGATAACGGGACTACCGGCCAGAGTCAACAGAACCGCGACGCGCCATTCCGGTGCTCAACGCACCCGCGCAGTCTGCAATCAACCTAGCCCAAGCTCCTAAAGTCGCTTCGAGTCATGCAGCGCGTGAGGAACGTCACCTTCCCAACGGTGAACGAGGACGTCCTAGCGTCGCCAAGAATGCGCCCCGACATCACGGACCATCCGCGCCCGGAGAGTCTTCAATCACCGAGGGTGAACGATCCACTCTTCCCCGTTTAAACGGGCCCGGGATGCCGCGCTTGCTCCGGGGAATCTCCTGCTGAAAAATTTTTATTCAATAACCCTGAAAATCGTCACCGCAAGGGTACTACCTATCAGGAGGATTTGTGGGAACTATGACACGTGAAGAATGGCTCACCAGCGCAGTTGACGTCTTGAGGCCGGTTTTTCGTGAGGCGGGAATCTCGATACCGGCCAAGGTGAAGGTCTCTTGCGGCTGGCCGAGCAAGAAGGCTCTTGCGAGCCCTGTAACGGGGAAAAGGGCTCTTGGCCAGTGCTTCGCTTCGGCCGCCAGCGCAGAGGCGTTTAACGAAATCTTCATTTCGCCGGTCCTGGATGAGGCCATCGCCGTCCTTGAAGTGCTGGTGCACGAACTCGTCCACGCGGCTGACGACTGCGTCCACGGGCACCGGGGACCGTTTGCCCGGATGGCTCGTGCTGTGGGACTGGAAGGCAAGCTCACCGCCACCCACGCAGACCCCAAACTCCTTGCCGCGCTGAAGACGCTCAACCTGCCGCCTTACCCGCACGCAAGCGTCGATGCGAGCCGGACCGGCCTACCAAAACAATCGACTCGCCTTATCAAGGTCGCCTGCGGGGAGTGTGGGTATCCGGTACGCGTTACTCGTGTGTGGCTGACGAAGGCGGGCGCTCCCATGTGTCCGATGCATGGCGTCGCGATGTCGATTGAACAGAACCATATCGTTTCTTTGAAGGAGGAACAGTGAGTCAGAGCAGCACCATCGAATGGACGAACGCCACCTGGAACCCAGTGCGGGGCTGCGACAAGGTCAGCCCAGAATGCAAGTACTGCTACGCGGAGACCTTCGCCGAGCGCTTCCGGGGCGTTCCCGGTCACCCTTTCGAGCAGGGATTCGATCTGCGTCTCGTGCCAGAAAAACTTGATGAACCGAAGAAGTGGCGCAAGAGCAAGAAGATCTTCGTCAACTCCATGTCCGACCTCTTCCACAAGGATGTGCCCACGGATTACATCCGGCAGGTGTGCGACGTGATGCTTGAGGCGGACCATCACGAGTACCAGGTCCTGACCAAGCGTCCAGAGCGCCTGAAGGACCTGCTTTCAACGGCGAAGTTTGCGGATGCCGCCAGCGCCAACCACATCCTCTGGGGCGTGAGCGTTGAAGACAGGAAGTACGGACTGCCGCGCATCGATTTGCTCAGGGCGACACCTGCACGTCGGCGCTTTCTGTCGGTCGAGCCTCTTCTTGAGGACTTGGGCGATGTTGACCTCTCCGGAATCGACTGGGTCATCGTCGGCGGGGAGTCCGGAGCGGGTGCCCGTCCCTTCGCCCTCGAATGGGCTTCGTCTTTGATCGGCTCAGCCCGGAAATATGGAGTCCCGATCTTTGTCAAGCAGATGGGACGTAAGCCCACGCTCGACGGCGGTCCCTTCGTGATCCTCGACCAGGATGGGAACCGCGATGTAAAGGGTAAGACGATCGAGGCATGGCCGGAGAGCCTCCGGGTGCGCGAATTCCCCACCGCGAGCATCGGAGCCGTTTAAACACGAGGGGTCAATCGGCACAGTGTTCGCCGACGAGCAGCATTCCGGCATCTTCATGCCGTCGGCGACGCCGAACAAGTTCTCGCGAGGGGCGCTTGCCACCGCAGGGGGTTTGAATTGCGAATTATGGTTGAAGTGGGGTAGCTCCCTTAATACAGTAGACTCAAGATATTGTGGTTCGCGCGTCTGAAGTTTCAAAACAGCTTGATTATCCACCCAGGGCAAACGCATCTTAAACGCTATATGCAGCGGGAGATAGTGGGGATGAGATGGGGACATGGAGAGTCCCCTGAGCTATTTCGCCGAGTTGAAGGACCCGCGGGTGGAGCG
>JASHOC010000059.1 GCA_030041305.1 Acidobacteriaceae bacterium
AGTTGCGGTAGTCGATCGCTTCCGCCCGGCCCACGTCGTTGATGCGGATGACGAGCGGGTGGAGATCGGCAAGCGCCATCTGGCTGCGGACAAGCAGCCCGACGAGAGCTAGGCAGACAATGGCCAATACCAGAATGGTGACCTTCAGATGCGTGTTGACTACCAGCGGCTCACTGTACCGTTCGAGGTAGTGGTCCGCGGCGGCGGTGATTTCCGGTGCAGGCTTTGTCGTTGTCGCCATTGGAATTCCTCCATCGCACTACACGGCTCTCAGAATCGCCGCGGTAATCAGACCGCCCGCGCCGATCCCATGCCCGCCGACATGGCCTGAAAAGAGCGAGGCCGTCATGGTTGGAATCTTGAGAAGGATGAAGCCGGCCACAAAGCACAGCATCAGCAAACCTGGCATGAGGTAAATCACACGCTGTGGGTCATTCAGGTTCATGGCGCCACTCGTCAAATACGTGATGAGCAGGTGGCTTATGACGCTCATGGTTGCGGCGGCCACCACCTTATAAAACTCGAAACCCACGAAGGCTTTGAGCCATCCCCAAAACAGGAATTCTGTCTTGTCGAAGACCATCCACGGAATGAACACTGGCCCCAGCAGGCCAATAATCGTAGCGCCGATCGCACCGTAAGCAATGATCACGGCGATGAGCGCGGTCAGAATGCTGAGGATGACCTGAACGGTATATGTGCAGAGAAGCGTATACGGTTCGGTGAACGAAGGCGAAAGGTTTCCGGCCTGACTAAGGGCTGTGTGTACTGTGTTCTGGACTTCTTGGACCGAATCGCTGCCTATGTAATCGACAAGGCTGCTGGTGCCGCCGCTGACAAACCCTTTCAATGAGTACCCGATACCGGGAATGCTGCCGTCGTAGAACTTCACGAAGCAATACGCGAATGTGATGAGTAGGAAGAAATTCAGAAACTTTGCGATGCTAAAACCGGGGCCGCCCTGAGCGGATGCCAACGCCTCCTGCACGCCGAACCAGACGAGCATGATCGTGGCAAGCGCAAGGACCATGCGCAATCCAAGCGAGTCCACGGAGGGGGCGACCGTGGCAGTCAGGTTGTCGCAGCCGTTCTTGATAAGGATAAGGAAGTCCATTGCAGCCTCTCATGTTCAGTAATGGAACGCCCATTCCGTCCCGGCGCTCGTCTGTTGGGGCGTCATGGCATCGAAGTTCTGCTGGTAGCTGTTGGCAGTGACGAAGAGCGATTTCAGATTGTCCTGCTGCACCTTTTGCCCCACAATCTGCTGGAGGGCGTATGCCTCGCTGATCTGATTCGCTTCCTGCTGTTCCTGAATCATCAGGATGAGTGCCTCATTGATGCGCTGCAGTGTCGCCATCTCGGTATGCTGTGCCGGGTCGGAGGCTTGCGAGGCGCTGATGAGCGCGTCGATGTCGGCTTGGCGTTTCTCCGCGTCCGCGCGGATCGTGCCGAGGGTTTGCATATTGCTTGAAGTCACGGAATTGCCAAGATCGACCGTGGCTCCCTGTGCCGCGATTTCCTGCTGTCCCAACGTGCTCAGATTTCCGTAGCCGTTGATCTGACCGGTGCGCGGGATGGACGCCTGCTGATACGCGGCGCTGGTTCCCACTCCTGTGTTGACGGAACTCGTCCACGGCTGCGAATTGCCGTAGGTGTTGGCCGCCTGGTTCAGCGCCATCCAGTAGGTCGAAGGCGAGAGGAACGGTTGGTAGAGACTCTGCGGGGCGAGCGACATCTCGTGAGCGAGGTTATAAGTCGCGATGGCGTTGTCGGCCAGCTTCACGGAATTAGTGAAGATGTTCTGACCCTGCTGGATCTGTTCGATGGCGTGAGCTGACTGCGTAGGGTCGTACACGATCCCGGAGCTGAACTGAGCGTGCACAACCGACGCCGAACTGGCGACAGTGAGGATGGCGATTATGGTTTTAATGTTCATCGTCGCTTCTCCTAGTTATCTACTTGGCTTTTTCCTGCTGAAGCTGTTTCCACACATCGTCCATCTGTTTGGCTTCGTCCACACATTTCTTGCTGAATTGCGGTTTCGCATTCAGATACTGAGCGCCGCAGTCTTTCTGGTATTGCTGACTCAGCCGATCATGCTCCTTCTGGAGCGCATCGACGCGGTCCTGATGGCTGTGGCATCCGGTGAAGGCAAAAGTGAGAATCGTCGTAAGTGCAAAGAGCGTGGTCGTGCGGCGCATGTGTTATCTCCTCAAAACGACTGCGGAATGGTGTGGTTTTCATACGCAGGCAGCAACATGTCCTGCGTGAAGTAGACCTTGACGCGGTGACCCTCGCGGATCGTGATGGTCGGCGGAATCTGAATGAATCGGTCAAGAACTGTCGTCGCGGACTGCGACACACTTGCGGAGGCACCGGTCGCAAATGCCTGGGAGCCGTTGGTCGAGATGGTCCCGCCGCCCTCCTCGATCTCGCCCGCGCCAGCGATGACGCCCAAGGCGATGGAAGTTCCGAAGATTTGGATATAGTGGTTGTTGACCTTATCTTTCAGGCCCTCGGCGCCAGCTTGGTCGAGTCCCTGGAACTGGTCGAGGTCCACCGAATAGCCGTCCGGCATAATCATGCGGTGAAAGACGACAGCCATACGGCGCTGCTGTCCGAAGCCAGCCACGCCGATCTTGCGCGCCTCGCCCAGCACAATCGTCCCGGCGGGGATGAGCACGTGCTGCCGGTCGTGCGAGTAAATGGGATTGGACACCAGCACCTTCACCGGGCCGGGTGCGTCGCCATCGAGTCGGTTCATGAGAACGGTGTCCAGTGTCGTTCCCTCGTAAATCACGTAAGGCTGCCCCGTCGCCGAGTCGATGTTGACCTCCGGCCTGCGCTGTGTCGGGGACTGCGCGGCCGGCATGGATGAAGTGGCCGGCGGATCGCTCGCCGTTTGCGGCGCGATTAGGCTGCTGACGGCCTGATTCGGGTCTGTTCGATTGGAACTTGCGCTTTGCTGCGGGCCGGTCATGCCTGCCCTGTTTGCCAAGGCCGCAGAGGAAGGTTGCTGGGGCGACGGTTCCGGCGCTCTTGTGTAGACCAAATTAGATGCGAAACGCGAATCGTAAGTTAGCTCGCGATCTCTGGCTGCGAGTTGTTCTGCCTCCTGCTGCGCCGGAGAAACTTGCTGCTGTGCGTATCCGCCTTGCTGTGCGCAAGGCTGGCCGGGCACGCACGGGATCGGCTGTCCCGTTGGGCCGTAGGCGGCAGCCGCGGCCTGCTGCGCCGGCGTTGCATTCGCGAGCACGGGATCGGTGGTTGACGGCGCGCCCGGCCCTTGCTGGGCGGCCTTTTGCTCAGCGGCGGCAACCTGGCTCTTGAGATCCTGCACATTATTGTCCGTGGTGTCCTGAAGCGTGGGCTGCGGGGCCTGATGCCCGTTCGCTTTCTGGCCGGAGCTCTTTTTGCCGGTCCCGCTGAAAACTGCAGCAACGATCACGAGTATCGCCGCGCCCAGGTAGAGCATGGGTTTGAGGTTCTTCTGGAGAACCCCCTTCGGCTCCTGTTCCGCACTGTGCAGCCGCGGCTCGTCCGGCGCGTGGCTTGAAGAGGTCGTCATCGGCTGTGGCATATTCGCCCCCGCTTTATCCCTTGCGCGTAAAGTCCATCCGCTTCTTGCCCAGCTCGACATACCCGGACTGCATCACCTCGGGGATGATGTAGGTCCCGTTTTCGAGCTGATAGGTGACGAGATTCGGTTTGCCGTCGCGCATGTCGTAGATTGAGAACTTCTCCGGCGCGTTGGTCTTGATATAGGTAAATTTGTCGTCGTGATAGATCGCTTCGATGTCGAAAGGCGCTTCGTTGGCGTGGAAGCTATAGTCGAACTTGAGCGATAGCGGGTAGGCGCTCTTGTACTCATCGACGGCCTGCGTAATGTGAGTTTCGACGGCGGCAAGCTGTTCCTTCGACTGGTCCAGTTGGGCGGTGGGCACGAATTGCGGCGGCCCATTGGAGGCGACAATCGAAGAGCGGTCGGCGGGAACGACGATCACCTTGAGGTCTGGCGGCGGGTCAGTCTCGCCAGGCGGTGTGGACACATCGGTGAGCGTGAACGAGTAGATGTTGCCCTTGTCGGTGATGAGGTTGAGATTCGAGCTGATGCCGGCTTTGGCCGGATGCACGAAGCAAAAATTTCCTACGATGTCCACGATCCAGAAGTCCTTGTCGCCGGTCGCTGCCTCCATGATCTTTTCGGTGGCGGGAAGCTCAATCAACGTCGTGTATTTCAGCTTCGCGTGGATCGGGATGATGTCCTGCGAGTGATACTGCACGGTGCGGGCCGACGCATCCTGCGCCGTGGCTGCAAGGGGAGGGAGAGCCAGGGCAAGCCCGGCGAAAAAGATCCATGTGGGTTTCATGCGGCAACTCCTGTGAGGTGTGGGGTGGTGACGTTGGCGGCGCGGAGCCGGCCCTCGGATTCTTCAGCGAGACGGCGTAGCCCATCGGCGAATCCGAATTGCTCGAAGAACTTCCACTTCTTCAGGTTGTCGTTGGCGTTGTTGGTCGCCATCCAATAGGTGATGGGATCGACGATGAGACGGACTTTTTTCGAACCGTGCACCTGGCGAATGACCATTTGCCCCGGCGGAACAAGGCCGGCGATCAGCTCGACTTCTGTGTCGTTGAGGTGAAACACCTCGGCGTATACCGCGCTGTCCATCTCCGGGTTCGCCAGAAAGATTTTGGTAGGGCAGCACTCGGCAACCACCGGCAGCAGGCCCGATTCCTGCAATTCCTTGAGCGACTGCGTGGCGAGGATCATGGCGGCCTTGTGTTTGCGCCACGTCTTTTCCGCCTGCACAATGTAGCTGCGGATGGTCTCGTTCCTGAAGAAGAGCCACGCCTCGTCCATAAGGAACATCTTGAAAGTCCCGAGCTTCGCGGGGTTGGCGATCTCGTTCGACGCGCGGTGGAGCACATAAAACAGCAACGGCTCCAGCAGTTCCGGAGCATCGCCCCATCCCCGGAAGTTGAAGGTCTGGAAGTCTTTGAAGGAAAGTGTGTCCTCCGCGTTGTCGAAGAGGAATCCATACTGGCCTGCGCGGGTCCAGCGGTGCAGCCGGTCCTTCAACTCGCCGATGATGCTAGCGAGATTGGACACAGTGCGCTGGCCGGGTTCGAGCGTATACATGCGCTCGATGGCGCTCCATAGTTTCTGCTCTTCTTTGAAGTCCATCCGGTAACGTTGATCCCGGCCCTCGATCAGTACCCGGAAGAAGCTAGACAGGAATTGCAGATTCTCCGGCGACGGGGTGAGCGCGAAAGGGTTGATCGCAAAATCCTGCGACTCGCGCCCGACGTTGAGGTAGGTTCCACCGAAGATCGCCGTGACAGACTCGTAGCTGCCGCCGATGTCGAAAATGTAGGTCTGCGGCTGGTATTTCTGCGCGTTCTGGACCAAAAAGACACCGAAAAAAGTCTTGCCTGATCCGGTTTGTCCGAGGATGAGCGTGTGCCCGATTTCGCCGCAGTGCAGGTTGAGGTAGTAGGGCGTGTCGTTGTCCGTCTGAAGAACCGCCAGATACTCTGTTCCAAGGTACGCGTTGGTCTTTTCGCCCGGCAGTATGGTGAACAGGAAACTCAGGTCGGCGTAATTGGTGTTCAGCAGGTAGAGTCTGCGCAGATTGAACGCATAGCCTCCTGGAACGATGGCGAAGTAGGCGTTGAGCTGGTTGTATGTCTCCGCGAACAGGCTGCCGTCCGCATTGGTGAAAATGCCCGCGAACTCACCTACAAGCCTGTCGAGAGCGTGCCGGTCTTTGCCGTAGAGGACAATGGTCAGCGAGAACTCGCCCAACTGTTGCCCGTCGCCCAGGGCGCGCAGGCAGTCGCCAAGGTTTTCGATGTCGGCCTGCTTCGATTCGTCCACCAGCACATCGCGCGGGTTTGTCGTTGCCGGATCGTTGCCGAGCTGCGAAACGAATCCAGTCTTTGAGATATTGAAGTGCCGGCGGCGCTTGTTTACCTCTTTGCGCGCCGTCGCGGCGGGAAGCGGCACCCACTCGGATACAGCGCAGAAATTCGCCGAGATTTTTAGGAACACGTCCAGAGCCAGGGGGCGGGTTTCGCTCATGGCTTCCTTCATCGTCAGGATGCGGACGATGTGATCTCCCACGCGCAGATGATCGCGTTCGGATCGAATGTCCGAATTGACGACCTGACGGTCGAGAACCTTCGTGGGATTCGGATTGCCGTCAATCCGCCAGCCGTCGTAATTGAGTAGGCGGCGCAAGAATCGGAACTGACCCCGTTGGTCGAGAACGTCGATGCGAGTGACGTCGGCGAGCTGGCGCACGAACGCCTGCACGCCTTGTTCGAGTCGCACGAGGTCGTGTTCGATCTGCTTTCGCAGCAGTGTTTTCATGCCGCTGTTAATGAACTGCGCTTTCAGCTCATCCGCGGCGCCGGCTGGGTCCCGGAAAAGCCGCCCGAGCGCAGCCCGGACGCCGGTCTTCGAGCGCGCACCCTCAAGCAGCACGCAGTAATAGATTTCGATCTGAAACAATCGGTCGGCCTTAGCTTGAAAAAGTTTCTCGCGGTACTCCTGCGACTCCTGCACAATCGGGCTTTCGTAATGAGCGAAGGGGATCTCAGGTCGGTTCGATTTGAAGAGGTACTGGTAGACATGGAAACCCGAGTCGAAAGATTTGAGTGCAGCTTCGAGGCGCTTTACGGTGTATTCCTGTTTGCCGTGGTCGAGGCTTTCGTAGTCCACGCCCGTGACGCGCAGCACCATGCCCAGGTCGCCGCTCTTCGTTAGAAACGCAGTCTCGTTCCAGAAGCCGTACAGGTTGATTTGGTCCGAGAGCGTGGCGGCGTCTTTCCACGTTTTGGTGATCTTGTCGAGGCGCAGCATCAGAGCACCTCCACGCGCGGAATGCTCTGTTTGGCTGCGTCATACCGGGCTTTGTACCGCTCGGATTTCGCAAGGATGCGAAGGAACGCAGGATCGGTGTTCGTCACCCAATGGCCAAAAGCAAAACCGCCGATGAAGACCGCTACTCCGGCGGGCAGGCTGTTGAAAAGGTTGAACGCGCCCACCGCGCCAACGCATACGAAATAGAACAATGTTCGTTCGACGCCCAGATACGTGAGGGGCTTGTGCAGGCTTTTGTAGACCCGATTCCTTCGGCGGGTTGTCGTGTGTGTCTGCATTGCTGCCCCTCACACTCGTAAGATCGAACGGTGGCGGTTACGGCTCTGGGATGGTCCACGTTCAGATGCCCCAAAGCCAACTTAGGACGTTGACGGCCATCACGGCGATGCCGGTTCCGGCTGCCACCCCTGCCAAAGTTTTTTTCGCGCCGGGCTCCCCGTGCGCGAACTGGTAGCCGCCGATCACGATAGCGATTAAGCTGGCGACTTTGGCGATCGTTCCGGTGAAGAGGGTTTGGAGATTGGTGAATCCTGTGTCGAAGGGAGTGCCGCTCTGTGCGAGCGCGAGAGCAGGAAAGAGAACGAGCAGAGTAAAGAGGGTGACGGATTGACGGATCTGGCGCGGCCATCGCCATGAAGCGGGTCGGCGCCGTGCCATAGGCGGGTGAAGGGAAATCATTGGGCACCTCCGGCGGCCGTCGAAAGGGCCGCGATATGTCGTCGAGCGTAGGGCTGGTTTCGGCCGTCGTCCAATACCTTTTTCCGATCAGGTCTTCGGATTAACCGATCAGTTTCCCTTTCGCCCCCGCTTGCGGCTGTCTTTAACTCACCTGATGGGGCAGCTTGGAGGGAAGTTAGGGATTCTTCTCCCGTGGACTCTCTGCGATCTTCGAAAAATGGACCAACGGCGAGTTTCCCGAGCTACAATGTCGCCAAATTGCGAAGGTACGAGTGACAAATGGGCTCCGACTGTTGGAGGTGCATGGATGACGATTCAGGACCGCATTCTTGATCATCTGGCTCAGCACCCGGAAGGTGTCGATGATGATGCACTCGCTGTCGCCTTGGCCCTCAAACAGAGACAACAGGCCAATCTTCGCTGTCGGCGGCTAGAGCAGTTTGGAATCGTGACGCGGCGCCGCGTGGATGGCAAAATCCGCAATTTTCTCAACCCGGCTGCGTCTCTCCAAGGAAACAATTCCCGCAAATTAGAAGCCTTTGAGGGAGAGAGGCCATGGTTTTGGGAAGGACGCGTTCAGGCCGCCGTTGTGGACTACCTTCGTCGATCCAGGTATCAGATCAAGTCATTTGTGGATACTGCAAGTAAACAGCAGGGCAAAGATGTGATTGCAATCGCGCCTTCGGGGGACACACTCTGGATTTCCGCCAAAGGCTATCCGACGGGTACGATCAGGACCCAACCGCAGACGCAGGCGCGCCATTGGTTTGCTCATGCGCTCTTTGACTTGGTTCTCTGGCACGGTGAGGATCCCTGTGCATCCCTGGGGTTAGCCTTGCCCATGAAGGAAACGTATCGGAGACTAGCAGGCCGGGCGCACTGGTTCCTTGCAGTCACTCGGAGTTGCATTTATTGGGTTGATGAGGACGGTTCGGTCGTGGTTGAGAATTACTCATCGCTTCCGACGTAGGCTTCGCTCACGCGGAAAGACGCTCATCGGGAAGGTCATCGAGCAGAGACAGCTGTTCCGGGGCTTTCCCGTTGGTCTTGGCGGAAGGCTTGCGGCCGTCGTTGGGAGGAACGATCACAGCTTCCTTCGCAGGCTTTTTTGATTCCGCCGCAAGCTGACGTTTCAATTCGCGCACAAGCATGGGAATAGTTTTTGGATGATGTTCGTTGTGGTAAATGAACGCTGTATCCACCGTCCACGGTTTCCCGAGGATTGGCCGCGTCGTCAGCCCGGCAAGAAGCGCCGCTCCTTCGCGGATGAATGCCAAACCGTCGCCTTCCAAGACGAGCCGCTGCATATCGATGGGATGAGACACGCGAGAATGTTCTTGCATCTGGACTCCGGCTTCCGCAAGCAGTTCAAGGAGCCGCTCATGGGCCGCCGGATGCCGCGCTGGATCGTAAAAGATGCCGGGCCGTCCACAGAGATCGGCTGGGCGTAGTACCGATCTTGTCATTGCCAGCGGATCGTCGGCGCGGAGACAGGCCACGAGGCGGTCACGGCGAAGCAATTCAATGCGCAGATCTGGCGCATCGGCGGGCAGCGTGATCAGCGCGGCGTCGATCTTTCCTTCAACGACCTCGGCTGCCAGTTGCGCGGAGTCGGCGAGGCTGTGGTGTATTTGGCAGGCCGGCAGGTAGCGCTTGTGAATGCCGCGAGCTGTGTTGAACAAATCCGGATCGACCCGCGTTCCACAACCCAGGCGCAGGTCTCGAATCTCGCCTCTGTGGATGGCTTTCACAGCCGCGATCACTTCGTCTCGCACGTGGAACAAAAGGGGTGCCAGTTCAATGAGCGCTTCGCCCGCTTCGGTCGGATTCAGGCGGTTGTCTTTGCGGAGCTCATATAAGCGGACCCCGGACTGCTCCAGGAACTGCTTCGCCGCATCGCTGAAACTGGATTGCGATGTGTGCAGGTGCTCAGATGCAACACGGAAGTTCCGGCGTCGCAAGCCTTCCATGAGGAGTCTGAAAATCCGAAAATCTGCCCAATCGTTGTCCATACCGCATTGCTCCGCGGAGATAGGAATCGTACAGGGTGTGAATACACGGGCATTGCAGCCAATGCCCGGACCTTTTAAGCAGTCTTTTGAATGAAGGCGAATCTCGATCCGAAGAGCGACCCAACCTGAAGGCGCAAGCTCGCAAAATAAAGCGCGTCAAGACCCTTGCTTGCAGGGGGGAATCCAGCTTGGCAATACTGACACGTTTTCCACAAATTAGTTGCGCTTTCCACAGGGGAGCGAGCGAGACGTGGAAACTGCTGCTTTCAAGGCGGTTGCGCTGACCTGATCGGATTTTCCGAAGACCTGATCGGGAAAATGTTCTGGACGGAAAATACGATTCGCCGGAGGCTAGGAGCAAATCATCGGCATCTGTCGGTGCCGCTGCGACAGCTTTGGAGACATATATGGCTATGACTGCGACGGTAGAACAAATGCCCATACGAGACTTTCTTCTGACTGTTGAAGAAGTCGCCGAGCGGCTCAGGGTATCGAAGGATTGGGTATGGGATCACTCCTCACGAAAGGCCCCGTATCTGCCCGTCATTCGCATGGGCGACGGCGCTCTTCGTTATCGCTCAAGCCAGATAGACGAGTTCGTGAATGAGCGGGAACGCCTCTCCGTTTTGCGGCGGAAACGCCGGTAAAATGGATGCAGGCCCAATTGTTCCCGCCACAGAACTGAGGAAT
>JASHOC010000060.1 GCA_030041305.1 Acidobacteriaceae bacterium
GGTTCTATGACTATCAGGGGCTGTTCAAGCTCTACAGCCTCTCGGTAGTCGGCGATAGCCAGCAACGGTATGGCCGCCCTACGCCGTCGTAAAGCTGCAGGCCGAAGACAGTCGGAAAGCCGTGTGCGGGAAAACTGCACGCACGGTTTGACGAGGGGCCGCTGAGGAGATCACTTCAAATCAGTGGCCTACTCTACAATTGACACCATGGAGAATCCGGTTGAGACCGGCTATGACACCGCACATTCAGGTAGCTCCTTCTCCCTCCCGACAGCAAATTTTGTCGTATGATCCGCTGCTGGACGACATTGGATACATGACTTGCATGACCCTGGTGCTGCTCGGAAATTACGCGCAGACCGGGCATTTCGGTGGACCGCTGGCATACACACCGTACAATGTTACGGCGCATCTGATCGGTCCTGAAAATGGCGGACTCCGTTTCGATTACCGTCGGCCGAAGCATCCGTACTCCGATAAATTTATGCTCGCGGGGGGACACTCGATCCCCACGTGCTACGCCCTGTGGATGATCATGGGCCAGGCGCTCGACCGCAAGTATCGGCAGACCGGCGATCCGCGTTATCGCGTTGACCCGCACGTGGCGATGCTGCCGATAGACGCGTTGGGATTCCGGCGCGGCGCGGGCGCGCTGAAGACGCTGCTGCACGAAACGGGTTTGGAAGACCATCCGCTCTTCGCGCAGGCGAAGGGCCGCGGTATTCGCGCGCTTTCGGGGCATGCCGAAAGCACCGACCTCACGAACGATGTGAACGGCGGGCCTTCGGGCATCGGTATCGCGACGGCGGCGGGCAAAGCGGCGTTTTGGGATGTGGCGGGCGCGCCAGACTCACCCAAAGTGATCGCGTTCGAAGGCGAATTCGCGCTTACGGAAGGCCACGCGCAGGAGCTAAAAACGCAGGCGCTCGCGCTACAGGTGGGAAAGCGTTTGCGCGTGATGGTTTCTGACAACAACGCGGGCATCGACGATCGCCTGATTGGCGGGGTCATTGCAGCGCAGTTCGACGGCTACGATCTGGTGAATCAATGGACGTCGTATGGATGGAACGTCTTCACGCTGTCAGACGGCAACGATTACGGCGAAGTGGCTGCGACGCTGAAAGCCATGGACGAAGTGGACTCGCGCGACCGCCGTCCCATCGTCGCGATCGGCAAGACGACCAAGGGCTACTGGCCCGGGGCCGTCGACGGAAAAATCCCCGGCTATGGCGATCAATTGGTAAGTTACCCCAGCCATCCGTATGCGCTGAAGATGAACTCGGAGTATTTTGTCTCGCTGGCCGAGAGTTTCGAGAAGCATTACGGGGTGGAGTTCGAAGGAATTCGCAAGGGCCCGGTCAGCAACAATCGCGAGCGATTGATTCAATTCAAGACGAATATCGACGTGGCGATGTCGCTGCTCGACCGCAACGGATTGGGTGATCGCGTCGCCGATCGCCTCGTGGAAATCGGCGACACCGTGCGCGACGATGTGAAGTTGCGCTTCTCAGGCTCGAGCGATCCGTTCCTGGATGATCGCCTGCGTGTCGCGGCGTTGCCTGAAGAACCGCAGAAGATCTCGATTCGCAACGCGATTTCCGGCGCAGAGAAGCAAGTGAACATCGCGCTGTTCAAAAAACCAGGCGAGATCGCCGGAGCGCGGCGCGCGATATCCGAAATCATCAAGTGGATGAATTACGTCACGGAAGGGCGATTCTTCACGGTGGCCGCCGACCTTTCGGAATCCATCAATGTGGAGCACGGCAGTTTATGGGGCCACTACAGTCCCGTGGACAATCCGCTGGGCACACGCTTGAAAGCGGCCATTCAAGAAGCCGGTAATGTCTCCACCGCCATTGGTCTGGTCAGTCAAAGCGCTTCGGTCGATCCCGAAAGATTCGCCGGCGTTTGGGCTTTGAGCGGCACCTACGGAGCGTTTACGCCGCTGATGTACACTCCGGCGCGCGTGTGGAGCCAACAAAATCAGGACAGCAAATTCCGCGTCGGCGTGTTGCACATTCTCACTGCGCACTCCGGTCCTGAAACCGCGGCCGACGGGCGCACACATTTCGGGATTTTCGCGCCCCAAGTGTGGAAGCTGTTCCCGCGCGGTCAGGTAATCAATTTGAGTTTTTGGGATTACAACGATGTGGCGCCCGGCTATTTCGCGGCGGCGGAAATCGCGGCGCGCGACCCGCGCGTGGGCATCATTACGCTGGAAGTGGCGCGTCCCGATTTCGCGGTCGCCGACCGCAGCCACTTCGCCGATTGCGATTTGCGCGCTGCGGCAAGAGGTCTGTACGTGATCCGCGATTTCGCGCCCGATAAGCCGCGCCATGGTTACGTGATCGCGCAGGGATCGAGTTCCACGGCGAATCTGGTGAAAGTGCTGCCGAAACTTGAAGCGAACGGTGTGAACGTGAAGGTCGTGGCGGCAATCAGCGAGGAATTATTCGATCACCAGCCGCAAGCATATCGCGACTCTGTGCTGCCCCCCGAGGCTCGCTACGATTCGATGGTGGTGTCAACGGGCACGCGGCGCATGTGGCCACTGCGCAACCTTGGTCCTTTGACGGACGAGTATTCGCTCACGTCCGACTTCGACAATTCCTGGAGGACCGGCGGCCTCGAAGCGGAAGTGATCGCGGAAGCGCATCTCGATCCCGACTCTATTTTCGCAGGCGTGGAGCGGTTCGCTAACGAGCGCGAGCGCCGCATGACCTCTGACGGAAGGCCAGGCGATTGAAGCGAATTTCGCCGCGGGCCCTCCGCACGGGCTTCGACCGCAATTTTTAACCGCATCGCCCGAAGTCTGGTTTGTGGTGCGCGTTTCGCTCGCACACACAAAGGCCTGTGCGCTTGCACAGGCCTCGCGGATATTGCCCAAACTCAATTTCTGGAAATAACCCGCTTTTGCACCTCTCGACGATACTGCGCCCGAGAGGGAAAATGCTCCCTCGTCAGCCCTGCTTCGGCTCAATTTGGGCCGGAGCCGGCCCCGCGGGTGTCGCCGTCGCGTTCTGCTGCTGTGTGGGCTGCGCCGACGGCGCTGGGTCGGTAATCCCCCGGATGCCCTCCCGGAAACCCTTCAATCCTTCGCCCAGTCCTTTGCCCAATTCCGGCAACCGCTTGGCGCCAAACAAAAGAAATGCAACTACGGCAAGCACAATCAGATGCCATGGCTGAAGTAGATCGCCCATTTTTACCCCCTACGCACCCTTATCCCGCGGGCACGCCATATCAGTTCTTCTATTGTCGCATAAAACGGCTCGCCGCGGCTGCTCCCATTCGCAATGGGCCGCGACGGGTGAGGTGATCACCTCCAGCCGTTCGCCCTTGGCGCGTCAGCTTCATCATTCGTCCTCTCAAGACAGCCGTCTCCGCCCGAAGGTTGCCCGAGGTCAGAGAGCATCGCCGAAACTCGGCGCAAAACACAACACCCGGGCGAGGATTCTATGACCAACCCCACACTCAGCGCGACGCGGGAACTGCTCGCACTTTCATGAAGATGCATCAGAATCTGGGTGTGGTTAGAAAGCCAGTGTTGGCAAACCCGGGGCGAGAGGAAGCCTCATTCGTAGCTGCCGGTCAATTTCATTCCAGGAGACCTGTCCATGGCGACAAAGAAGAGCACGAAGAAATCAACCGCCAAGAAGGGCGCCAAGAAATCCTCGAGAAAGAAGTATGGCTCAGCCGCCGGTCATCAAGTGAAGAAAGAAATGCACAAGATGAAACGCGGAACGCTGAAAAGCGGACGGAGCGGGAAGAAGGTTACGAGCCGGAAACAAGCCATCGCCATCGGGCTTTCGGAGGCTCGCAAGAAAGGCGCGAAGGCGCCCAAAAAGAAATAGAGCCTCCAGGGCCTGTTCACGCTACCGGGGTGGATGGCGTTGCGAGCGAAAATCGGGCCAGACTAGGCCGAGCCCGAAGGCTTTGGTGGCTCCAAGGTCGAGGGCGAGAACGAAGTATGGTCCGCTTTTCGTCGCAACCCGAGGGGCTGGGGCCAATTTTCCCGATTTCGTTGTCGCTCGTCGCTAGCAGACACCCGGTATGCGTCCCTCCTCGCTCCTAGAACTCGGAAAAATCGGCTCCCAGCGCCGCCGCCCCGGTAGCGTGAACAGGCCCTAGTCCCGGTTTTTCCTGACAAGCCCGGCTCGCCGAAGGCTCCTCGAATCCTTGCTACTCGGCACACGCCAACCAGATCTCGCAATCCGCGATGACCTCGGCGGACAGGAAAAAACTCAGTTGACGCACGCTGGACCGCCCAGCCGACCGGTGACGGTGTTGAAAAAACCTTGCAGGTCTTCCTCGCCGCCGATGGTCAACCGGCGATAGATCTTGATGAGCGGAAACAGCCACGATCCCCGCACTTCGACCGCCGGAACGGCCACGGACTCGCCGGGATAATTGGTCAGCTCCCAGCTTCCCGCATAACGGAGCCGCAGCACCTCGCCCAGGTAACTGCCCCAGAGTCGCACCTCGAAGTCGAGGTCGAGTTCGGGGCTTTCGCCCACCAGCACCACCACCTCATCGAGCCGTTCAATGGCCTCGGCGGTAAAATCCAGCTTTTTCCGGAAGCGCTTAAAATTCGCAGCTCATAACAGAGGTGGGGGTTCAAGTCCCCCTCCGGGCACCAGAAGGAACCCAACAAAATAAGCGGCTGACTGGCCCCGAGTCCCGGACGGTTTACACTCCGCGACAGACGCGGCGGACCTCGAGCCTCATCTAAACACGAGCTTAGGATCTATCCAACTGAAAATGTTGAGCTTATTGAAAGTGTCAGAGCGAGCAAGCCTTGCACATTTGTTACACATTTTCATGCCTGCTTCGGGAGGCGCATGGGGAGGTAAACCGCCGCTGCGAGCTTACGCGCTGCGCGTTGCGTTGATTGCTTTCGTCGACTCGTTGTGCGGCGGCTTCGGCCTTCGATGGGACGGACGGCAATGCTTGTCTGGAGGTGCAGCCGGTCTGCATATCGCAACAGCTTTTCGATGCTCACCTGCGCGATCCTGCCCCTGAGCAGGTTGCTCACTGACGGTTGGTACTCATCCAGGACGTCCGCGAGCTGCGCTTGCGTGTAGCCTTTCACCTTCACATGCTCCAGGATGGCTGACAGGAGCTCGGCCTTGATCTTGAGTGCGCTCGCTTCCGACGCAGAGAATCCCAGCGCATCGAAGACATTGCCTCTCACAATATGTGCCGGCCTATTTTCCGCTGCGTTTTTCATGACTCTTTTGCTCCTGTAATCGCTTCTTGACGAGTTTGAGGCGCTGGCTTGCAATCGCGATGTCTCTCCGGTCCGTTTTGCGACTTTCCTTCTCAAAACAGTGCAACACGTAGATCCTGTTTTCGATCTTCGAAAGGTAGATCACCCTGTACCAGGCGCGTTCATCAGCCTCGTTCAATTCGTAGACGCCGGGTCCGATGGAACTCATGTTCCGAGTCTGCGATGTTGGCTCTCTCCCGATTTGTAGTTGCCGGAGCGAGAATCCAAGAGACCGTTTAGCACCATCAGGAAATGCAGACAAAACTTCCAGCGAGTCCCCTTCAAAATGGAGTTCCGCGGTTGGTGGGGAGTCCTCGCTGAGCGTCATCGTTCTGATCGTAGCGCAACAAACGCCATTATACAAGATTTATTATAGATGTTTCGCCTGCGGCGGCGCATACGCATGTTCTGCCAGGCGAAGGAGGCTTGTCGTTGGGTCCCAGACTTGAACACCAACCTCATTGCTAATTACGTCGCTTCCTGTCGCTCGCGCCGACTTAAGAGCAGTGGCTCCGGATGCATCATTTTCTAAAACGCGATAGCCTGTCCCCTGTGAACGAAAGACCGCAGCAACCTATCTTTATCGGCGCCTCCGGCTGGGCGTACCCGAGTTGGAAGCCCGGCTTTTACCCGCAGTCGCTTCCGCAAAAGAAGTTTCTCGACTACTACGCGACCCAGCTCAATTCAGTCGAGGTGAACTACACTTTTCGCCAGTTGCCAAGCGCGAGCACACTCGCAGGCTGGCTGGCCGCAAGCGGCGCGGAGTTCCGCTTCTCATTTAAGGCTCCGCAGCGGCTTACGCACATTCTGCGGCTCAGGAACTGTTCTGAAGGAGTTGCCGGACTCTGCCGAGCGCTTGCTCCCGTGGCAGACGCGGAGCGCATGGGCGTGGTGCTGTTTCAGCTTCCGCCCAATTTCAAAGTTGACGTGCATCGCCTCGACTCCTTCCTTGGCATGACGGCCAGCTACAGCCTGCGAATGGCCTTCGAATTCCGGCACGCTTCATGGTTCTCCGACGAAGTGTACGAGGTATTGCGGAATCGCGGTGCTGCGCTGTGCGCTGCGGAAAGCGACGAACTGGAGACGCCGGATATTATGACCGCCCCGTTCGCCTGCTATCGGTTTCGCAGGAGCGGATACTCCGCAGCGCAACTTGATTCGATTGAGAGTATTCTGCGGCGACGGTCTGGCGAGGGCGAGGTCTTCGCCTACTTCAAACATGAGGAGGAGCCGACCGGTCCGCTTTGCGCAGCCGAAATACTGCGAAGATTCTAGTGTTCTTAAATCGACCCGGGAACAGATTGAAC